>NZ_CAJPHP010000023.1:0-129928 GCF_905339975.1 Burkholderia sp. BCC1999 | reverse complement strand
GGGGGGGGGGGGGGCGGGGGGGGGCGCCCCCCCCCCCCCCCCCCCCACCCCCGCTTCGCGACCAGCTTCCCTGCCGTTCCGTACCGTTTCCTCGCAGCTTTCCTTCCGCCGGCTTCGCGCCGCCGTTCCGCATTAATCGCTTCCTACACTGCACCACCGGCACGCTGCCCGTCGTCGCGTCACTTCCCTGCCCATCCGCGCCGCCACTCGACGCTCGCCTGATCCCGATCAATGGCGGCGAAAACCCTTCCTTGAAATTAACTAACTCATCAATTAGCGTCGATTTCATGAACGCGAAATCCACCATCGCCAGGCCGCGCGGGCGCCGCCCGTCGGTGGGCGATTTCGACCTGCGCGACCACATGCTCGACGTCGCGATGCAGTTGTTCGCCGAGCGCGGCATCGCCGCAACGACGGTCGCGCAGATCGCCGCCGCCGCCGGCGTCACGTCGGCGATGGTCCACTACTACTTCACGAACCGCGAACAATTGCTCGACGCGATCGTCGAGGAACGGATCGCGCAGGCCATCGCGTTCGTGTGGCGGCCGACCGAGCCGCAGATCGAAAGCGATTCGGTCGCGCTCGTCGCCGAACTCGTCGACCGCTTCTTCGACGTCACGCGCCGCATGCCGTGGCTGCCGTCGATCTGGCTGCGCGAGATCATCCACGAAGGCGGGCTGCTGCGCGAGCGGATGGTCCGGCGCATTCCGCTCGAGCATGTCGGGCGTTTCGCCGAACGCATCCGCGGCGCACAGCAGGCCGGCACGCTGAACCCCGCGCTCGAACCCGCGTTCCTGTTCCATTCGATCATCGCGCTCGTGATGCTGCCGCTCGCGACCGCGAAGCTGTGGCAAAGCGCGCGCGGCCTGCCGCCGATCGATCGCGACGTGCTGCACCGGCACGTCCGCGCGCTGCTCGGTTCCGGCCTGCAACCGCCGACCGCCGCGCCGCGCGCCCGCTCGCCGCGGAGGCCTTCATGAACGCGGCCCGCGCGCTGCCGCTCGCGCTGGCCGCCGCCGTCGCGCTGCTCGCCGGGTGCGGGCGGTCGACCGGTAACGGGACGACCTACCAGGGCTATGTCGAAGGCGAATTCGTGTACCTGTCGTCGTCGCAGTCGGGCACGCTGACGCAGTTGTCGGTCGCACGCGGTCAGGCCGTCGCTGCCGGCACGCCGGCGTTCTCGCTCGAAGCCGTCAGCGAAACGGCCGCGCTGCTGCAGGCGCAGCATCAGCTCGCGGCCGCCCGCGCGCAGCTTGCCGACCTGCAGACCGGCAAGCGTCCGCCGGAAGTCGCGGTCACGCAGGCGCAGCTCGCGCAGGCCAGCGCACAGGCCGCGCGCGCCGCCGCGCAACGCGCGCGCGACGAACGCCAGTACGCGGCCGGCGGCTTGTCGAAGCAGCAGCTCGACGATTCGCGCACGTCCGCGCAGACCACCGCCGCGCAGATGCGCGAACTGCAGAAACAGGTCGACGTCGCGCGCCTGCCGGGTCGCGCGCAACAGGTCGCCGCCCAGGCCGCGCAGGTCGACGCCGCGCAGGCCGCGGTGGCCGAGGCGCAATGGAAGCTCGACCAGAAACGCGTCGCCGCGCCGGCGACCGGGCGCGTGTACGACACGCTGTACCGCGTCGGCGAATGGGTACAGGCCGGCAATCCGGTCGTGCAGATGCTGCCGCCGCAAAACCTGAAGGTGCGCTTCTTCGTGCCGGAAGCCACCATTGCGTCGCTCGCACCGGGGCGCGCGGTCTCGATCCATTGCGACGGCTGTGCGGCCGACGTGCCCGCGCGCATCACCTACGTGTCGAGCGAGGCCGAATACACGCCGCCCGTGATCTACAGCAACGAGAGCCGGACCAAGCTCGTGTTCATGATCGAGGCGCGCCCCGCCGTCGCCGACGCAGCGAAGCTGCATCCGGGCCAGCCCGTCGCCGTGAGCGTGCAATGAACGCGCCTTCCGCACCGTACGCGATCGACGTCGACCGGTTGAACAAGCGGTTCGGCGACAAGCACGTCGTGAAGGACGTGTCGCTGCGCGTCGCGCGCGGCGAGATCTTCGGCTTTCTCGGGCCGAACGGCAGCGGCAAGACGACGTCGATCCGCATGATGTGCGGGCTGCTCACACCCGACTCGGGCAGCGGTACCTGCCTCGGTTACGACATCGTGCGCGACAGCGCGCAGATCAAGCGGCGCGTCGGCTACATGACGCAGCGCTTCTCGTACTGGGAAGACCTGTCGATCCGCGAGAACCTCGACTTCGTCGCACGCGTGTACGGGATGCGCGACCGCAAGGCGGCCGTCGCGCGCGCGCTCGACGGGCTCGGCCTCGCCAGCCGCGCCGACCAGCTCACGGGCGCGCTGTCGGGCGGCTGGAAGCAGCGCCTCGCGCTGGCCGCGTGCATGCTGCACGAACCCGAGCTGCTGCTGCTCGACGAGCCGACCGCCGGCGTCGACCCGGCCGCGCGCCGCGACTTCTGGGAGGAACTGCACCGGCTCGCCGCGCAGGGCATCTCGGTGCTCGTCAGCACGCACTACATGGACGAAGCCGAGCGCTGCCACAAGCTCGCATACATCGCGTACGGCGAACTGCTCGCGCAGGGTACGTCGGCGGAGATCGTCGCATCGCAGCACCTGTCGACCCGCACGATCACCGGCGCTCGCCTGAGCGAACTGTCCGCGCGGCTGCGCGCGATGCCGGGCGTCGACCAGACGGTCGTGTTCGGCTCGGCGCTGCATGTGAGCGGCCGCGATCGCGCGCGGCTCGACGCGACGCTCGACGAGGTCGCCCGCGACACGTCGCTGCAGGTCGCGCCGATCGACACCGGGCTCGAGGATGTCTTCATCTTCATGATGGGCGGCGCGGCCGCGCCGCCCGACGGGGTGTCGTCATGAACGCGTGGGCAAGCCTGCGCGAATCGTTCTCGGTCGCGCGCTGGTGGAGCATCGTGCTGAAGGAATTCCTGCAGCTGCGCCGCGACCGCGTGACGTTCGCGATGATCGTCGGCGTGCCGATCATCCAGCTCGCGCTGTTCGGCTTCGCGATCAACACCGATCCGAAGCACCTGCCGACCGCCGTGATCGTCGCGGATGCGAGCCCGTTCACGCGCAGCTTCATCGCCGCGATGCGCAATTCCGCGTACTTCGACATCGTCGAGACGCTGCCCGACGAAGCGGCCGGCCGCCATGCGCTCGCACGCGGCGACGTGCAGTTCGTGCTGAGCGTGCCGGCCGACTTCTCGCGGCGGCTGCTGCGCGGCGAGCGTCCGTCGCTGCTCGTCGAAGCGGACGCGACCGATCCCGTCGCCACGGCGTCGGCGATCGGCGCGCTGCCGGGGCTCGTGCAGCCCGTCGCGGACAAGGACCTGACGGGCCCGCTTGCGCGCCTGAACGGCCGCCCGGCCGCGTTCGACGTCGTGCTGCACCGGCTGTACAACCCGGAAGGCATCACGCAGTACAACGTCGTGCCGGGCCTGATGGGCGTGATCCTCACGATGACGATGGTGATGATGACGGGCCTCGCGATCACGCGCGAACGCGAGCGCGGCACGATGGAGAACCTGCTCGCGACGCCCGTGCGGCCGCTCGAGGTGATGACCGGCAAGATCGTCCCGTACGTGCTGATCGGGTTGATCCAGGTGTCGATCATCGTCGCCGCGTCGCGGTTCGTGTTCGACGTGCCGTTCGTCGGCGGCGTGTTCGCGCTCTACCTGTCGGCGCTGCTGTTCATCGCCGCGAACCTGACGGTCGGCATCACGCTGTCGTCGCTCGCGCAGAACCAGTTGCAGGCGATGCAGCTCGCGGTGTTCTACTTCCTGCCGAACATCCTGCTGTCGGGCTTCATGTTCCCGTTCGCCGGGATGCCGAAGTGGGCGCAGTTCATCGGCAACCTGCTGCCGCTCACCTACTTCAACCGCCTCGCGCGCGGCATCCTGCTCAAAGGCAACGGCTGGGCCGACCTGTGGCCGTCCGTTTGGCCGGTCGCGCTGTTCACCGTCGTCGTGATGGGCGTCGCGCTGCGTTTCTACCGGCGCACGCTCGATTAGGCGGCACGCGATGAAACCGGCCTCACCTCGCGCCTCCCATGCCGCCCGCGGCTGCGCATTCGCCGCCGCCGCACTGCTCGTCGCCGGCTGCGCGGTCGGGCCGGATTTCCGCACACCGGATGCGCCGGCCACGCAGCAATACACGCGGGGCGAGCCGCCCGCGACCACGGCCGGCGCGAGCGGCCCGGCCGGCGACGCGCAGACTTTCTCGTCGGCCACGCACACGCCGCGGCGCTGGTGGACGCAGTTCGGCTCCGCACCGTTGAACCGGCTCGTCGACACCGCGTGGCAGAACAGCCCGACGCTCGCCGAGGCCCGGGCGCGGCTTGACGAAGCGCGACAGAACCATGCAGCCGAAGCCGGTGCGACGATGCTGCCGCGCGTCGACGCGAACCTGTCCGCCACGCGCGAGCAGGTCGACACCACCGCGTTCGGGCTGCCGGCCAACCTGCCGAGCCCGGGGCCGTTCACGCTGTATGACGCGTCGGTAAGCGTGTCGTACGTGCTCGACGTATTCGGCGGCAACCGGCGCGCGCTCGAAGCGCTGCGCGCGCAGGTCGACTATCAGGCGTACATGCTCGACGCCGCGCGGCTGACGCTCGCGGGTAATGTCGTCGCCACCGCGATCCTGCGCGCGTCGCTCGCGCAACAGGTCGCGCTCACGCGGGCGCTCGTCGACGCGCAAGCGCGGCAGTTGCGTATCGTCGAAGCGCGCCATGCAGCGGGCGGCGTATCGCTGGCCGACGTGCATGCGCAACGCGCGCTGCTCGCGCAGACGCAGGCGTCGCTGCCGCCGCTCTCGGCCCGCCTCGCGCAGGCCGGCCACCGGCTCGCGATCCTGCTCGGCGCGCCGCCGTCCGACGCCGAGCTGCCGGACCTCTCGCTCGATGCACTCGCGCTGCCGCGCACGCTGCCCGTCACGTTACCGTCGACGCTCGCGCGCGAACGGCCCGACATCCGTGCGGCGGAAGCCGTGCTGCACCAGGCGAGCGCGAACGTCGGCGTCGCCACCGCGAACCTGTACCCGCGTTTTTCGATTTCGGCGGGGATCGGTTCGGAACGCACGCGCATCGCGGATATCGTCAGCGGGCTCAACGTGTGGAATGTCGGTCTCGGTCTCACGCAGCCGCTCTTTCACGGCGGCGAGCTGCGCGCGAAGAAACGCGCGGCTGAAGCGGCGTATGACGCCGCGTTCGCGAGCTATCGGGAAACCGTGCTGCAGGCGCTGCAACAGGTGGCCGACGCGATGCGCGCGGTCGAACAGGATGCGGCCGAACTGCAGGCGAGAGATATCGCCGCGCGGGAAGCGGCGGCCAGCAATACGATTGCCGGCGACCGTTACGCGGCGGGCGGAATCAGCACGTTCGACCTGCTCGACGCGCAACGGCAGGCGTTACAGACATCGCTCGACCGCACCCGCGCGCAGGCCGACCGGCTTGCCGATACGGCGGCGCTGTTTCAGGCGCTGGCGGGGCGCTGGACGGATTAGGCTGCGCAGTGATCAGTGGTCCGGCGATGGTACCGATTGAACACTGCGCCATGCACTGCATGAGCGGTGCGCCGGTCAGGCTCGACGGTTGTCGCCGCCCGCTTCCATTCGACACCCGCTAATGACGGAACCTGCACTGCGCGCAATGCGTGCCGCCCATAAAAAAACCGGCCAGAATGAAGGCCGGTTTTTCATACCGCATGCCGTAAGCGGCGCTCGCGCGCCGCGCGACATCAGAAGCGGTGGATCATGCCAACGCCGACGCCGATCTGGTTCTGCTTCGAACCTGCGCCCACGCCGTCACCGATCGACGTGGTCGCCGAGATGATCGCGTTGCCCTTGCCGTTCAGCGTGTTGCCGCTCGCGTGCTGCCAAGCTTCAACTGCGTACAGGCCCGTGCGCTTCGACAGGCTGTAGTACTGCGACAGCGTGACCTGGTGGTACTTGGCCGCGCTCGAGATACCGTTCGACTGCGTTGCCGCCGTGTACGAGTAGCCTGCCGCGAAGTCCCACTGAGCGGCTGCCTTCCAGTGCAGCACGGCGCCAGCCGTGTTGAAGATGGCCGTGTTGCGGAACGACGAACCGACGCCCGGCGTGTACTGGACGTTCGAGTACGATGCCGAAATGTCCCATGCCGGCGTGAACTGGTAGCCCGCCGTCACGGCGATACGCTGCTGCGATTGCGCGGTCGCGTAGCCGTTGTTGATCGACGAGACTGCCGGCTGGTTGCCGTCGCCCGATGCCGTCAGGCCGTTCTGGACCGTCGAGTTCGCGCCCCACACGCCGCCACCCAGCGTCGCGTTGTTGACCTTCTGGTAGCCGACTGCGATGCCTGCCGGGCCGTTCAGGTACTGGATCGCCGCGCTCCACGTCGAGCCGCGGTTCGTCGCGCCTGCGACGCCGCCGAACGAGTACGAACCGCCGACCGTGAAGCCGTAGAACTTCGGCGACATGTAGACGAGCGAGTTGTTCGCGCGGTAGCTGGTATCCAGCGAGTCGATATCGCCCGGGTGCGCGCCGTAGTAGCCGGTCAGCCAGGTCGTCGGGCTGTACGGCGACAGCAGCGTGTAGTACGCGGTGTACTGGCGGCCGGCCGTCAGCGTACCGTACGTGGCGTTGGTCATACCGACCCATGCCTGACGCGTGAAGATGCCGTTGGTCCACTGCGACGAGCCGTTAGCCGTGTTGACGCCGGCTTCCAACTGGAAAATCGCCTTCGTGCCGCCGCCGAGATCTTCGCTGCCCTTCAGGCCGAAGCGGCTGCCTGCCCACACGCCGGTGGACATCTGAACCTTCGAGTGACCACCCGTGGTCGCACCGACTGCCGACGAGTTGTTCTGCCAAGCGATACCGTTGTCGACGATACCGTACAGGGTCACGCTGCTCTGGGCGTGGGCGGCGGTAGCGGCTGCAAGGCCCACTGCCGTCATGGCGAAAGCGACGCGCTTTTTCATTGATTCTCCGTCCTCAAAGAATGATTTCTTTTCTGGTGTGGTTTTATGACTGACACATGTGCGAGTACATGCCGACGCGATTCTGACGGATTACCAATTGTTTCCCAATACGTGCAGTCGGTCATCGTATGATCGACGCAACGCACGGGTTCACCAAGCGGTTACATAACACCTTGAAACGCTTGTGCGGCGGGCCTTCCCGGCATTTCCCGGTGAAAACCCTAGCTTTACATTTTTACGGGTGCAACGCGACCGTCCAATGTCGTCAGACGCCTTCGGCAAAAATCATCTTACAAATGCGCGATCGCAGCTGACACCGCGATTCACGCCGCCGCGCAGGATCGCTGACATTCATGACACCCATGTTTCGTGAAACGAAATCATGAAAACGTTTCAGTGCGTGTGGGGGAAATCGGACAGGGACGGCCCGGCGAATGCGGGCCGAGGAGGATGCCGGCGCGACGCGCCGGCGATAGTCAGCGCGATGCCGGGCCGGCGAGCCGCGCGGTCACTGCATCGGCGAGCACGGCCATGCGCGCGCGGATCGCCGTGTTCGAACCGACCAGCGCGAGCGAGGACGCCATGATCCGGTAGATGCGCTTTCTCGGCACCTTGGCCGGCTTCGCCGGATCGAGCCACGCATCGTGGCCGGCCAGCAGTTCGAGCGTTTCGAGGCCGATCATGATCGGCCACAGGCACGCGAGCCGCAGTCGCACGAAGCGGCGCGGGATCGCGAGCGTATACAGGCACGCGTCGCGATACTGGTCGAGCGTCACGCGCAACAGGTCGACCAGCACGCCGCGCGCGCGCGCCGACGCACCGGGTTGCATCAGGTCGACCATGGCCAGCCCATGCGCGCCCAGCACGTCATCCGGCAGATAGCAGCGGCCGATGCGCAAGTCCTTCGCGCAGTCGCGCAGGATGTTGGTCATCTGCAGCGCCTTGCCGAAACGGATACCCTTCTCGCGCATGTCCGGCAGATCCCAGCCGCGCGCGGCGCGCGTGTGCGCGCCGGTCATGTCGGTCCAGAATTCGCCGACGCAGCCGGCGACGAGGTACGTGTAGCGGTCGAGTTCGTCGCGCGTCGGCAGCGACGCGACCTGCCCCGACTGCTCGTCGGGGAACGTGCGCAAATCGAATTCCATCCCCGACGTGAGCGTCGCGACGACCTTGCGGATCGACGCGCGATCGGCGTCCGGCTGTGTGCGCAGCAGCGCGAGCATCGGCGCCATCGAGCCGAGCAGCACATGCTCGTGCGAATCGGTCTGCATCCGCGTCACGTCCTCGAGCGAACGCGACAGCGCCACGCCGTCGCCGAGCCGCTCGATCTCGTCGCGCAAGTCGGTCAGCAGCGCCGCGCGGCGATCGGGCGCGACGAGCGCGGTGTCGGCGATCGTGTCGGCCGCGCGCGCGAGCAGGTACGCAAGGCCGACGGGGTCGCGCATGCCGTCGGGCAGCACGCGCAGCGTCAGGTAGAAGGAGCGGGAAACGTTCTTCAGCAGGTCGCCGAGCAGGAAGGCGGAATCGGTTCGAGTCGTCATGGGTCGGGAAAAATCGGCCGGCGCGGGCCCCGGTCGCACACGGGCGCCGGACGCCCGCGCCGGCCCGCGAGTCGCCGCATCGTCGCGCCGGACGGGCGTCGGCCCCGGTGCAGCGATGCAAAATTCCCGCAAGTTTAGTGCATCCGGCGCGCGGCCTGCCTGCGGCGGCCGGATTGCGGCACGCGCCTGGTCATCGCCAGCGGTCCGGCCACGGGTATCGCGCCCTAAAAAACAACAACAGAAAGGTATAAGTAATACATATGTAATTATTCGATGCGACGATCGCGCACCGTTCGATTCCAGCCGCACGGCACGACAGCCGCGCCGCCGGAGCGAGCGCCCTTTTCCGACTCCCGTTTCGAAGGTTCATCGACATGCTCTTCAAGCGCCCGACCTCCCTGCGCTACGTCCCTCTCGCCTGTGCCGCCGCGTTTCTGCTCGCCGCGTGCGGCGGCGACGACGATGTGGCGTCCGATCCCACGCAGCCGATTTCCGCGAAGGTCCAGGTGGTCGGCCATCGCGGCGCGAGCGCGCTGCGCCCCGAACACACGCTGGCGTCGTACCGCAAGGCGATCGAGGATGGCGCGGACGTGATCGAGCCCGATCTCGTGTCGACGAGCGACGGCGTGCTGGTCGCGCGCCACGAGAACGAAATCTCGGGCACGACGAACGTGTCCGTGCTGCCGCAGTTCGCGAGCCGCAAGGCGACCAAGACGATCGATGGCGCGCAGCTGACCGGCTGGTTCACCGAGGATTTCACGCTGGCCGAGTTGAAGACGCTGCGTGCTCGCGAGCGCATTCCGCAGATCCGCCCCGCGAACACCGCGTACAACGACCAGTTCGAGATCCCGACGTTCGACGAGATCGTCGCGCTCGCGAAGCAGATGTCCGCGCAGACCGGCCGCACGATCCACCTGTACCCGGAAACCAAGCATCCGACCTACTTCCAGTCGATCAACCTGCCGCTCGAGGATCGCCTCGTCGACGCGCTGCTGAAGGATACGTACACGTCGCGCACGGCGACCGTCTACATCCAGTCGTTCGAGGTCGCGAACCTGAAGACGATCCGCAACCGGATCAAGTCGAGCCAGCCGAACTGGAAGCTCGTACAGTTGATGGACGACGCCGGCCAGCGCCCGTACGACTTCGTGAAGGCGAACGACAAGCGCACTTACGGCGACCTGTCGACGCGCGACGGCATGCGCGAGATCGCGACCTATGCGAACGGCGTCGGCCCGTACAAGACCTCGATCATTGCGGTTGCCGCGGACGGCACGCTGCAGCAGCCGACGCCGTACGTGCGCTATGCACACGAGGCCGGCCTTGTCGTGCATCCGTACACGTTCCGCCCGGAGAACAACTTCCTGCCCGCATCGCTGAAGGACGGCGGCACGCCGGCCACGCGCAACACGGCCGGCTCGGTGCGCGAGATCCAGGCATACCTGCGCGCGGGCATCGACGGCTTCTTCACCGACGATCCTGCCGTCGGCCGCACGGCCGTCGATACGTTCAAGCGCTGACATGCGCGAACCGGGCGCTGGGCGCGACGCGCGCGTTGCGCCCGGTTGCAACGGCTCGGTCAGATCACGTTGAAGTGGTGCGTACCGTCCCGCTTCAGCTGATCGACCAGCCCGTATTCCCAGTCGAGATACGCCTGCATCGCGGCCGCCGCGTTGTCGGTGCCTTCGTACGGGCGCCGGTAGCGATCGACACGCGCTGACGCGAGATGCGTCTCGCCGCTTTCGAGCGGCAGCCCGGCATCGATCCACGCGGCCGTGCCGCCGGTCAGGACCGAGATGCCGGCCGACGCTGGCAGCAGCACACGCGCATCGTCCGCCGCAAACCGCGCCAGCAGGCTCGATCCGCAGGTGAACACATAGCGCTTCGCCGGCGGGATCGCCGCGAGCGCGTCGCGCAACTGCGCGCGCACGGCGAACCACGCGCCCGGAATATGGCGCTTCACGTAATTCGCGCTGGCCGTCACGTCGACGATCGCGAGTTCGCCGGGCGCAGCCTCCTTCAGCCAGCCCGCGAGCGTCGCGGGCGACACGTCGGTCGCGGGCGGCGGCACCGGCACGTCGCGCGGCGGTTGGCCGCGCTCGCCGGACGCAGCCTCGCCGGCCGGGTCCACGACGCGCACGTCCCAGCCCATCTGCGCGAGCCATGAGGCGGTCATGTCCGCGCGCACGCCGTCGTCGTCCGCGAGTACGATCCGTGCGCCGCGCACGGCCGCGTGATGATCGGTTTCCTGCACGAGCTGGCCACCCGGCGTGCTCAGAAAGCCCGGCAGATGGCCGGCTTCGTATTCCTCCGGCGTGCGTACGTCGAAGCGGTACAGCGTGCGGCCCGGCTCGTCGAGCGCGGCGACGTCGGCCAGCGCGATGCGCGGCACGCCGGCGCGTTCGGCCACCGCGCGTGCGGCCTGACGCGCGTCCGCGCGCTGCGTCGCGTCGATCTCGTCCGGAAAACGGCGTGCGGCGCCGCGCTCGAGCGTCTGACCCGCGAGCGTCCAGCCGATCGTGCCGTTGCGCAGTGCCGCGACCGGATTCGGCAGTCCCGCGTTGACGAGCGACTGCGTGCCGATGATGCTGCGCGTGCGGCCCGCGCAGTTGACGACTACCTGCGTTTTCGGATCCGGCGCGAGCGCGCGCACGCGCAGCACGAGCTCCGCGCCCGGCACGCTCGTCGAGGTCGGGATGTTCATCGTCTGGTATTCGTCGAACCGGCGCGCGTCGACGATCACGACATCGGCCTTCGCATCGATCAGCGCCTGCACCTCCTGCGCGGACAGCGACGGCGTATGGCGCTCGGCCTCGACCCATTCGCCGAACGACTTGCTCGGCACGTTCACGTCGATGAACAGTTCGCCGCCCGCGGCCTGCCAGCCGACGAGACCGCCGTCGAGCAACCGCACGTCGGTGTAGCCGAGCTGCGCGAGCTTCTCGGCCGCGCGCGGCGCGAGATCCTCGCCGAGCGCTTCGCCGAACACGACGATCGGCGTGTCGCGGCGCGGAATGCGCGTCCACGCGTCGAGTTCGAGCTTCGACAGCGGAAAGTTGGCGGCCCACAGCGGATGGCCCTGTGCGTACGGATCTTCCTCGCGTACGTCGATCAGCGCGAGCTCGTCGCGGGCGAGCAGGCGTGCGCGTACGTCCTGGTACGACGCAGCGGGAAAACGGGAAAGGGAATCGGCGGATTGCGTCACGATGTCTCGGTGTTGAATACGTTGAAGTCGGTGAAGAAAGCGAAACGGATCGATCTTGAGCCTGCCGGCGCGCACCCGCAACGGGCCACGCCGACGGGCGTTGCGTCAGGCATTCGAATAGCCTGACACGAAAGGCTTCACGGTGCCGTCGTCCAGGAACACCGCGCGCTCGACCTTGCCGATGTTCGCGCCGTACACGTGGATGCTGATCGACACCTGGTCGGCAAACGCGTTGGTCACGCGATGGACGTCGCCGATGCGCGGCGACACGGCCTCGACCTCGCCCGGCGCCAGCCGCACGGCGTCGCCCGCCGCCACCGGCTTGCCCGCGGCGTCGAACCGGTACGGCTGCGAGAACTCGCCGCCGCGCAACATCCCGATCAGCCCCCACACCGTGTGGTTGTGGATCGGCGTCGTCTGGCCGGGCCCCCACACGAAGCTGACGACCGAGAACCGCTCGTCCGGGTCGAGATGCAGCAGGTATTGCCGATAGCGCTCGGGATCGGGCTGCGCGAACGCGTCGGGCAACCAGTCGTCGTGTTCGACGAGGGCGGCGAGCAGCGCGCCGCCCTCGTCGAGAATGCGCGCCTCATTCGCACCGGATGCGAGCAGCGCGCCCAGACCGTCGACGAACGGACGCAGCGGCGTCTGCTGCAACGAAAGCGTACTCATCGGCTGTCTCCTCGAATATGATGCCGAATATGATGGATCGTCATGATGCACCCGAAAGACCATGCAGAACAAACATGAAAATTAGCGATATCGACGCTTTTGCAGCGGTCGTCCGCTGCCAGACCCTGAGCCAGGCCGCGGCCGAGCTCGGGATGACGCAGCCCGCGATCACGCGGCGCGTCCAGAATCTCGAGGAAGCGCTCGGCGTGATCCTGCTCGACCGCAATACGAAACCGCCGCGCCCGACCGACATCGGCCGGCAGGTTTTCGAGCAGTGTCGCGCGATCCTGCGCGAGGTCGATGCGCTGCGCGAGCTGACGGCCGGCGAGCAGCCGCCCGCCGGCGAATTCCGGATCGGGCTCACGCAGGGGCTCGGCGAACTGATGCTGCCCGCGCTGATCGCCGAACTCGCCACTCAATGGCCCGCCCTCGCGACCCAGGTCACGACGGCCTGGGGCGGCATGCTCGTCGAGCGTGTCGCGCGCCGCGAACTCGATGCGGCGCTCGTGTTTCTCGCACGCGAAATGGTGCTGCCGGCGCAGGTCGCGGGCGAACGGCTGCTGGCCACGCGGCTCGTCGCGGTCGGCCGCAAGGGCGACTGGCCGCGCCGCAGCTACCGGCTCGCCGACTGCCACGCGCGCGGCTGGGTACTCAATCCCGACGGCTGCGGCTTTCGCGCGGGCCTGCGGCGCGCGCTCGACGCGCAGGGCCTGCCGATGCCGGTCACGCTCGACACGTACGGCCGCGACCTGCAACTGCAGAGCGTCGCGAACGGCTTCGGCATCGGGCTGATGCCGCTGCCGCTCGTCGAAGGCAGCCCGCTGCGCGATGCGCTCGACATCGTGCCGCTTGCCGATTTCAAGCCGCAGATCGACCTGTGGCTGCTGCGCCGGCACGATGCGGCCCGCCTCGATGCGCCGCTTGCCGCCGTCGCCGCGCATGCGCGCACGGCGTTCTCGTTGCCCGAACAGACGCACGGCAAGGCCGCTTGACCGTACCGGGCGGCGGCGACATTGCGCCGCCCGATCAACGCCCGCGCCAGCCGTGCTCCAATCACGCATCGCTGCGGCCGCGTCCGGTCTCGCTGACCGACGCCCCGCCCGTCTCCGTTTCGCTCTCCGTTTCGCTCTCCGTTTCGCTCTCCGTTTCGCTCTCCGTTTCGCTCTCCGTTTCGCTCTTCGTTTCGCTCTTCGTTTCGCCCCGGCTCGCCGCGTCGAGCACCGCCCGCCCCGCCGCCACCGCGATCGCGTCGTCCTGCGGCGTATGCACGCGGCTGCACAGCACATCGCGATAGTGCCGCTCGAGCGGATTGGTGCGACTCAGCCCGTGATTGCCCGACAGCTTCAACGCCTGCTCGACCGTGCGGATCGCCTGCTCGGTCACGGTGCGCTTGACGAGGCCGCTCGTCGTCACCGGCGGCGCATTGCCCGCGTCGGTGCGCACGATGTGATCGTCGAGGAGCACGCGGTTCGCATGCAGCCAGCCCTCGATTTCTCCGACCGCTTCCTGCACACGCGGCAGCGTCGCGAGCGGCGCACCGAGCCCGCTCGGCGCACGTGTCGTCGCGAATCCGACCAGCCAGTCGCGCGACGCCCGCGCGACCGCGTCGTACAGGCTGCCGAGCAGCGCGACCATCCACGCCTGCTGGTCGGCCTGCGCGTCGGCATCCGCATGGGTTGCAGTCGACACGGCCCACGCGTCCGGCGTTCGCACGTCGACCGCGTGATCGGCTGGCAGCCGCACATCGTCGAACACGACTTCGTGACTGCCCGACGCACGCAAACCGAGGTGGTTCCAGCTTTCGATCACGCGGATGCGGTCGCCATCGGCATCGCGGTCGCGCGGCACGAGGAATACGCCGACGCGCGGCTCCGGTTCATCGGTGCGCGCCCACACGGCCAGCCAGCGCAACGCCGGAATGCCGGTGCTGTACAGCTTGTGGCCGGACAGCCTCCAGCCGTCACCGTCGCGCCGCGCAATGGTCGCCGGCAATCCGCCGCGTGACGGCGAGCCGAGCGCCGGCTCGACGCGTAGCGCGTTGATCAGCGCGCCATGCGCGACCGCGCTGTCGAACACCGCGCGCCGCACCTGGGCCGGCCAGCGGTTGTCGGCGCGGCCGAGCGCGCGATGCTGCAGGTACGTCATCGTCAGCACCAGCGCCGTTGCCGGATCGGCCCGCGCGACGGCGGCCACGATCCGGCTCGCCTGAGCGAGCGTCGCACCGGCGCCGCCATGCTCGCGCGGCACGACCTGCGCGATCAGCCCCGCGCGATGCAGCCGTGCGAAGTTCTCGTGCGGAAAACGGCCGTCGACGTCATTGCGGGCCGCATCCGCGGCGAGTTCGGGCGCGAGACGGTCGAGCAGCGCGGCGACGCGCGCGTCGTCGACATCGTCGGTGGGCAGGAGGCGCAGCGAAGGCTGCGGAGACGGCGAGGAAGCGGCAAGGCTGGCGGACATCGAAACGGATTCCCTGGGTAGTACGGACAGGCGGCAAACGCGACGGAAAGACGGCACGCGCGGCAATCGATCGCCGCGCCGCGCGGCTTCTCGTGAAGCCGGCGATCCGGAACGCGCGGCGCCGGATTCGCTGGCGCCCGCGCGCCCGATCGTTCGTGAGCCCACAGCGTATGCGCAGCGCACACGCGCCCAAACCATGCAAATCTGATATTCAAATCGTGATTGATTATTTCCATTCCGCATGATCGCGGCGTTAACCTGCGCTCCATTCCTGCCCGGCCGTGTGCCGGGACATCCCTGCACCGGAGACCCAGATGAGCGTCGAATTCATCGGCATGATTCAGAGCCAGAAGCAGTCGGAGATTCACCCGGCGTCCGGCCCCGTGGTCGATCCCGACTACGTGCGCGACTTCGCGCGCGCCCACGAAACGGCCGGCTTCGACCGGATCCTCGTGCCGCACCATTCGACCGGCCCGTCGGCTACGCTGACGATCGGGTTCGCGGCCGCCGCGACCGAGCGCATCCACTTCATGCTCGCGCATCGTCCGGGCTTCACCGCGCCGACGCTCGCCGCACGGCAGATCGCGACGCTCGACCAGTTCAGCCGCGGCCGGCTCGCCGTGCACTTCATCTCCGGTGGCTCGGACAGCGAGCAGCAACGCGACGGCGATTTCCTCGACCACGACGCACGTTACGCGCGCACCGACGAATACCTCGGCATCCTGCGACGGATCTGGACCGAGACGCAGCCGTTCGATCACGACGGCGCGCATTACCGCTTCAAGCAGGGCTTTTCGGAAGTGAAACCGTTCCAGCAGCCGCATGTGCCGATCTATTTCGGCGGCGCATCGGAAGCCGCGCTCGAAGTGGCCGGCAAGCACGCGGACGTCTACGCGCTGTGGGGCGAATCGCTCGATCAGGTGCGCGACCTGACGACCCGCGTGCGCGCCGAAGCCGCGAAGCACGGCAGGCAGGTGCGCTTCTCCGTGTCGTTCCGCCCGATCCTCGCCGCGACCGAAGACGAAGCGTGGTCGCGCGCGCACCGCATCCTCGACGAAACGCGCCGGCTGCGCGAAGCGGCCGGCCTCGGCGCCGGCGGCCCGCAGCAGAGCGAAGGCGCGCGCCGCCTGCTCGCCGCCGCCGATCGCGGCTCGCGCGTCGACAAGCGGCTGTGGACCGAGATCGCGAAGCTCACCGGCGCGCGGTCGAACTCGACGGCGCTGGTCGGCACGCCCGAACAGGTTGCCGATGCGCTGCTCGACTACTACGACCTCGGCGTGGCGACGTTCCTGATCCGCGGCTTCGACCCGCTGGAAGACGCGATCGACTACGGCCGCGAACTGATTCCGCGCGTGCGCAGCGCCGTCGCCGCACGCGACGCGGCGCGCCACGCTGCCTGAGCCCAACGGAGCGATACCTCATCATGTCCGCTGTCCTTTCCTCGCCCGTCCGCACCGCGTCGGGCCTCGAACTCGCCGAAGCACCGCGCCAGCATTTCTGGTTCGACGCGCCCGCGCCGCGCATCGACATCGCCGCCGAACGCCGCCACCGTCAGGAGCGGCTCGCGGCCGCGTTCCGCCTGTTCGCACGCTTCGGTTTCGCGTCGGGCCTCGCCGGCCACATCACCGCGCGCGACCCCGAATTGCCCGACCATTTCTGGGTGAATCCGCTCGGCGTGCATTTCTCGCAGATCAAGGTGTCCGACCTGCTGCTCGTGAACGCGCGCGGCGAAACCGCGATCGGCACGCGGCCGCTGAACAAGGCCGCGTTCGCGATCCATGCGGCGATCCACGAAGCCCATCCGCACGTCGTCGCCGCCGCGCACACGCATTCGACCTACGGCAAGGCGTGGTCGACGCTTGGCCGCCCGCTCGATCCGCTCACGCAGGACGCCTGCGTGTTCTATGAGGATCACGCGCTGTTCGACGACTTCACGGGGATGGTCGTCGACACGAGCGAAGGCGCACGGATTGCCGATGCGCTCGCGAAACCGGACGGCACCACGCACAAGGGCGTGATCCTGAAGAACCACGGGATCCTGACGGCCGGCCCGACGGTCGAGGCCGCCGCGTGGTGGTACATCGCGCTCGACAACGCCGCGCACACGCAGTTGCTGGCCGAAGCGGCCGGCACGCCGCAGCCGATCGATCACGCCACCGCGCGCCACACACACGGCCAGATCGGCGGCCCCGAGGGCGCGCTGCATGCGTTCGACAGCCTGTTCGCGCGCGTCGTCGCCGACGAACCCGACCTGCTCGACTGAGCGCCTTTCCGCACGACCGGAGACCAGACCACATGACCCGAACCACCGCACCCGCGCCCGCCGACGCGCACGACGACACACGCCGCAAGCTGCTGCGCGCGGCCGGCGCCGCCGCGCTCGCCGTGCCGGCGATCACGCTCGGCCGCAAGGCATGGTCCGCGCCGCCGCTGAAGAAGCTCACCTTCGCGTGGAACCAGAACGCGTTCTGCCTGACGCCGATCGTCGTTGCGCAGGAGCGCGGCTTCTTCGAGAAAAACGGCCTGAAGGTCGAGCTGATCAACTACAGCGGCTCGACCGACCAACTGCTCGAATCGATCGCGACCGGCAAGGCCGATGCGGCGGTCGGGATGATCCACCGCTGGCTGAAGCCCCTCGAAGCCGGCTTCGACGTGAAGATCATCGGCAGTTCGCACGGCGGCTGCGTGCGGCTGCTCGGCGCGAAGGCGGCCGGCGTCACGACGCTGCAGGCGCTGAAGGGCAAGACGGTCGGCGTCAGCGATCTGGCCGCGCCCGGCAAACACTTCTTCTCGATCCTGCTCGCGAAGAACGGGATCGATCCCGAGCGCGACATCACGTGGCGGCAGTATCCGGCCGACCTGCTCGGCGTCGCGGTCGACAAGGGCGAGATCCACGCGATCGCCGACGGCGACCCGAATCTCTATCTGCTCGAAAAGCGCAGCAACGGCGCGTACACGGAACTCGCGACGAACCTGTCCGGCGAATACGCGCGCAAGGTGTGCTGCGTGATCGGCGCGCGCGGCGATCTCGTCCGCAACGACCGGCCGTCGGCCGCCGCGCTTGCGCGCTCGATCGTGCAGGCCACCGAATACACGCACGACAACCCGAACGAAGCCGCGAAGGTGTTCGCGAAGTATTCGCCGAAGATCAGCCCCGAGGATCTGCGCAAGCTGTACGCGACGCTCACCTACACGCATCACCCGACCAACGTCGATCTGCAGCAGGAAATCGCGTTCTATGCGGACGATTTCCGCCGCATCAGCGTGCTGAAGAAGAGCACGGACCCGCAGCGTTTCGCGCAGCAGGTCTACGCCAACGTACTGGGGTAACGCGATGTCGACGATCGAACACGCTTCCACGGCTCGCACCGCCTCGGCGCCTGCCGGCGGCAAACCGGCCGCGCCCGCGCGCATCGCCTGCACGGCGTGCGAAGCCACGCTGGCCGCCGAAGCGCGCCGCGCGCGCACCTGGCCGACCGGGATCGCGGCCGCGCTCGCCTGGGCGGCGCTCGGCGCGCTCACGCACCTGTGGCCGAACCGCGTCGTCGGCTTCAGCGACTGGGCGTATACCGACACGTTCGGCACGGCCGCGTGGACGATCGCCGCGCTGCTACTCGCCGCCGCGACACTCGGTCATCTCGTCCCCGCGACGCGCACGCGGCTCGCACGCGTGCGCCCGGCCGGCCCGTGGCTCGTCGCGCTGCCGCTCGTGCTCGCCGCGTGGGAAATCGCCACCGCGAAAACCGGCTGGCTGCCGACGCCGTTCTTTGCGCCGCCGCAGGCGCTGATCGAGGTCTACGTCGACGACTGGCCGCGCCTGCTGGGCAGCGCCGGCAATACGCTGAAGCTGCTCGCGCTCGGGTTTGCCTATGGCGTGGCCGTCGGCTTCGCGGTCGGCGTGTCGATCGGCTGGTCGCGCCGGATCGGCTACTGGGTGCATCCGGTGCTGCGCGTGCTCGGCCCCGTGCCGGCCACCGCGCTGCTGCCGCTCACCTTCTACTTCTTCCCGTCGAGCTATTCGGCCGCCGCGTTCCTGATCGCGCTCGCCACCGGTTTCCCGGTCGCGGTGCTCACGTGGTCGGGCGTCGCAAGTGTCAACAAGCAGTACTACGACGTCGCGCGCACGCTCGGCGCGAACGCGCGCTTCCTCGTGCTGCGCGTCGCGATTCCGGCCGCGCTGCCGCACGTGTTCGTCGGCATCTTCATGGGGCTGAGTGCGTCGTTCACCGTGCTGGTCGTCGCCGAGATGATGGGCGTCAAGTCGGGGCTCGGCTGGTACCTGAGCTGGGCGCAGGGCTGGGCGTCGTACGTGAACATGTATGCGGCGCTGATCGTGATGGCGTTGCTGTTTTCCGGGTTGATCGCGCTGCTGTTCGCGGTGCGCGACCGTGTGCTCGCGTGGCAGAAAGGAACCGTCAAATGGTAAGTGCCGCCGTACTCGAACCGTCCGTTACCGCAGCGCCCGCCGCTTCTTCCACCATCACGCCGCCGCGCGGTGCGCGCATCGACATCCGCCGCGTGAGCCATGCGTTCGACGGCCCCGGCGGTGCGCTGCCGGTGCTCGACGACGTCACGCTGTCGGTCGCGGCCGGTGAATTCGTCGCGCTGCTCGGCCCGAGCGGCTGCGGGAAATCGACGCTGCTGCGCCTCGTCGCGGGGCTCGATGCCGCGCGGCAAGGCGCAATTGCGCAGGACGGCGTGCCGATCGAACAACCCGATCCGTCGCGCATCGTCGTGTTCCAGGACCCGACGCTGTACCCGTGGCGACGCGTGCGCGCGAACGTCGCGCTCGGCCTCGAAGCGCGCGGCGTGGCGCGAACCGCGCAGCATCGCGTCGACGATGCGCTCGCGCGCGTCGGGCTGCAGGACTTCGCGAACGTGTTCCCGCACCAGTTGTCCGGCGGGATGGCACAGCGTGTCGCGCTCGCCCGCGCGCTCGTCAACGATCCACGCCTGCTGATTCTCGACGAGCCGCTCGGCAAGCTCGATTCGCTGACCCGCCTCACGATGCAGGCCGAACTGACCGCGCTGTGGCAACGCGACGGGTTCTCGGCGCTGCTCGTCACGCACGATGTCGAGGAAGCGCTGTTCCTCGCGCAGCGTGTGATCGTATTCGGGCCGCGCCCGGCACGAATCGTCGCCGAACTGCACGTCGACCTGCCCTACCCGCGCCATCGCGGCGACCCGCGCCTCGCCGAATTGCGCCACGACGCGCTGCGGCATCTCGGGCTCGACGCGAGCTGGTAAATGCGGGGAGCCGTTCGACGTCCGGTTGCTGCACGGCTCAGGCGCGCGCGATGAACGCACCGCCGTTCGCCGACTGGGCCATCGCCTTCCTGCAACTGCTGTATCGCGCGCAAGTCGCGTTGGCACATGTGCTGCACGCGGCCGGCCTGACCGGTGACGCCGACGGTCAGGCTGCCTGGCCGTGGACGCACCGCATCGCGCTCGAAACGCTGCGCATCGATGCAGGACTCACGCGGCAACTCGCGTTCGCCAGTGCAGTGACGGCGCTCGCCGTCGTGCTCGCCGGCATCGCGCTCGCTTCGCGCAAGTGGCGTACCGCATCGGCGATCGCCGCGCTGGCCGTCGCATGGTTCGCCCCGTGGCCGCCGTCGTCGCTGTGGCTCGCGCCCGCCGTGCCGACGAGTTTCCAGCGCGATCCCGCGCCGTTTTCCGTATCGAACGTGATGCGCGGAGCGCACCTGTATGCGCAACACTGCGCGGCCTGCCACGGTGTGGACGGCCGGGGCGAAGGGCCGCTCGCGGCCACGCTCGCGCACTGGCCGCCGACCTTCGCCGGTGCGCTGCTTGCGCGCCGTCTCGACGGCGAACTGTTCTGGCGTGTGCGGCACGGCACGCACGATGAGCACGGCGCATCGACGATGCCCGGTTTCGCCGCGACACTCGGCCCGCAGGACACGTGGGCCGTACTCGACTACCTGAAGGCGCTGGCCGCGGGCAGCGGCGCGCAGGCGGAAGGCGCGTGGCCGGTGCCCGTCCCGCTGCCGGCGCTCGACGTGCGCTGCGGCGACGCCGCGCCGCAATCGCTCGATCGCTGGCGCGAAGGCCAGCGCGTGCGCATCGTCGCGCTCGCGCCGGGCGCGGCGCCACCGCCGGAAGACGCGCGCTGGCAAACCTTGCTCGTCACTGAACGCAGCGCGTCCGTGGCGCCTTCGACCGGCACACGCGCGAACTGCGTCGCGACGACGCCCGATGCGTGGCGCGCGTTCGCGACGATCGCCGGTGTCGCGCCCGAGGCGCTCGGCGGCACACAGCTGCTCGCCGATCGCCGGGGCTGGCTGCGGGCGCGCGCGTTGCCGGGCAGTGCCGGCTGGTCGGATGCCGACCTGCTGTGCCGCTCGGATGCGGCTGCACGACCCGCCACGCCGGCCGCCGGCGGCGACGCGCTGACCGCCCTGCTGCTGCGCGTCGACACGGAACCCGTGCGCGACGTGCAGGCCGGGCTTCCGCATTGACTCCCCGAACCTTTCCCCTGACCGAACTTGACGATGAATCCGACCCGACGCCATTTCCTCGCGCAAGCGAGCGCCCTCGCCACGATCGCCGCGGCGCCTGCCGCGCTGCGCGCGCAATCGGGCGCACGGCCGCTGCTGCGCGCCGGCGACCAGAAAGGCGGGCTGCGCGCGCTGCTCGAAGCGGCCGGTGAACTGAACGGCCTCGCGTACGACATCGCGTGGACCGAGTTTCCGGCCGCCGCACCGCTCGCCGAAGCGCTGAACGCGGCAGCCGTCGACTGCGGGCCGATCGGCGACGCGCCGGTGATCTTCGCGCTCGCATCGGGCGCGCGCATCAAGGTGATCGGCGCGAATCGTTCCGATCCGTACGGCACCGCCGTGCTCGTGCGGCCCGACGCCGCGCTGAAAGGTGCGGCCGACCTGAAGGGCAAGCGCATCGGCACCACGCGCGGTTCGATCGGCCATTTCGTCACGCTGAAGGCGCTCGACGCGGCCGGCCTGCCACCAGATGCCGTGTCGTTCCGCTTCCTGCCGCCGGCCGACACGATGCTTGCACTCGCAACCGGTTCGATCGATGCATGGGCGACCTGGGAGCCCTACACGGCGCTTGCCGAAACGAGCGGCCGCGCACGCGTGCTGGTCAACGGCCGGGGGCTCTGGTCGGGCCTCAGCTATCTTGCGGCGACCGACGCGGCGATCGCATCGAAGCGCGACGTGCTGCACGATTTCCTGCGGCGCGTCGTGCGCGCGCAGACGTGGTCGTACCGGCATACCGACGCATACTCGGCGGCGCTCGCGCGCATCATCGGCATTCCGCCGGCCGCCGCGAAGCTGCAGTTCGAGCGCCGCAACACGCGCTGGCTGCCGATCGACGCAACGGTGATCGCCGAACAGCAGCGCACGGCGGACTTCTACCTGAAGGCCGGGCTGCTGCGCCAGCCGCTCGACGTCCGCACGACGTTCGACACGGGTTTTCCGCTCGCCTGAACGGCCGCACGGCAGCGTGCAACCGCTCCAACGGCTTCGGCACGATCTGGCACAATCGCAACTCGACCATCCTGCGTTCAGCCAGCGTCATGCCAGCCATCACCGAACTCTTCGTCTACCCGATCAAATCCTGCGCCGGCATTGCGCTCACGCGGGCGCAACTGCTCGAAACGGGCCTCGCGTATGACCGCCACTGGCTGATCACCGATCCCGACGGGCAGATGATCACGCAGCGCACGCACCCGCGCCTCGCACTGATCCGCACGGCGCTCGACAGCGATGCGCTCGTGCTGAACGCGCCGGGCATGCCGGAACTCCGCACGCCGCTCGACGGCGACGCAACGCCCGCGACGCCGAAGATGGCCGCGACCGTCTGGCGCGACACCGTCGACGCGATCGACACGGGGGCCGAAACGGCCGCGTGGCTCACCGACTACCTCGGCACGCCGACGAAGCTCGCACGCTTCGGGTCCGGCTCACGCCGTGGCTGCAACCGCAAATGGACCGGCGAGATCGATACGCATACGCAGTTCTCGGACGGCTATCCGCTGCTCGTGATCGGCCAGTCGTCGCTCGACGACCTGAACGCTCGGCTCGCCGCGAAAGGCGCGCCGGCGATTCCGATGAACCGCTTCCGCCCGAACATCGTCGTGTCGGATCTCGATGCGTACGAAGAGGACTTCGTCGAACACCTCGACACCCATGGCGAAACGCCCGTGCGGCTGCGCCTCGTGAAGCTGTGCACGCGCTGCCCGATGCCGACGATCGACCAGGCCACCGGCGCGCCCGATCCCGCCTGGCCGCACGAGCCGACCGACACGATGCAGGGCTATCGCGCGAACCCGAACTACGACGACGCGCTGACGTTCGGCATCAATGCGATCGTCGTCGAAGGCGCCGGTGGGTGGCTGGAGATCGGTCAGCCGGTCGAAGCGGAGATCGGGTTCGGCGACTGAGCCGCACTGACGGTACCCTGTCACCCTCACCGTCGGGAAGCAGCCGCTTGCAGCGTCGTCATGCGGCGCGCTGAACTGGCTCGGTCACCGCCACCGGCAGCCGGATCGTCACGACCAGCCCGCCACCGGCCGCATCGGCGAGCGTCACGCCGCCCTGATGCACGCGTGCGATCTCCCGCACGATCGACAGCCCGAGCCCCGTCCCTTCGACCGTCTGCGTCTTGCTGCCGCGATGGAAGCGCTCGAACACCGCGTCGCGTTCGTCCACCGGAATGCCCGGCCCGTTGTCGATCACGTCGAGCCGCGCGTGCTCGCCGTCGCGCGACACACGCACCGTAATCACTGCATGGTCGCCCGCATAGCGGATCGCGTTGTCGATCAGGTTGCCGATCATCTCGCCGAGCAGATCGGACTGCCCGAGCACGTCGACGTCGGCCTCGTGCTCGAAGCCGAGATCGATGTCGCGCGCACGGGCGACCGGCGACCAGTCGAGCGTCACGCTGCGCGCGAGCCGGTGCAGTGCGACCGGCTTGTGCGCGACCGCATGGCCGCTGTCGGAATCGAGCCGCGACAGCGACAGCAGTTGCTGGACGATCTTCGCGGCCTGCCGCACCGCGCCGTTCGCGCGCCGCAGATGCCCGTTCGCGCGCGGCTGCTCGTCGGGCCGCAGCGCGAGCTCGACGCCGGCCTGCACGGCCGCGAGCGGCGTCTTCAACTGATGGGCCGCATCGGCAAAGAAGCGACGCCGTGCGACCTGCATCCGCTGCGTGCGGCCGATGTACTGGTTGATCGAATCGACGAGCGGCGCCAGTTCGCTCGGCATCGCACCGGTGTCGAGCGGTGTCGTGTCGTCCTCGCTGCGCGCGGCGACGGTGGCCGACAGCCGGTTCAACGGCCGCAGCCCGCGCCCGACGCCGAGCCACACGATCCCGAGCGCGAGCACGACGAGCAGCCCCTCCTGCAGCAGCGACCCGACCAGGATCTCGCGTGCGAGCGCCTGGCGCGCCTCGATCGTCTCGCCGACCATCACCCACACGATGCGCGACTGCGCGGTCGGCACATCGTGCACCGGGATGCGCAGCGCGGCCATCCGCAACTGCTCGCCGCGATAGACGACGTCGTAGTAGCGCGTGACGAACAGCGCGCCGTCGCCCGCGTCGCGCCCCTGCGGCAGCGGCAGGTCCGGATAGCCGGTGATCGTGTGGCCGTTGTCTTCGCGGATCAGATAGTAGATCTTGCCGCCGTCGCTCGATTCGAGCATTTCGAGCGCGAGATACGGCAGGTCGACCTCGATCTCGCCGTCGTTGAGCCGCACGCCTTCGCGAATCGACTTCAGCGACGACGACAGCGTACGGTCGAACGCGACGTGCGCGGCGCTCATCGCACGCTGGTACGTGAGCCACGAGTCGAGCGCGAGCAGCCCGAGCAGCGGCAGCAGCAGCCACAGCGCGACCTGCGTGCGCAGGTTCGGGCGGGGCATCATGCCTCCCGCCGGACCGCCCGAAGGGGCGCAGCGGGGAATTCCGGTCCCATGCAAGGCAAGTGCGCGTTGGGACGGTTCACTCGGCCGTCTCCGCCTTCGCTTCCAGCAGATAACCGAGCCCGCGCAACGTGACGATCGCGACACCCGTGTTTTCGAGCTTCTTCCGCAACCGGTACACGTAGATCTCGATCGCATCGGCATTGACCGACTCGTCGAGCCCGAAGATCTTCTCCGACAGCGTGTCCTTGTTGATCGCGCGGCCGTTGCGCAGGATCAGCACCTCGAGCACCGAGCGCTCGCGCGGCGTGAGCGACAGCGGCTCGCCCGCGAGATGAAAGCTGCGGTCGATACTGTCATACGAAAGCGGCCCGCACTCGACGCGCGAATGCTCGTGGCCGAGGCTGCGCCGGATCAGCGCGCGGGCACGCGCTTCCAGTTCGGTCAGCTCGAACGGCTTCGCGAGATAGTCGTCGGCGCCGAGATCGAGCCCCTTCACGCGGTCCTCGACCGACCCGTGCGCGGTGAGAATCAGCACCGGCACCGGGTTGCGGCGCGCGCGCAGCCGCCGCAACACCTCCAGCCCGTCGAGCTTGGGGAGCCCGAGATCGAGGATCACCAGCGCGTAATCCTGCGTGCGCAGCACGTGGTCCGCCGCCTCGCCGTCCGCCATGTGATCGACCGCGAAGCGCGCGGCGCTCAGCGCGTCGTTCAGCGACTGGGCCAGGTTCGGATTATCTTCGACGAGCAGCACACGCATGGGGATTCCGGTAAGGTCAGCGACAGGCCGCTACATTACATGATCCTTTCCATGCCGACGCCTCGCGGAAACACGGGTTGCGCGGGGGCCGCCAGGCCGCCGCGCGCCGCCCCGACGGCTGCCGCTCAGCGCTCGGCAGCGGAACGGCTACCCGGCGCGAAGCGCGTATCGCCGGTCACGCGCCGCTCGCGAAAGCCGACCACCACCGCGGCGAACGCGACGCTCGCGCCGGCCGTGACGACGATCATCGGGCGCGCGGTACCGTCCGACAGCGATGCCAGCACGCCGCCGCACGCGGCCGTGATCGCCATCTGGATAAAGAAGAACAGCCCCGACGCCGTGCCGGCGATCTTCGTGTACGGCTGCATCACCGCGAACTGGCAGGCCGGAATCGCGATCCCGACGGCGATCATCACGACGAACATCGGCACGACCAGGGCCGCTACGGCCGTCGGGGCGATCGTGCCGCCGATCCACAGCACGGTGGCGCCGGCCAGATTGACGACGGCCGCCACCGCGATGACCGAATCGGGCTTCCAGCGCGTGCTGGTCCGCGCGAACGCGCTCGAGCCGATCAGGTAGCCGAGCACGGTCACGCCGAAGATCGCCGCATAGACCGGGCCGGACACGCCGATCTGCCGCTGAAACAGCGTCGACGATTCCGCGATGAACGGATAGTACGTGCAGTAGACGAAGCTGATGGCCAGCGAATAGCGCAGGAAACGGCGTTCGCGCAACAGGCCGGCGTAAGTCTGCAGGAGCCCCGGGCCGGGCGCCGGCCGCACATCGCGTTCGCGCGTCTCGGGCAAATGACGCAGCACCATCGCGGTTGCAACCAGCCCGCCCGCCGCCAGCCACCCGAACACGCCGCGCCAGCCGAACCACTCGGCGATCGCGCTGCCGGCCAGCGGCGCGACCACCGGCGACAGCGCCATGCCGGCCGAGATATGACCGAGCATCGTGGCCTGCGTCTCGGCCGGATAGCGTTCGCGCACGATGACGCGGCCGATCACCGTGCCGATGCAGCCGCCCAGCGCCTGAAAGATGCGCGCGACGATGAGGGCCGGGATGTTGATCGACAGCGCGCACGCCGCGCTCGCGACGACGTACACGCACAGGCCGCCGAGCAGCACGGGACGGCGGCCGTAGCGGTCGGACAATGGCCCGGATACCAGCATCGACAGCGCATAGCCGACCATGTACAGGGTCAGCGCGAGCTGCAACTGCGCGTCGGTGCCGTGCAGCGCATCGGCCATCGCGGGCAGCGACGGCAGGTATGCATCGATCGTGACGCGCGGCAGGCACACGACGAGCATCAACAGGAACAACCCGCCCCGCTGGGGCGATGAGCGTGTCTTCATGCGGCAAGTCCGTTTCCGGTCCGGAGAGATGGGGTCGACAGCAATCTAAGGGGAAAGTGATATAAGCTGAAGGACCATTAAATCGACCACTGACTGGACCACTATGGCGCGAGGCAAAGCCGCGATTCCGCTCGACCTGCCGCGCCCTTCCGGGCTGGCGGCCGGCAGCCCGCAGTCGAAACAGGAATGCATCGCCGACACGATTCGCGACGCGATCCTGAAGCGCCTGCTGCCCGCCGACAGCCCGCTGCCGTCGAGCCGGACGCTGGCCGCGCGCTGGGACATCGCGCGCGGCACCGTCGAAGCGGCGTACGACATCCTGTGCGCCGAGGGCTACATCGCACGCACGCAAGGGTCCGGCACGCGGGTCTGCGCGGTGGTGCCGGACAGCTATCTGCGCGCGGTCGCGCAGCCTCATGCCCGCGACGCACGCGCCGCGCCGGCAAGCGCGCAGGATGCGGCCGAGCCCGAACACGGTGTGCGCCCGGGCGTCCCGTTCGTCGCGCGGCTCGCCGATCCCGGCCTGATGCCGATGCAGCAATGGAAGAAGGCGCTCGGCGCGAGCCTGCTTGCCGCGACGGCGCACGACCTCGGCGCGACGCCCGCGCAAGGCGTCGACAGCCTCCGTGGCGAAATCGCCACGTACCTGCGGGAATACCGCGGCATCCCGTGCGACGCCGCCGACATCTTCATCACGACCGGCATCCGCCATTCGATCGATCTCGTCGCGCGCACGCTGCTCACGCCCGGCTCGACGGTGCTGATGGAAGATCCGGGCTACGTGTCTGCGTGGCAGATCTTCACGATCGCGGGCGCGTCCGTGATCGACGTGCCGGTCGATCGGGAAGGCATCGATACGGCGTCGCTGGACCGCTATCCCGATGCGCGCGCGGCCTATGTGACGCCCGCCCACCAGGCGCCGCTCGGCGTCACGATGTCGGTGTCGCGCCGGCTCGAACTGCTCGACTGGGCGCAGCGCAGTCGCACGTGGATCATCGAGGACGACTACGACGGCGAATTCAGCTACCAGACCGCCCCGCTGCCCGCGCTGAAATCGCTCGACGCGTGCGATCGCGTGATCTATTGCGGCTCGTTCAACAAGACGCTGTTCTCGGGGCTGCGCATCGGCTTCATGGTCGTGCCGGCGGAACTGCGGCCAGCGCTGTCGGCCGTGTGGCATGCGACCGCACGCGCGGTCGGCGTAGCGCCCCAGCTGGCGCTGGCGCGCTTCATCGCCAACGGCGATTTTGCGAAGCACCTGCGCGCCGCGCGGCACGCGTACCGCCAGCGTCGCGACCTCGTGCTCGACCAGTTGGCGAAGCACGCCGGCGGACGGTACTCGGTGTCCGGCGAACACGCGGGCTTTCATTTCGTGCTGTGGCTGCCGCCCGGCATTGACGACGCAGCCTGTGTCGCACCGGCCCGTGCGGCCGGCATCGCGTTGCAGCCGATTCGCGAATTCTGTCGAAGCACCCGGCGCGACGCGGGGGTCGTCGTCGGGTATGCCGCGCTGACCGCCGCGCAGGCGCGGCATGGCGGCCGGATCCTCGGCAAGCTGCTGGCGGCCTCCGCATAGCCCGCCGTCATGACGGGCTGGTGCGCCCGCCCGAGCATCGCGTTCCTCCCATTCGAACCGTGCCGCGCACCGCGGCACCGGCGGCCGCGGCCGCGTCGACCTCGGGAAATCCATGACACAAACGGCGCGACTGCGAACAGAAATGAAAGCAGGCTGAAAGTGCCCCGCAATTAACATCCGCTCCACTCGAACAACACTATGCGTAACTGGAGGAAGACATGCCGTTTGCACCGAAGCACCTCGCCGCCGCGCTGGCGATCGTCCTGGGCACTGCCGCCGGCAGCGCCGTCGCGCAGGTTCCGGCCGGGTATCCGGGTAACTACCAGGGCGTAATCGACGCCGCGAAGAAGGAAGGCAAGCTGATCGTCTACTCGACGACCGACACGGGCCTCGTGCGTCCGCTGATCAAGGACTTCGAAAGCCTGTACGGCGTGAAGGTCGAGTACAACGACATGAACAGCACCGAGCTGTACAACCGCTACATCAGCGAGAACGCGGCGAGCAGCACCAGCGCCGACGTACTGTGGAGCTCGGCGATGGACCTGCAGGTCAAGCTCGTCAACGACGGCCTGATGGCGTCCTACGATTCGCCCGAAAGCCCGAACCTGCCGCAATGGTCGCAATACCAGAAGCAGGCGTACGGCACGACGTTCGAGCCGCTCGCGATCGTCTACAACAAGCGCCTGATCCCCGAGAACGAAGTGCCGACGACGCGCGCCGACCTGATCAAGCTGCTCACCACGCAAGCCGACAAGTTCAAGGGCAAGGTCACGACCTACGACATCGAGAAATCGGGCGTCGGCTTCAACTACCTGACGCAGGACGCGCACGTAAACGAGAAGGTCACGTGGGAACTCGTGAAGGCGATCGGCGCGACCGGCCCGAAGCTGCAGTCGAGCACGGGCGCGATGATGGAGCGCATCTCGTCGGGCGAGAACCTGATCGGCTACAACATCATCGGTTCGTACGCTTACGCGAAGGCGAAGAAGGACAAGTCGATCGGCTATGTGTTTCCGAAGGACTACACACAGGTCGTGAGCCGCCTCGCCACCGTGTCGAAGAAGGCGAAGAACCCGAACGCCGCGAAGCTGTGGGTCGACTACCTGCTGTCGAAGCGCGGCCAGACGCTGATCGCGAACCAGGCGAACCTGTACGCGATCCGCACGGACGTGACCGGCGAAACGTCGGCCGCGAGCCTGTCGAAGGAGCTCGGCGATTCGCTGAAGCCGATCCAGATCGGCACCGGCCTGCTCGTCTATCTCGACCAGTCGAAGCGCCTCGCCTTCCTGAAGCAATGGCAGCAGGCGATCAAGCGCTGATCCGCTGAGCAGCTGACCACCGGCCGCCCGCCGCGCATCGCGCGGGCGGCCCCTTCCCCTTACCGACTTCCTTGAGGCGGCCATCCGGATGGCCGCAGGGGCGAACTCATGCTTTCAACCAGCACACGCGGCACGGCACCGGCCGTTCCGCCCGCCACCGGCTCGCGCGACGCGATTCCCGCGCTGCCGGTCAACAGCCTGCAGCCGCTCGCCGGCATGCTGCGCTGGATCGTCATCGCGGTACTGACCATCGCGGTCGCACTGCCGCTCGGCTTCATCCTGTTCCAGAGCCTGCTGTCCGCGCCGTTCTTCGACGCGAACAGGACGCTCGGCATCGAAGGTTTCCGGTTCATCTTCAGCGATCCCGACTTCTGGTCGGCCGTGAAGAACTCGTTCATCATCGCCGGCGGGATGCTGTTCATCTCGATCCCGCTCGGCGGCATCCTCGCGTTCCTGATGGTGCGCACCGACCTGCCCGGCCGCCGCTGGCTCGAACCGTTGCTGCTCACGCCCGTGTTCGTGTCGCCGATGGTGCTCGCGTTCGGCTACGTGGTCGCGGCCGGCCCGGTCGGCTTCTACTCGGTGTGGTTCAAGGAACTGTTCGGGGTGCAGAACGTGCCCTGGAACGTGTACTCGATCTTCGCGATCACGGTGATCGTCGGCCTCACGCACGTGCCGCACGTGTACCTGTATTCGTCGGCCGCGCTGCGCAATCTCGGCTCGGACGTCGAGGAAGCCGCACGCGTGACGGGCGCCCGCCCGTTCCGCGTCGCGCTCGACGTGAGCCTGCCGATGACGATGCCCGCGCTGCTGTTCGCCGGCGTGCTCGTGTTCTTCCTCGGCTTCGAGGTGTTCGGGCTGCCGCTCGTGCTCGGCGATCCGGAAGGCCACCTCGTGCTCGCCACCTACCTGTACAAGCTGACCAACAAGCTCGGCGTGCCGTCGTATCACCTGATGGCCGCGGTCGCCGTGTGCATCGTCGCGATCACGTTCCCGCTCGTGCTGCTGCAGCGCCGCCTGCTGAAGACCGCGAACCGCTTCGTCACCGTGAAGGGCAAGGCCGGCCGCGCAACGGTACTGCCGCTCGGCGTGTGGCGCTGGGTCGCGCTCGCGATCGTCGCGCTGTGGCTGATGCTGACCGTGATCGTGCCGATCTCGGGCATCGTGCTGCGCGCGTTCGTGACCAACTGGGGCGAAGGCGTCGCGCTCGCCGAGGTGCTCACGCTGTCGAACTTCATCGAGCTGTTCGAGCAGGACAACCTGGTGCGCGCGATCGTCAACACGCTCGGCATCGGCGTGATCGGCGGTGCGCTCGCGATCGGCTTCTACTCGCTCGTCGCGTTCGCCGGCCACCGCCGCCCCGACTGGGCGACCAAGCTGCTCGACTATCTCGTGCTGCTGCCGCGCGCGGTGCCGGGCCTGCTCGCCGGTCTCGCGTTCCTGTGGATCTTCCTGTTCGTGCCGGGCCTGCGCGAGCTGAAGAACTCGATGTGGAGCATCTGGATCGCGTACACGGTCGTGTGGCTCGCGTACGGGATGCGACTCATCCAGAGCGCGCTGCTGCAGGTCGGCCCCGAACTCGAGGAAGCCGGCCGCAGCGTCGGCGCGACCCGCAGCCGCGTGTCGCTCGACGTGACGCTGCCGCTCGTGCGTTTCGGCCTGCTCGCCGCGTGGCTGCTGATCTTCATGATCTTCGAGCGCGAATACTCGACCGCCGTCTACCTGCTGTCGCCCGGCACCGAAGTGATCGGCGCGCTGCTCGTGTCGCTGTGGGCGACCGGCGCCGTCGACCAGGTTGCCGCGCTTTCTGTCATCAACATCGCGATGGTCGGCGCCGGTCTCGGCGTGGCCCTGCGCTTCGGAGTGAAACTTCATGGATAAGCTCATCGTCGACGATCTGCATCTCAGCTACGGCGCCAATCCGATCCTCAAGGGCGTGTCGTTCGAACTGAAGGCGGGCGAAGTCGTGTGCCTGCTCGGCGCGTCGGGCAGCGGCAAGACCACGCTGCTGCGCGCGGTGGCCGGCCTCGAACAGCCGTCCGACGGCCGCATCCAGCTCGACGACCGCGTGTTCTTCGACGGCGCGAAACGCGTCGACCTGCCCGTCGAGCAGCGCTCGCTCGGCCTCGTGTTCCAGTCGTACGCGCTGTGGCCGCACCGCACCGTCGCCGACAACGTCGGCTACGGGCTGAAGCTGCGCCGCGTAGCGCCTGCCGAACAGAAGCGCCGCGTACAAGCCGCGCTCGACCAGCTCGGCCTCGGCCATCTCGCCGAACGCTTTCCGCACCAGTTGTCGGGCGGCCAGCAGCAGCGCGTCGCGATCGCACGCGCGCTCGTCTACAACCCGCCGGTGATCCTGCTCGACGAGCCGCTGTCGAACCTCGATGCCAAGCTGCGCGAGGAAGCGCGTGCGTGGCTGCGCGAGCTGATCGTGTCGCTCGGGCTGTCGGCCCTGTGCGTGACGCACGACCAGACCGAGGCGATGGCGATGTCCGACCGCATCCTGCTGCTGCGCAATGGCCGCATCGAACAGGAAGGCACGCCGGCCGAGCTGTACGGCGCGCCGCGCTCGCTGTACACGGCCGAGTTCATGGGCAGCAACAACCGGATCGACGCGCGCGTCGCGGCGGTCGACGGTGAACGCGTGACGCTCGCCGGCGACGGCTGGGAACTGCAGGCGCTCGCCCGCGATACGTTCACGCCAGGCCAGGACGCGCAGGCCGTGATCCGCCTCGAACGCGTGCAGGTCACCGACGGCCCGGGCGCGAACCGGCTGCAGGCCGACCTCGTCACGTCGATGTATCTCGGCGATCGCTGGGAATACCTGTTCCATTGCGGCGAGATGCGCCTGCGCGCATTCGGCCATGTGCCGCGCGCGGCCGGCAAGCACTGGATCGAATTCCCGACCAACGACTGCTGGGCGTTCGCGAAAGCGGGCTGACCCGGTCGTGGCGGCACACGTGCCGCCGCATCTGTACGCCGCGCGCATCCCGCCGTGCAATGACACGCCTGTCCGGCGGACGCGTACCCGCGTTCGCCGCGGCCGGTTGCGCGCCGCCCCTGTTTCACCCCACCCACAAGAATCAAGGAGACACCGTCAATGAAGTCACGCGCAGAACGTTCCCTTCGCGCCGCCGTCCTGACCGGATCGGCCGCCGTCGCCGGCCTCGCGGCAGGCGCCGCGCACGCGCAGTCGTCGGTCACGATGTACGGGATCATGGATGCCGGCATCGAATACACGAACCACGCGGCGCCGGAAGGCGGCAGTTCGGTCAAGCTGAAGTCGGGCAACAAGAATACGTCGCGCTGGGGCCTGCGCGGCGTCGAGGATCTCGGCGGCGGGTTGAAGGCCGTGTTCCGCCTCGAAAGCGGGATCGACCTCGCGAACGGCGCGTTCGACGACGGCCCCGACTCGATCTTCGCGCGCCGCGCGACGGTCGGCCTGAAAAGCAAATGGGGCGAACTGACGCTCGGCCGCAACTACACCGTCACGTACGACTACATGCTGCCGTTCGACCCGATGGGTTACGCACAGAACTACTCGTGGGCCACGTCGTCGATGGCGACGGGCGGCCGCAAGGACGGCATGTTCACGCGCTCGTCGAACGCGGTGCGCTACGACGGCGAGTACAGCGGCTTCAAGTTCGGCGCGATGTACGGCTTCGGCAACGTGCCGGGCAGCATGAAGACCAGCTCGAAATACGACGTCGCGGTCGGCTACGAGAAGGGCCCGTTCGCGGCGGTCGTCACGTTCGACCGGCAAAACGGCGCGGCCGACAGCGTCACGCCGGCCGATACCGTCAACTACATCCAGGGCATCCACGCGGGCCTGAGCTACGACTTCGGCAACCTGAAGACGATGGCCGGCTATCGCAACTACAAGCGCACGTTCCACACCGCGGCGGCGAACCAGTTGAGCGACATGGTCTGGCTCGGCGGTTCGTACCAGTTCACGCCGGCGTTCTCGCTGATCGCGGCCGTCTATCACCAGAACATCAAGGGCGGCAGCGATGCCGATCCGACGCTGGTATCGATGCGCGCGAACTACGCGCTGTCGAAGCGCACGGTGCTGTATGCGGCCGGCGCGTTCGCGATCGCGAAACACGACCAGAAGGTCGGCGTGTCGCGCGATTTCGCGGGATACGGCACCACGCAGGTCGGTGTCACGGCGGGGATTCAGCAGCGGTTCTGAGTCCACCGCGAGGGGTGACGCCCGGGCGTCTATCGCCCGGCGTCGCCCTTTTACCCGACGCGCGGCGGCACGACGACGAATGACCGAATGTCGCCGCGCGGCTCGACCATCGGGCAATGTCCGCAGGCGGCGGTTCGCTTGCCGCTCAGTCGCCGCGCATCGTGAACACCGGACGCACGAGACTGTTCGTATCGTTCCAGTGTTCGTCGACATCCGACAACGGCACCGCGCGCGTGTCGATCGCCAGGCCCGCCGGGCCGGCCGCGTCGAACACACCGCGCACCGACGCCAGCAGGCGCGGCAGCGACACACTGCCGATGCCACTCCCCATCAGCTCGATTGCCGTCGCCCGCAACACGGCGCCCGGCAGCAGCACGTCCGCGCCGCCGATCGAGCCGATCTGCACGAAACGCAGCCGGCGGCCATCGGGCGTCGCCTTCGCGGCGGCAACCAGCAGCGCCTGCGCACTGGCCCCCCACAGATAATCAAGCACGACATCCACGCCTTCACGGAAATGCGGTTCGAGCGCACGCGCCAGATGCGCATCGTCCTGCTGCAAAGACACGACAGCATCCGCACCGGCATTCAGCAACGCCTGCAACGCAGCCGCGTTGCGGCCCGTCGCGATCACCTTCGCCGCGCCGAGATGCTTCGCGATCCGCACTGCCAGCCGCCCCGACGTACCCGTCGCGCCATTGACGAGCACCGTCTCGCCCGCGACAAGCCGCGCGCGTTCGGTCAGCGCCGCCCACGACGACATCCCCGGAATCGCGATCGCCGCGGCCGTGACGTCGTCGAGCGTGTCGGGGAGCGGCACGCACTGCGTATCGGGCGCGATCGTGCGTTCAGCCATCGCGCCGAACGGCGCGGGAGCGCCGAAGAAGTAGACGCGTCGACCATCATTGAGGCAGCCGACACCGTCGACGCCGACGACGAACGGATAGCGCGCGTCTGACGAATAGTGCTTGCCGGATGCACGCGCCTGGGCGATCCGGCTCAATGCGGACGCCGTCACGTCGATCAGGCTGTGGCCCGGCATTGCGCGCGGCGCATCGAATTCCATATGAACGGGACGCTCGCCGGCGCCCGTCACGACTGCTGCTTTCATGGTGACTCCTTGATTCGGGGATCTCGATCGACGGTTCCGGCGCGCATCAGCGTGCGTCGAGCCACGCGCGCAGTGCGGGATCGCGCACTTCCAGCACGTCGAACAGGCCGAGCGCCCGCAGCGCCGGCAACGCGTCGATCGCGTCGGCCTCCGCGCGCGCCCGGTCGGCGGGTGCAGCGTTCGGGTCGGTCAGCACGCGCGCGTTGACCAGGAACGCGCCGACGGTCCCCTTGCGGATCTTCGTTCCGCCGTTTTCAATCTGGTCGGCATGGTCGGGAAGCATCTGTTCGGCTCGCATCGCGTCGTACTCCGGTTGTCATCGATGGACGCAGTGTAGGCGTGCGAAGCCGGCCGATCTCCGGTATAACTGCCATTCGATACCGATATCCGGCCATGTCCGATCCGCTCCTGCCCGCCCGATTCATCACATCCGACGATGGCCCGTTCGTCGTCGCCGCCGTGCTGTCGCAACGCGACCCGCGCATCACGCCGCCGCATGCGCATGCGCGCGGCCAGCTCGTCGGCGCGCTGAGCGGGCTGCTGACGATCGGTCTCGACGATCAGGACTGGGTCGTGCCGGCGATTCATGCGATCTGGATTCCGCCGCATTGCCGGCATTCGCTGCGTTCGTTCGGGCCGATTGCCGGCTGGTCGGCGTTCGTCGCCGAAGCGCGTTGCGCGGCATTGCCGGCTACGCCGCGCGCGCTGCGCACGACGCCGCTGCTGCGCGAAGCCGTGCAGCGCGCGGCCAGCTGGGGCGATTCGGAACTGGATGCCGCGCAGACGCGGATCGCCGACGTGATCCTCGATGAAATCGCGTCGTCGGAAGTCGAGGCGCTGGGGCTGGTGCGGCCGCAGGACCCGCGGCTCATCAGGATCACCGATGCGCTGGCCACGAATCTCGCGGACAACCGGCGGCTGGAGGAATGGGCCGAATGGGCCGGCATCAGTGCGCGGACGATGAGCCGCCGCTTCGTCGCCGAGACGGGGCTGACGTTCGCGCAGTGGCGTCAGCAGGCCAGGCTGCTGCGGGCGCTGGAGAGAATCGCGGATGACGTGCCGGTGACGACGATCGCACTCGATCTCGGGTACGACAATGTGAGCGCGTTCATCGACATGTTCCGGCGGGCGTTGGGGACGACGCCGGGAAGGTATTTGGAGGCGGGGCGACGAGCTGAGGGATAGGTGCGACCGACGGCAGGTGTGAACGGTCGCGGCCCACTTACTGATATGTCGGATAGGCTCCCGACAACCGTCGCCCGCCGCCGCTTCGTTCAATACGTCCCGTCGCCCTTCTTCACCGCCTCGCCGCCCTTCCCCTTGAACTGCGCGGCCAACCGCTCCGCACTCCTCGCCAGCAGCGTCGTATCGACCCCGACCGCGACGAACAGCGCACCCGCTTCCAGATAGCGCCGCGCGGCCGCTTCATCCGCACTCAGGATCCCCGGCGCCTTGCCGGCCGCCTTGATCGTCCGGATCGCACCGTCGATCGCGGCCTGCACGTCCGGGTGCCCCGGATTGCCGAGATGCCCGAGATCGGCGGCCAGATCGGCCGGCCCGATGAACACGCCGTCGACGCCTTCGACGCGCGCAATCGCATCGATCGCATCGAGCCCCGCGCGCGTCTCGACCTGCACGAGTACGGCCATTTCGTCGTTCGCGCGATGCAGGTAATCGCCCACGCGATTCCACCGCGATGCACGCGCCAGCGCACTGCCGACACCGCGAATGCCGTGCGGCGGGTAACGCGTCGCCGCCACGGCCGCGCGCGCTTCGTCCGCGCTCTGCACCATCGGCACGAGCAGCGTCTGCGCACCGAGATCGAGCACCTGCTTGACGATCACCGGATCGTTCCACGGCACGCGCACGACCGGATGCGACGGGTACGGCGCGATCGCCTGCAGTTGCGCGAGGATCGTCGGCACCGTGTTCGGCGCATGCTCGCCGTCGATCAGCAGCCAGTCGAAACCGGCGCCCGCGACGACTTCGGCGCTGTACGGATTCGCGAGCCCGAGCCACAGCCCGACCTGCGCGTCGCCGCACGCCAGCGCGGCCTTGAACACATTCGACGGAATCTGCATCGTTCGCTCACCTCACTCGAAGTAGCACTGGATCGTCCCGAGCGGACCGTAGTCGACGCTGAACGTGTCGCCCGAACGCGCCGCGCACGGCCGCGTGAACGAGCCGCCGAGCACGATCTGACCGGGTTCCAGCGCGACGTCGAAGCGTGACAGCCGGTTCGCGAGCCACGCGACGCCGTTCGCCGGATGGTTCAGCACGCCGGCCGCGACACCCGTTTCCTCGACCACGCCGTTGCGCGACATGATCGCCGCGACCCAGCGCAGGTCGACATCCTGCGGCCGCACCGGCCGGCCGCCGATCACGACGCCCGCGTTCGCCGCGTTGTCGGCGATCGTGTCGAACACCTTGCGCGGCCGTTTCGTATCGGGGTCGATCGACTGGCTGCGCGCGTCGATGATCTCGAGCGCGGGCACGACGTAATCGACCGCGTCGTACACGTCGAAGATCGTGCAGTTCGGGCCCGACAGCCGCTTGCCGAGCACGAACGCAAGCTCGACCTCGACGCGCGGCACGATGAAGCGGCCGGTCGGGATCGTGCCGCCGTCCGCGAAGAACATGTCGTCGAGCAGCGCGCCGTAGTCGGGTTCGTCGATCTGCGACGAGTTCTGCATCGCCTTCGACGTGAGACCGATCTTGTGCCCTTTCAGCGTGCGGCCTTCCGCGAGCTTGAGGGTCACCCACGCGCGCTGGATCGCGTACGCGTCGTCGATCGTGATGTCGGGATGGTCGAGCGAGATCTGGCGGATCTGCTTGCGCTCGCGTTCGGCGTCGTGCAGACGTCGCGCGAGCTGGTCGATGATGGCGGGTTCGAGCATGGTCGGATCGGGAATGGGGTTCAGCCGGCCCGCTTGTAGCGGGCGTGGATGTTGTTGTGCTTGTACGAGCCGCTTTCGCTGAACTCGGTCAGTTCCATCGACAGCGCGAGGTAGCGTTTCGCGTACAGCTCGGCGAAATGCGCCTTGATCGCGTCGAACAGCGCGTCGCACGCGGCTTTCTTCTGCGCGTCGGTGCGGCCCGAGCCGATCTTCAGCGTCACGTGGACGAATGCATCGTCCTCCGTGCCGTCGGCAACGCAGTAGTCCTGCAGCTCGATCGCGCGCGAACGGATGCCGCCGGTCGGGAACACGCCGTCCTGCGCGATCAGCGTCGCGTTGATCGTGCGCAGCAGCGCGGGAATGCGCGCGTCGTCGCGGATGTTCGCGGTGTATTCGACGACGATGTGAGGCATGGCAAATCTCCGGTCGGATTCGATTGCTTGGCGGGCCGCAGCCCTCAGGCCAGCGGGAAGATCGCGTTGATCTGCCCGGTGCCCGAACTCGCGAAATAGTCGGTGACGATCTCGACGGGCTTGTCGTAGCGGTCCCAGCCGAGCAGCCCGAGCAGCATCGCCGTGTCGTGCATGCCGCCTTCGCCGTGACAGTGCGTGTTGTACTCGGGCAGCATCGCGCAGAAGGTCTTGAAATCGCCCTGCTTCCACAGCTCGACCACGCGCAGGTCGACCTGCCGGAAGAACTCGCGGCTGATCTGGTGGATCGACTCCTCGGGGCTGCCGTTGTCGTTGAAGCGGTGCGACAGCGAGCCGCTCGCGAGGAACGCGACGTTCGAATCGCTCTTCTCGATCGCTTCGAGCAACGCCTCGCCGAAGCGGCGGCTTTCGTCGAGCTGATGCCACATGCACCAGCCGGCGATCGACACGACCTTGAAATGCTGGTCGGCGTTCATGTAGCGCATCGGCACGAGCGTGCCGTATTCGAGTTCGAGGCTGTCGATCTCGTGCGCGCGCGTCGCGACGCCACGCGCGCTGGCCGTCTCGGCGATCAGCCGGCCGAGCGCCGGGTTGCCCGGATACGCGTACTCCATGTCGCGAATGAAATGCGGCAGCTCGTTGCTCGTGTAGGTGCCCGAGAACCGCGCATTGCAGTTCACGTGATAGCCGGCATTGACGAGCCAGTGCACGTCCGACACGACGATCGTGTCGACGCCGAGCGCGCGGCAGCGCTCGCCGATCAGCTGGTGGCCGCGGATCGCCGCTTCACGGCAGCCGTGATGCCTGCCGGGCAATTCCGACAGGTACATCGACGGCACGTGCGTGATCTTCGCGGCGAGGGACAGTTTGCCCATCGTTAAGTCTCCATGATTCTTTCGAGTGGCGAGGCGCCCCGCGCCCGTCACACGCCCCAGCGCGGGATGTGATGCGAACCCATCGAGATGCACACGTTCTTGATCTCCGCGAACACCTCGAAACTGTATTCGCCGCCCTCGCGCCCGGTACCCGATTCCTTCACGCCGCCGAACGGCTGGCGCAGGTCGCGCACGTTCTGGCTGTTTACGAACACCATCCCGGCCTCGATCCCGCGTGCCAGACGATGCACCTTGCCGACGTCCTGCGTCCAGATGTACGACGCAAGACCGTACGCCGTGTCGTTCGCGAGCCGCAGCCCTTCGTCTTCGTCCTCGAACGGGATGATGCAGGCGACCGGCCCGAAGATCTCTTCCTGCGCGATGCGCATCCGATTGTCGACGTCGGCGAACACAGTCGGACGCACGAAGTTGCCGTTGCGCAGATGGCCGGGCAACCCGGCCGGCTTGTCCGCGCCGCCCGCGACCACGCGCGCGCCTTCCTGCTCGCCAATGCGGATATAGCCCGTCACCTTCTCCCAGTGCTGGCGCGTGATCATCGCGCCCAGATTCGTGGCCGGATCGGCCGGATCGCCGACCACCAGGTTGTTCGCGCGACGCGCGAATTCCTGCACGAAGCGATCGTAGATCGTGCGCTGCACGAAGATCCGCGAACCGGCGGTGCAGCGTTCGCCGTTGATCGAGAAGATCGTAAACAGCGACGCGTCGAGCGCGCGATCGAAATCGGCGTCGTCGAAGACCAGCACCGGCGACTTGCCGCCGAGCTCCATCGAATACTTCTTGAGACCGGCACGCTCCATGATCCGCTTGCCGGTGACGGTGCCGCCGGTGAACGACACCGCGCGCACGTCCGGGTGGCGCACGAGCGCATCGCCGGCCGTTGCGCCGTAGCCCTGCACGACGTTCAGCACGCCGGGCGGGATCCCGGCTTCGAGCGCGAGCCGGCCGAGCTGGTCGGCCGTCAGCGGCGACAGCTCCGACATCTTCAGCACGGCCGTGTTGCCGAGCGCGAGGCACGGCGCCGTTTTCCACGTGGCCGTCATGAACGGCACGTTCCACGGCGACACCAGTGCGCACACGCCGACCGGCTGGTACAGCGTGTAGTTCAGCATCTGGTCGTCGACCGGATACGTGCGACCGTTCATCTGCACGCACACTTCCGCGAAGAAGTTGAAGTTCTCGGACGCACGCGGAATCAGCTGCTTGCTCGTCTGCGCGATCGGCAGGCCCGTGTCCTGCGTCTCCAGCGCCGCGAGCATCGGCACGTTCTTCTCGATCAGCTCGCCGAGCTTGCGCATCAGCTTCGCGCGCTCCTTGGCAGGCGTGTTCGCCCATTTCGGGAAGGCTTCTTTCGCCGCGCGCACGGCCGCGTCGACCTCGGCCTCGCCGCCCGATGCGACGTCGGTGATGACTTCGCCCGTTGCGGGGTTCAGCGTCGTGAAGGTCTCGCGGCTCTCGACTTCGCGGCCGCCGATCCAGTGCTTGATGGTCATGTGCTCTCCTTGGGCGACGGGCTCAGCCGGCGCGATAGTAGTCTGCTTCGCCGACGATCGTGTTCACGAGCCGGCCAATCCCTTCGATCTCGGTCACGACCTCGTCGCCCGGCTTCGTGTCCGCCAGCCCCTCGGGCGTGCCGGTCAGGATCAGGTCGCCCGGCGAGAGCGTCATGAAGCCGCTGATGTGCTCGATCAGCGCCGGCACGTCGAAAATCATGTCGCGCGTGCTGCCGCGCTGCGTCTCCTGGCCGTTCACGGTCGTGCGCAGCATCAGGTTGCCCGCGTCGCCGATCTCGTCGCGGCTGACGAACCACGGCCCGAGCGGCGTGCAGGTGTCACGGTTCTTCACGCGCAGGTTCGGGCGGTAGTAGTTCTCGAGGTAGTCGCGGATCGCGTAGTCGTTCGCGACCGTGTAGCCGGCCACGTAGTCGAGCGCCTGCGCGCGGCTCACGTTGCGCGCGGGCCGGCCGATCACGACGGCCAGTTCGCACTCGTAGTGCATGTGCGTCGCATCCGCCGGACGCACGGTGCGCGACCGGTGGCCGACGAACGTGTTCGGCCCCTTCAGGAAGATCAGCGGCTCGCTCGGCGCCTTGAACGCGAGTTCCTTCGCGTGGTCGGCGTAGTTCAGGCCGAGTGCGAACGTCGTGCGCGGCGCGACGGGCGGCAGCCACGACACCCCGTCCTCGGCGACCACGCGCCCCGTATCGAGGCGGATCATGCCGTCGCCAGCCGGTTCGGCCGCATGCAGTGCGCCGTTGTAGATCACGCGCGCCGTCTTCATCGTGCTTCCTCCGCAATCAGCGTATGCCGCAACGTGCCGATGCCGGCGGCCGAAATCTCGATCGTGCTGCCCGCACGGGCGCGCGGCGCGCCGCCCGCGACGCCGAGCAACAGCACGTCGCCCGCGTCGAACGACATGAAAGCCGTCACGTGCGCGATCAGGTCGCGCACCGGGCGAATCAGCGTGGCGGTCGACGCGGACACCGCCGCCTCGCCGTCGATCCGCACGGTCAGGCCGATCGCGTCGACGTCGCCGAGCGCGGCAGCCGGCACGATGGCCGGACCCAGCGGGCAGAAGCCGTCACGGCACTTGAAGCGCACGGCCGGACGGTAGTAATCGGGATGCGGCACCGACACGTCGCTCGCGAGCGTGAAGCCGTGCACGTAGTCGAGCGCCTGCGCGGCCGGGACGCGCGTCGCGCGCCGGGCGAACACGACGGCCACCGATGCGCCGATCTCCAGCGCATCGACGCCGGCCGGCACGACGACGGCCGCGCCGTCGGCCGCATGCGTGTTGGCGGGCTTGATATAAAGGATCGGCGCCTGCGGCGGGCGGCCGTAAGGCGGTGCGTTCACGGCATCGCCGAGCGCGTCGAGCGCCGCGCGCTCGTTGAGCAGCGCGCCGTAGACGGTACCGATGGCGACCGGCAACGGCGGCGCCGCGGCGGTCGTGCAAGACAGCTCCATGCGTCATTCCCCTGCCGCGCGTCGCGGCGCATCGTCAATAGTTAATATCTTAAGTAAACAATCGGGCGCTGGCAACCTCGATTACCCTGAGATGCGAAATTCATCACCTTCGGCTGTTAAGATTGATGCGTCCCCGCCCTTTACCCACCCCGATGAACCGTACGCTCGACCATCGCAACCTGGCCATGCTGCTGCTCGAGGCCCGCGAAACGCTGATGGGTCTGTTTCGCCCCATTCTCAAGGAATTCGCGCTGACCGAACAGCAATGGCGGATCATCCGCGTGCTCGACGGCGAACCGGCGCATGCGCTCGAAGCGGGACAGATCGCCAGGCGCTGCTGCATCCTGAGCCCGAGCCTCACGGGCGTGCTGGAACGGATGGAGCGCGACGGCCTGATCACGCGCACGCGCGCGCAGGAAGATCAGCGCCGGCTGCTGGTCAGCCTGACGCCGCAAAGCAGGAAACTGGTGACGGAAATCGGTCCGCGGATCGACGAGCAGTACCGGCAGCTCGAATCGCGGTTCGGCCAGGACGGCCTGGAAGATATCTACCGCGCGCTCGACCGGCTCATCGAACTCGGCGGCAACGCGTGATGGCGGCGCCCGCTCCCGCCATGCGCGGGAACAGGCACCGCTCTGGTGCGGGCGATCAGTGCAACGCGCCGCGCATCAGTTCGGTCACGGCCACGCCGCGCGACGTGCGCATGCATTCTTCGACGTAATCGATGAACGGCAACGGTTCGAAATCGATTTCGTCGCGCACGCGGCGGTTATCGAACACGCGATCGACCGTCGCGAATTCCCCGCAGCGCTGCAGCGCACGGCCGATCACACGCTCGAGTGCCGGATCGGAGCGCCCGAGCACGTCGCGCACCACGAGCGGCAGTTCGGCCGGCGCGCACGCCGCGTAGCGCGGCGCCCCCGTCATCCCCGCCGCCTCGTCCATCGCACGCACGATCTGCGCCACCTGCGGCGCCTCGTCGCCGGCCGACACGTGATAGACGTCGTGCGCGAGCGTCGGCTTCACGGCCAGCAGCATCGTCGCGCGCGCCACGTCGTCCACCGACACGATGTCGATACGCGTCATCGGCCGGGCGGTGAAGCGGCGCGCGGCGTGCGCGAGCCGGAACATCCAGAACGAATTCGGCGCGGGCCGTGTGCCAAGGACCGTGTGGCCGACCACATGCGACGGCCGCACGACGACGAGCGGCAGCCCGAGCGCGCGCAGGCGCTGTTCGGTTTCGGCCTTCGCGTGCAGGTAGCCGGCCGCGAGTACCGCGCCCGGCAGGCCGTCGTCGTCGGGCGCCGTGTCGTCCGCCACATCGCCCGTCGTCTGTTCCTGCACGATTCCACCGCGGCCCGCATGCGCATAGGCCGTGCCGACGTACACGAAGCGCTGCAGGCGCGGTGCGCGCGCGAAGCGTTCGGCGAAATGCACGGCATCGGCGATGTCGGCCCGCAGGTGCGCGCCGTCGGCCGGCGATGCATGGCCGGCGCAGTGAATCACGTGCGTCGCACCGGCAAGGCGCGGTGCATCGGCGCCGTGCCACACGTCGCCGAGCGCGCCGACGACCACGTTCGCCTCGGTCAGGCGCGACGCCCAGTACGGGGCGAGCCCCGCACGCAGCGCCGCTTCGCGCAGCCGCGCAACGGCGTGGCCGCGATCCTGTGCACGCACGACGCACACGATGCGTTCGAGCAGCCCTGCATTGACGAGCGCCGTCAGCACGGTACTGCCGATGAAGCCGGTCGCGCCGGTCAACACCAGCCGTCCGACGTTCGCCGCCGCGACCGGTGCGCTGGCCGGCGACACGAGGCTCGTGCGCCAGTTGAGCGACAACGCGGTTTTCCAGATCAGCACGATAGTCTCCTTCGAAGAATCGGCCGGGCGGCGCGGCGCCCGCGGTTGCGGACTGCGCACGGCTCGCCGGCCGGGCCGGGGCTGACGCGCGCCCTGGCAATCCCGATCGGGCATGCGGCCTGCGATCACGTCGATCGCGTCTCTGGCACGAGGCGGCGGCAGCCGCCGCGGACGGGCGTCCGCGGCACGGGATCGGGATGTTCCCAGTGTGGGGCCCGACCGTATGCAAGTCTGTCCCGAAAGTTTCGTGAAAGTGTGCCGATTTGTACGCGATTGTCGGAGTGTGTCGTGCCGGCGGCGCCGTCAACACGCTGAAACATCCGGCCGGGCAACGCCCGGACTGCGTCATCTCGCATCCGCCGGCGCAGCCTTTGATGGCCGACCGAGCGCGACAGATCGACGCGCCCGACCGCCATGTCATCCCATGTCTCGAACGTCATCGATGCGCACGCCAGCGCTGCAATCGCCGGTAACGCCCGCAATTGCATGGCGCTCCGGAATGACCACGAATCGTCAGACGTCGTTTCATCTGAAACCGCAATAGACTCAATACGGATTTATTGCGGATTAACACTTGCGTTTCACACCAGTCTATCTAGACTGATCAAGTCAAAACGGTCGAATGTGTCATTTTTTTAGGAGACGATCACAATGCGCCTCACCATTCGGATTAATGGCAGCGAATCGGCAACCCGGCATGCCTTCGCGGTTCTGTGGGTCGATACCGACGAGGGGCTGTGGTCGCGCGAGGCACATCAGGGCATCGATCTTCCGACCTGGGGCAAGGTTCGCGACGTCGAGGGCGCGATGGCGCTCTGCGCGGCCGATAGCGGGAACGCCGTCTGCCAGTTGAAGGGACTGTCGTTCGATGCGATGCAGCGCGAACAGGGCCCCGCCGTACTCGCCGGCGATCACGCCGGTGCATGGCGGCTGCAGGAAGTCGATCGCTGCACGACCCAGCCGGAATACCGGGAATTCATTTCCGTCGCCCGCTAGCATTCATCGATGTAAATCGTCTGCGGTTTTCGGGTTTATTCCGGCATCAGCGATATTCATTTCGATATTCATTATTAACGACGCCCCTTTTCGGGGCGTTTTTCATTTTCCGGCATAAAGAAATAATCGAGGCCCGGGCAAATGATCACGCTGCGTCGAGGGCCGCGATCGACCGGCACCGGTATCCGCAGCCGCGAAGCAACACGCGGCCTAGCGCTCGCGCTGGTCGCCAGCCGTGGCACCGACATCCCGCTTTGGCCGCGCGCTTCCTCGCCCTGTTTCCGCGTGAGACCGATGCGCCGTTTGACGTTTTTTCACGGGGCCGGAACACACTTTCCCCACACGGTGTTTACTCATTTATTACAATCGCATTATTCAGACTGACTTGCCGCCCTTCGGCGGCCCGACCCGGCCATTGCATGAGCGTGAAAAAGAAGACCCACCCCGCCGATCCGTACGCGGCCGCGACCAAGAACCCGATGCTCGCGTCGCGCCTGCCGATGTGGCGCTCCAGGCTGATCGTGATCATCGTGTTTCTTGCATTCGCCGCGCTGATCGGCCGCGCCTTCTGGGTGCAGGTCGCGAACAAGGAGTTCTACGTCGGCCAGGGCCAGAAACGCTACCAGCGCACGATCGAACTCGACGCGACGCGCGGGCGCATCGTCGACCGAAACGGCGCGATGCTCGCCGTCAGCCTGTCGACCTATGAAATCTGGGCGAACCCGAAGCAGGTCGCCGACACCGACTACCCGCAGATCTCGAAGCTGCTCGACATGCCGCTCGTCGAGGTCAAGCGGCGCCTCGGCAACGACAAGACGTTCGTGCTGCTCAAGCGGCAGGTCGACGCCGACACCGCCGGCAGGCTCGACAAGCTCGCGATCGACGGCATCACGCAGATCGCCGATTCGAAGCGCTTCTACCCGGAGGGCGAATCGGCCGCGCACGTGGTCGGCTTCACGAACGTCGAGGACAAGGGGCAGGAAGGCGTCGAGCTCGCGGCGAACGCGCGCCTGGTGGGCACGTCCGGGCAGCGCGAGGTCATCCGCGACCGGCTCGGCCGCATCGTGTCGGATACGCGCCCGCTCGTCCCCGCGCAGCACGGCGCGACGATCGAACTGACGATCGACCGCCGCATCCAGCAGCTCGCGTTCAGCCAGCTCAAGGCAGCCGTGGTCGAAAACAACGCGGTGGCCGGCAGCGTCGTGGTGCTCGACGCGCAGAACGGCGAGATCCTCGCGCTCGCGAACTACCCGACCTTCGACCCGAACGACCGCGCCCGCCTCACCGGCCAGCAGTTGCGCAACCGCGCGGTGATCGACACGTTCGAGCCGGGCTCGACGATCAAGCCGCTCGTCGTCGCGCTGTCGATCGACGAACGCAAGGTCACGCCGAACACGATCATCAACACGTCGCCGGGCACCTACAAGATCGGCCCGGCCGTGATTCACGACACGTCGAACCACGGGTCGCTGACCGTCTCGCAGGCGCTGCAGAAGTCGAGCAACGTCGCGCTCGCGAAGCTGGCACTGAACCTGCCCGCCGAAACGATCTGGAACAAATACCAGGAGTACGGGATCGGCCGCGCGCCGGAACTGACGTTCCCGGGTGTCGCGTCGGGCCGGCTGCGCGGCTACAAGCGCTGGCGGCCGATCGAGCAGGCGACGATGGCATACGGCTACGGCCTGTCGATGTCGCTGCTGCAGATCGCGCAGACTTACACGGCCTATGCAGGCGACGGCACGCTGCACCCGGTGTCGCTGCTGAAGAACGGCACCGACCAGCAGACGATCGACGCGCATCGCGGCCACCGCGTGACGTCGCCGCAAACGGCCGCGTCGATCCGCTCGATGCTCGAGATGGCGGTGGGCGAAGGCGGCACGGGGCGCCGCGCGCGCGTCGACGGCTACCGGATCGGCGGCAAGACCGGTACCGCGCGCAAGCAGGTCGGCGCGACCTATGCGAAGGGCAAGTACCGTGCGCTGTTCGCGGGGATGGCGCCGATGAGCAACCCGCGCCTGATCGTCGCCGTGATGATCGACGAGCCGCGCGGCAAGGGCTACTACGGCGGCACGGTGGCCGGCCCGGTGTTCGCGTCGGTCACGAGCGGCTCGCTACAGTTGCTCGGCGTGCCGCCCGATGCGCCGGTCGAGCCCGAGAAGAATGCGCCGGCGAAGGCCGCTGCGCCGCAGAAGACGGTCGCAGCGCCGAAGGCCGCAGCTCCGGCCAGAACGGCTGCCTCGCAGAAACCGTCGGTACCGCTCAAGACGGCCGCGCAGTCCGGCACGGCCGCGCCGACGAAGGCCGCTGCGAGCTGACCACGTCGTACGGGCGATGCCGCATGCGCATCGCCCATCCCCCCGCCTTCATCCCACTCTCTAGGAACACTCCGCATTATTTGAGCGTTCCCGCCGCGTCCTCCTACAATTTTTGCGCGCCGCGGGCGGCCTTGCCTGCGCGCCGGACTACAACAACGGAGAGAGACGCATGCGATTCCACTGGAAAACACTCGTGCTGGCTACCGCGAGCGTCACACTGCTGGGCGGCGCCCCGGCCCGGGCCGCCGATGCCACCGACGTGAAAATCGGCTTCCTCGTCAAACAGCCGGACGATCCGTGGTTCCAGGACGAATGGCGCTTCGCCGAGCAGGCCGCGAAGGAAAAGCACTTCACGCTGATCAAGATCGCGACGCCGAGCGGCGAAAAGGTGTCGACCGCGCTCGACAGCCTCGCCGCGCAGAAGGCGCAAGGCGTGATCGTCTGCGCGCCCGACGTGAAGCTCGGCCCCGGCATCGCGGCGAAGGCGAAGCGCGCGGGAATCAAGCTGATGTCGGTCGACGACCAGCTCGTCGACGGCCACGGCGCGCCGCTCCCGGGCGTGCCGCACATGGGCATCTCCGCGTACAAGATCGGCCAGCAGGTGGGCCAGGCGATCGCGGACGAAACGAAGCGGCGCGGCTGGAATCCGGCCGAGGTCGGCATCATCCGGATCGCCTACGACCAGTTGCCGACCGCGCGTGAACGCACGGCCGGCGCGGTCGATGCGCTCAAGGCCGCCGGCTTCCCGGCCGCGAACGTGATCGACGCGCCGGAGATGACGGCCGACACCGAAGGTGCGTTCAACGCGGCGAACATCGCGCTCACCAAGCACGCGAATTTCAAGCGCTGGGTCGCGTTCGGCTCGAACGACGACACGACGGTCGGCGCGGTGCGCGCCGCCGAAGGGCGCGGCATCGGCGCGGACGCGATGGTCGCGGTCGGCATCAATGGCAGCCAGGTCGCGCTCAACGAATTCGCGAAGCCGAAGCCGACCGGCTTCTACGGGTCGATCCTGCTGAATCCGCGCCAGCACGGCTACCAGACGAGCCTCAACATGTACGACTGGATCACGAAGAACCAGGCGCCGCCGCCGCTCGTGCTGACGTCCGGCACGCTGATCACGCGCGACAACGAGAAGCAAGCGCGCGCCGCGCTCGGCCTGTGAGCCTGCCCAAGGAGCCGACATGACACGCACCACCCTCGTGACGGGCGCCGCCGGCGGCATCGGCCAGGCGCTCTGCCGTACCTTCCTTGCGGCCGGCGACCGCGTGCTCGCACTCGATCGCGACCGCGCGTCGCTCGACCGCTTCATCGATACGCTCGGCGACGCACGCGCGACGGCGGTCGTCGACGACCTGACCGACGCCGAGCGACTGCGCGCGATGCTCGAGGCGCATCCGCCGGTCGACGTGCTCGTCGCGAACGCGGGCACGGCCGCATCGACCACGCTGCGCGACACGACGCCCGCCAGCTGGCGCACCGATCTCGATGCGAACCTGACGGCCACCTACGTGAGCGTCGAAGCCGTGCTGCCCGGCATGCGCGCAAGCCGGCGCGGCGCGATCGCGATCATCGGTTCGGTGAACGGCGTGCACGCGCTCGGGCACCCGGCCTACAGCGCGGCGAAGGCAGGATTGATCAGCTACACGAAATCGCTCGCGATCGAATACGGCCGCGACGGCGTACGCGCGAACATCGTGCTGCCGGGCACCGTGAAGACGCCCGCGTGGGAAGCGCGCGTGCAGCGCAACCCGCAGGTATTCGAGCAATTGAGGAAGTGGTATCCGCTCGACGATTTCGCGACGCCCGACGACGTCGCGCAGGCTGCCTTGTTCCTGTGCTCGCCGGCCGCGCGGATCATCACCGGCGTCGCGCTGCCGGTGGACGGCGGCCTGCTGGCCGGCAATCGCGTGATGGCGCAGGAGCTGACGCTCGAGACGTTCTACTGATCGATCGGGACGCCGCCCGCGGGGCCGGCGGCCGCGCGGGCCACCGTGTCCTGCCCGGTGCGCGGCGCGATGCCGCGCGCCGTCAATGCGCAGCCGCGACCGGCTTCACCATCCGGCCGAGCACGTGCTCGGTCATCCCGCGCGCGAGTTCGGTCTCGCCCATGAACACGGTGCCGATTCCTTCATGCGACAGCAGCGCGGCCTCGTCGCCGCTGTTCGTGCACAGCACGACCTCGAGCGTCGGGTTGAGCGTGCGCGAGATCTCGACGATCTGCCGCACGTCGAACACGTCCGGCAGCGTGACGACCAGCATCCCGGCGCGCGCGATATGGGCCTGCACGAGCACGATCGGCTCGATCGCGTCGCCCGACACGGCGGCAATGCCTTCCGCGCGCAGCTTCTCGACGAGTTCGCGGTTCTGCTCGACGACGACATACGCGATCCCGCGCTCGTCCAGCGCATGCGCGATTCGCGTGCCGACCTTGCCGTAGCCGACGATCACGACCTGCCCGGTCAGGTGCGTCTGCGGCGTCGACATCGGCAGCGCGGCGAGCGGATCGTCACGCGCCTCGAGCTTGCGCGCGAACGCCGAATGCTTGCGGATCCACGCGAGCGCCGGATCGATCATCGCGAACAGCAGCGTGTTCATCGCGATCGAGATCAGCGCCACGGCCAGGATCAGGCTCTGCCCCTCGGCCGACAGCAGCCCGAGCGCCCGGCCGAGCCCCGCGAGGATGAACGAGAATTCGCCGATCTGCGCGAGGCCCGCGCCGACCGTCAGCGCGGTATTGAGCGGATAGCGGAACGCGATCACGAGCGCGACGGCCGCGAGTGTCTTGCCGATCAGCACGATCGCCGCGACCTCGATCACGTGCAGCGGCTCTTCAAGCAGCACCTTCGGGTCGAACAGCATGCCGACCGAGATGAAGAACAGCACCGAGAACGCGTCGCGCAGCGGCAGCGTCTCGTCGGCCGCGCGTCGGCTGAATTCCGACTCGCGCATCATCATCCCGGCGAAAAACGCGCCGAGCGCGAACGACACGTCGAACAGCTTCGCCGCGCCGAACGCGATGCCGACCGCGGCCGCGATCATGCACAGCGTGAACAGCTCGCGCGAACCGGTGCGCGCGACAAGCCACAGAATGCGTGGGAACACGCGCTTGCCGACCACCAGCATCAGCGCGATGAACGCGGCGACCTTCAGCATCGTGACGCCGAGCGTGCCCCACACGCTGCCGCCGGCCGCGTGCGCGTCGCCGGGCGGCGTGCCGCCGAGCAGCCCCGCGACGGGCGGCAGCAGCACCAGCACGAGCACCATCACGAGATCCTCGACCACCAGCCAGCCGACCGCGATGCGCCCGTTGACCGTCTCGACAAGCCCGCGCCCTTCGAGCGCTCGCAGCAGCACGACGGTACTCGCGACCGACAGCGCGAGCCCGAACACGAGCGCCGCCCCGAGGCTCCAGCCCCACGTGAGCGCGAGCCCGCCGCCGAGCAGGGTCGCGACGGTGATCTGGACGACCGCGCCCGGCAGCGCGATCTTGCGCACCGCGAGCAGATCGCCAAGTGAAAAATGCAGGCCGACGCCGAACATCAGCAGCATCACGCCCACTTCCGCGAGCTGCTGGGCGAGCGACAAATCGCCGACGAAACCGGGCGTGCCGGGGCCGATCACGATCCCGGCAAGCAGATAGCCGACGAGCGGCGGCATTTTCAGCAGCGACGCGAGGTAACCGAAGATCATCGCGAGACCGAAACCGGCCGCGAGCAACGCAATCAGGCTGACGTCATGAGGCATCCCCCCTCCCAAGTTCTTGTAACTATTTAGTAAGGTTCAAGAATGGAAGGATAAGGGATGAGGCGGAAGAATGGCGCGCGGCCGCGAAAATTTCACGCGGCGACGCGCCTTTGCGGGGTGCAACCCCGGCGAAATGAAAGGCGCCGCGCGGGTGCGGCGGCGCCTTGAAGCAAATCGGACTGGCGGGGCTGGCGCCCCGCCGCCTCCGTCAGCGCGACGCTTGCGGGAACCGCGCGCCCGGCGGCGGTTCGGGCCGCGTCGATGGCACGCTCTTACGCACCTTCGCGACCTGCGCGGCCGTCACCGGCGCGCCCGTGTTGCCCCAGCTCGTGCGCACGAAGTTCGACACGTCCGCGACTTCCTGGTCCGACAGGCGCCAGCCGAACGGCGGCATCGTGAAGGTCGACGGCGCGGTGCGCGTCCCCTCCAGTGCGCTGCCTTCGAGCACGACGTGGATCAGCGAGGTCGGATCGTCGCCCTGCACGACCGGGTTGCCGGCGAGCGCCGGGAACACGCGCGTGTAGCCGTGGCCGTCGCTACGGTGGCAGGCCATGCAGTTGTCGCGATAGACGGCCGCGCCCGGCTTGCTCGCGTCGCCGGCCTGCAGCGCCTTCGCGGCAGCCGCGTCGTACACGTGCGGCTGCTCGCCCTGCACGCGCGGCGGCAGCGTCTTCAGGTAGCGCGCGATCGCGTTCAGGTCGTCGTCGGTCATGTGCTGCATGCTGTGGCCGACCACGTCCGTCATCCCGCCGAATGCAGCCGTGCGCAGCGTACGGCCCGTCTTCAGGAACTGCACGATCTCGGTTTCGTTCCACGTGCCGAGGCCCGTGCGCGGCTCGCCGCGCAGGCTCGTCGGCACCCAGCCGTCGATCGCCGCGCCGCCGGCCAGGAAGTCCAGGCCGTCCGCGTCGGTCAGCCCGCGCTCCTGCATCGTCGGCGCGCGCGGCGTGTGGCATGCGCCGCAGTGGCCGAGACCCTGCACGAGATACGCGCCGCGCGCGACCACCGGATCGGTGTACGGCGCCGCATCGAACGGCTTCGGCGTCGGCGCGAACATCTTGCGCCAGATCCCGAGCGGCCAGCGCATCGACAGCGGCCACACGATGTCGACCGCACGGTTCTCGTGCTCGACGGGCGCGACGCCATGCATGAAGTACGCGTACAGCGCCTTCATGTCGTCGTCGGTCAGGCGCGCATACGACGGGAACGGCATCGCCGGATACATCGTGTCGCCGTTCTTGCGCACGCCTTCGCGCACCGCGCGCGTGAAGTCCTCGTAAGTCCAGCCGCCGAGGCCCGTCTTCGGGTCCGGCGTGATGTTCGTCGAGTAGATGCCGCCGATCGGCGTGTCGAACTTCAGCCCGCCCGCGAACGGCTTGCCGCCGCTCGCGGTGTGGCACGCGATACAGTCGCCGGCGCGCGCGAGATATTCGCCGCGCTTGATCAGGTTCGCATCGGCGGACTGGGCCGCGGGTGCGGCCGCCGGGCCGGAAGCCGCCGCAGGAGTTGCCACGGGAGTTGCCGGCTGCGCAAACGCCGTCGGGCCCGCGAAGCCGAGCGCGGCCCAGGCTGCACCGGCCGCCAGCGCGCGCGACATCCGGCGTGCGACGTTGTGGTTCATCGTCCTCTTCATACGGTCACCAGCGGGGCGGGATTTTTCAGGTATTGCTCGCGGATCGCGCGTGCCGACCAGTAGGCCAGCGCCGCGATGATCCCGGTCGGGTTGTAGCCGATGCCCTGCGGCAGCGCCGACGCCCCCATCACGAACACGTTGTGCACGTCCCAGCACTGCAGGTAGCGGTTCAGCACGCTCGTCTTCGGGTCGGTGCCCATGATCGCGCCGCCGACGAGGTGGGTCGTCTGGTACGCGCGCGAATCGAAGTGCTTGCCGAACTCGCGCGTCGACACGCCGATCGCCTTCGGCCCCATCGCTTCCGCGATCTTCTTCATCTGCCCGGTCACGTATTGCGCCATCTTGATGTCGTTGTCCTTCCAGTCGAACGTCATCCGCAGCAGCGGCTGGCCGTACGAATCGCGATAGGTCGGATCGAGGTCGAGATAGACGTCGCGATACGACATGTTGGTGCCGTGCGCGTCCATCGAGATCGTGTGCGCGTAGTTGTCCTTCACGGCCTTCTTCCACGCGGAGCCCCACTGCGGCGTACCAGGCGGCGTCGCGATGCCGCTGATCGGCTTCACGCCGGCCTGGTTCACCCACAGCGGCGAGCCGCCGACGAAGCCGAGCGGGCCGTGGTCGAAGTTGTCCGCATTGAAATCGTCCACCGCGACGCCGTTGCCGCCCGCGCCGATGAACGGGTTCGTGTAGGTGTCCTTGTCGAAGAACGCCTTGATCGTCGACAGGTTCTGGTACGCGAAATTGCGGCCCACGACGCCCTCGCCCGAGATCGGGTCGTACGGCTTGCCGATGCCCGACAGCAGCAGCAGGTGCACGTTGTGATACTGGAACGCGGCCACGATCACGAGATCGGCCGGCTGGTGCACTTCGCGCCCGGCCGGATCGACATAGGTCACGCCCGTCGCACGCTTCTTCGTGTCGTCGAGATCGACGCGCAGCACGTGGCACTTCGAGCGCAGCTCGAAGTTCGGCGCCTGCTTCAGCGCGGGCAGGATGTTCAGGTTCGGCGACGCCTTCGAGTACATGTAGCACGCGTAACCACTGCAGTAACCGCAGAAGTTGCACGGACCCATCTGCACGCCGTACGGGTTCGTGTACGGGCCCGACGTGTTCGCCGACGGCAGCCGGTACGGATGCAGGCCGAGCGACTTCGCGGCATCGGAGAAGCGCTGCGCCGAGTACGTATTGAGCTGCGCGGGCAGCGGGAAGTTGTCGCTGCGGTTCGCTTCGAACACATTGCCATCGCCGACCACCTTGCCGCCGACCTTGTATGCCTGACCCGACGTGCCGAACACCTTCTCGGCGAAGTCGAAATGCGGCTCGAGCTCCTCGTAGGTCACGCCCGTATCCTGGATCGTCATCCCTTCGGGGATGAACTTCCTGCCGTAGCGCTCTTCATAGTGGCTGCGCAGGCGCAGCTCTTCCGGTGTGATCCGGAAATGCACGCCCGACCAGTGCAGCCCGGCGCCGCCGACGCCTTCGCCCGGCAGGAACGCGGCGAGCTGCCGGTACGGCAGCGCGGTGTCCTGCAGGCCGTGGCGGATCGACACGGTCGTCTTCGACAGGTCGAGGAACAGCTTCTTGCGGATGTTGTAGGTCAGTTCGTCGATCGTGTTCGGATACGCGCCGTCCGGATAGGTATCGCGATATTCGCCGCGCTCGAGCGCGACCACGTTCAAGCCCGCTTCGGTCAGTTCCTTCGCGAGAATCGCGCCGGTCCAGCCGAAGCCGACGATCACCGCATCGACATGCGGCTTTTTCTCTGCGGCCATCAGCTGCGCTCCCCGTTGATCGAGACGGGGCCGTACGGATAGGGCTTGCCGCTCTGGTTGACGAAATCCATGAAGTCCGCGCGCGCGCCCGGAAAGCCGATCATCTTCCACGCGGCCATGTCGTGATTGCCGCCGTGCACCGGATCGCAGAAATAACCTTCGCGCGTGTTCTGCAGCAGCTGGCCGAAGAACACGCCGGGCGGCACGTCGTCGATCTGCGCGCCGCCCTTCTCCAGCGCGCCGAGCACGGTGTCGCGCGTCGATGCATCGAGATCCGCGAACGCCTTGCCGTGCGTCTTTTCGCAATAGCGGTTGACGGCCGCGATGCCGAGCCGGTAGATGTCGCGCGGCACCAGCTTCAACTGGTAGCCGAGCTCAGGCACGCCCTGCTGGAACGGCCCCTGCATGTACCACGTCGCGCCGTGCGCATATGGCGTCTCCATCTGGCGATCGATGAATTCGGGCACGCCCGATTCGAGCGCGCCGGGGCCTTCGGCGTCGGCCGGGATCAGCCGGTCGACGGCGGCCTGGACGAACGCCCACTCCTTCGCATCGAAGAAAGTCGGCTTGTACGGGGCGCGTTCGGCGCTGGACGAGGCGGCAGGTGCGTTGCCGGCCGTCGTCGCGGACGGCGACGACGAGCGCAGGTCGCAGCCGGCGACCGACGCGATCGGCACGAGCGCGACCGACGTGCGCAGGAAACGGCGGCGCGAGTTGGGTTTGTCAGGTGACGTGGACATGGTCGGGTGTTGATCGTTGGGGATCGGGGTCCGGACGCGCGCACTCCGCATGCGTCGTATCCGGTACGGCAGCCATGCCGCACGCGGCCGGCCGTCCTGTTCTTTCGTGTGTTGCGAACAACCTCGATGCGGGCAGCGGCCGCGCACTGCGCAGCGGCGCCTTCATGCAGCCGCACGACGCGCCGGTTCCGGCTGCGCTGTACGGATCGACCTCTTATTGGGCCTGATCATCAGACAAATGGCGGCCTTTCGACCGGCATCTGCCCGCCATCGCCATGACCCTTATTCAACTTAGACGCCGCGTTTGCCGACGGCAAGCGCAACGTGCACGACCCTCTTTCGGGCCCGGCGACGAGTGCCGCGAATTATATATGGAACCGGTTCCATTACGAGGGGGTTCGATGCAATTCAATGCATCGAAAATCGCAACAATTGAAAAATCCGAAAGCTGGAATGCGCAAGGACGGCGCGATGGCAGCCCGATGCGCGCGCGGCGCGGGCGATTGTGCTGCGGCGTGCGCAGCCGATGGCTGTGGCTTTCCAGCCACGCGCCGCAGCGCCGGCCTGCCCGTCGACCCGGACGGCCTGGACGCCCCGGCCGGCATCGGCGAACGGATCGCCGGTGTCGCCCGCCTGTCACGGGAATCCGTTCTTCGTCGAAAGCGGCGTCGGTTCGATCGATGCCGTACCGGCCGAATGTCCTACCCGGCCCGGCACGACAGCGAGCCGACCCGCGCGCCGTTCACCACGGCCAGAACATCGACGCGATCGACAGCGCCAGCGCCGCGCACAGCGGCGAGTAATACAGCGTGTCCATTCGTGCGAAACGCGACCCGCGAACTCGCTTGAAGAAGCCGACATAGCGGAAATCGCCGACGGCGCGCACCGCGAAAATCAGTGCGAACGCAACGACCGCGAATGCGATCGTGCCGGGATACGCGTTGCGCCCCAGCCAGCCGGCACGCGCGGCGACCACGCATGCGCCGCCCAGCAGCGCCGCCGCGACGGCAAGCGTGCCGATAACGGTCGGCCGCAGCAGCGACACGCCATCCTGTTCCGGAATCGCCGCACGCTTGCCGCGCTGCCCGCCCAACGCCCAGTAGACGTGAACGAGCGCGATCGCGCAAAGCGTCGGCACGCTGAAATACGCACCGGTCATGTCGGTAGTGTCCTTGTCTCGTTGTTCTGCCGGAAGGGTTCCGGCACGCGGCCCCGGCCCGCGCCACGCATGACGATACCGAAACCCGGCAACGCGTGCATTGCGACCTCCGGTCGCAACCCGCGGCTGCGCATGGTGCGATGCAGTGCGCGTGAGCGTCGCACGGGGCGGCCGCTTGACTTCCCTTGACGTGCTACTACCCTGTTATTCCAGTACCGCGGGTCGGCATGCCGCTGCACGATCGTGCCGCTCGCACGACAACGATAACGAAGGCCATGGAGGCGACTCATGCTGATCGGTGTGCCGAAGGAGATCAAGAACCACGAATATCGCGTCGGCCTCACGCCGGCCGGCGCACACGAACTGACGCGGCACGGCCATCGCGTGCTCGTGCAGCGCGGCGCGGGCACCGCGATCGGCCTGCTCGACGACGACTACACGGCCGCCGGCGCATCGCTCTGCGACGCCGCAGACGAAGTCTTCGCGCGCGCCGACATGATCATCAAGGTCAAGGAACCGCAGCCGGCCGAATGCGCGATGCTGCGGCGCGGCCAGATCCTCTATACATACCTGCATCTCGCGCCCGATCCCGACCAGGCAGCCGCGCTCGTGAAATCCGGCGCGGTCTGCATCGCGTACGAAACCGTGACGGGCCCCGGCGGCGGCTTGCCGCTGCTCGCACCGATGAGCGAGGTGGCCGGACGCATGTCCATCCAGGTCGCCGCCACTCATCTCGAAAGCCCGCGCGGCGGCCGCGGCCTGCTGATGGCCGGCGTGCCCGGCGTGCCGGCCGCGCACGTCGTCGTGCTCGGCGCGGGTGTCGTGGGCACCGGCGCGCTGCAGATGGCGGTCGGCCTCGGCGCGCGCGTCACCGTGCTCGACAACAACGTGAACCGGTTGCGCCAGCTCGACCTCGTGTTCGCCAACCGGATCTCGACCGTCTGCTCGAATGCGCATACGGTCGACGAAGCCGTGCGTGACGCCGATGTCGTGATCGGCGCGGTGCTCGTGCCGGGCGCATCGGCGCCACGGCTCGTCACGCGCGCCATGATCGCGACGATGCGCACGGGTGCGGTCGTCGTCGACGTCGCGATCGACCAGGGCGGCTGCTTCGAGACCTCGCATGCGACGACGCATGCCGACCCGACCTTCATCGTCGACGGTGTCGTGCACTACTGCGTCGCGAACATGCCCGGCGCGGTCGCGCGCACGTCGACCTTCGCGCTGAACAACGCGACGCTCGGGCATGCACTCGCGCTCGCGGACAAGGGCTGGAAGCAGGCCATGGCCGACGATCCGCATCTGCGCGCGGGCCTGAACGTCTGCGACGGGCACATCACGTACGAAGCGGTCGCGCTGGCGCTCGGCCTGCCCTATGTGCCGGCGGCCGGCGTGCTCGCATGACCGTGCCGGCATGAAGTGAACGCACGGCGGGCGCCAAGCGCCGCCCGCCGCGTTCACGCGCCCTTCGACCGGCTCCGCTTCGTCCTGCTCCCCTCGCCCATCGTACGTGCCAGCAGCGGCCGCAGTTGCGCGAGCGTGCGCGTATTCAGCACGTCGGGCCGCGTCAGCCAGCCGCGCCGTGCCTGATCGACGCCGTACGCGAGGTTGTCGAGTTCGTCCACGCGGCACGCATCCGAGCCGATCGCGACCGGCACGCCGGCCTTCGCGGCCTCCCGGCACCAGATGTCGGGCAGATCGAGCCGCCGCGGCTGTGCATCGAGTTCGACGAAACAGCCGCGCGCCGCGGCCTGCGCGATCACGCGCGGCACGTCGAGTTCGCATGCCTCGCGTTCACCGAGCACGCGGCCGGTCGGGTGCGCGAGAATCGTGAAATGCGGATGGTCCATCGCGCGCAGCATCCGATCGGTCTGCGCGTCGCGCGACAGGTCGAAGCCGTCACGTACCGCGCCGACCACCAGATCGAGCCGGCCTAGCATCGTATCGGGCACGTCGAGGCTGCCGTCCTCGCGAATGCCGGCTTCCACCCCCTTGAGCAGCACGAAATCGTCGAAAGCCTCATTGACGCGATCGATCTCGTCGAGCTGCCGCGCGAGCCAGTCGAAATCGTGACGGCCGCGGCCGGCATGCGGTGCGCGGTCGGTCACGGCCAGGTACGCGAGCCCGCGCGTACGGGCCGCAGCCGCCATTGCGCGCAGGCTGTCGCGTCCGGCCGACGCATCGGTATGCGCATGCAGGTCGCCGTGGAGATATCTGCGTTCGACCAGGGCCGGCAGCGTGCCGGCCCGCGACGCGTCGATCTCTCCGCGATCCTCGCGCAGCTCGGGCGGCACCTCGTGCAGCCCGATGGCGGCGTAGACCGATGCCTCCGTGTCGCCGGCAATCCGCTCGTCGCCGCGAAACACACCGTATTCGTTGATCTTCAGGCCGCCGGCCTGGGCGATCCTGCGCAGCGCGATGTTGTGCGCTTTCGATCCCGTGAAATAGACGAGCGCCGCGCCGAACGCATCGGCATCGACAACCCGCAAGTCGACCTGCAACCCGCTGGCGAGCACGACGCTCGACTTGGTCGTGCCGTGCGCGAGCACACGCGCCACGTCGGCGTAGTCGACGAACGCATCGGCGACGGCGACCGGGTCGCTTGCGGTGACGAGGATGTCGAGATCGCCGACGGTTTCGCGGCGGCGACGGAAACTGCCGGCCGGCACGGCTTGGCGGACGCCCGCGACCGCGCGCAGGCGGTCGAGCAACGGCATCAGCGATTGTGCGGCATCGGGCAGCAGGAAGCGTTGCGGCTCGCGCTGCAGGCGATCGTCGATCGCTTCGAGCAGATGGGCTTCGGTTTTCGCGCCGAAGCCCGGCAGTTCGCGCACATGCCCGTTCTTCGCTTCCGCGCGCAGCTGTTCGAGCGAATCGACGTGCAGCGCATCATGCAGCGCCTTCACGCGTTTCGCGCCCAGCCCCGGCACGTCGAGCAACTCGACGATCGCACCCGGTAGCGCATGTCGCAGCGTTTGCTGCAATTCGCAGGTGCCGGTCGCGGCGATCTCGCGCAGCTTCGACGCGAGATCCGGCCCGATCGACGGAATCTTGCCGAGATCGTCGCCGTTCGCGACCATCGCCGGGATATCGCGACCGTAGTCGGCGATCGTCCTTGCGGCATTGCGGTAGGCCCGCACGCGAAACGGATTAGCGCCCTGGATCTCGAGCATGTCGGCGATCTCGGCGAACACGGCCGCGCACTCGGCATTGTGGATCGGCATGATCGGCGTGGCTCCCTTCCACGTGGATGGCGCCGTGCGCTGGCGCGACGGCGTCTGCCCGCCCGGCATCGCATGTCGACGCTGCCGGGCGCCCGACCTTCATCGTACGCCCGCTACGCATCGCGTGCAGCGCCGTTGCGGCCGCGACGTCAGAGGGAGGCGCGCGGTGTCGTGGCGTAACGCCGCTCGTAGATCGACTGGCAATGCGTGCAGCGCTCGGCGGTCGGTCGCGCCAGCAGGCGCTCGTAGCCCACCGCGCCGTCGCAATCGATGCATTCGCCGTAGCTGCCGTCGCGCATCCGCTGCTGGGCGCGGCCGACCGCACGCAGCTCGGTCAGCTTCATGCCGATCAATGCATGATCGACGTCGACGAACAGATCCGCGTTCGCCTCGTCGCCCTCGTCCGGTGCCGCGCCGGCAAGGTCCGCATAGGATTCCGACGCGCGCTGGTCTTCACTCGTGCGGATCTCCGCACGCAGCGTCTGCTCGCTCTCGTTCAGCCGCTGTTTCAGCGTCTGCCGTTGTTGTTGGTCGAGCGCCATGGTCGTCTCTCCTGTTCCGGGTTCCGCGCGAAAAAGTGCGGCGCGCGGTGTCGCGCCGGTGCGCGGCGAAGCAGCGTCACCGCCATGGCCGCGCGTCCGGATGCGCGCCCGGCAGCATGAAGCGCAGGACGCATTCGACGCAGGATAAACCCATTGAACACGCGTGTGTTGACCGGAATCAGCGTGCAGGCCGAGCGGCCGAAAATCGGGGACGGACGCGAAAACCCGACATCGCCGGATTCGTCTGACGCAGGCGCCGCCGGCATCGATCCAGCCGTTGCGCGGGACTGCGTCACCGCGCGTCAGGCATCGGCACGGACGATGTCTAGCAACGCGCGCGCCGAGCGCTGCCAGCTGTACTGCTGCGCATGCTCGCGACCCATCGTGCGCAGCCGCGTGCGCAGTTCGGGCTCATCCATCACGCGCGCGATGGCGGCCGCGATGTCCGGCGGCGAATAGGCATCGCAGAACAGCGCGCCCCCACTGCAGACTTCCGGCAGCGAACCCTCGTGCGAAACGATGACGGGGCACCCGCATCGCATCGCCTCGAGCGGCGGCAGTCCGAATCCTTCGTACAACGATGGAAAAACGAAACATCCCGCGTGCTCGTACAGCGCCTTCAGTTCGCCGTCGGTCACGTAACCGGCCCACGTGACGTACGGATCGTCTTCGCGCAGGCCGGCCTCGCGTACACCGAATATCTTCGCATTCGCGCCGCCCGCGATCACGAAGCGCAACGTCGGGTGCGACGTGCGCATCAACGCTATCGCGGCCAGCGCGCGCCCGAGATTCTTGCCGGGCGCGAGCGAGCCGACGAACAGCACGTAGCCGTCCGTCTCGAGATTCAGGCGCGACAGCACGCCGGGATCGGCATCGATCCGGTCGATATGATCGACTGCGCCCGGCACGACGGACAGGCGCGCCGGCGGCACACCCAGGCGCGCGGCCAGCCGCGCCCGCGAAAAATGCGACACCGTCACGATATGGCGCGCGCGCCGCTTCAGAATGGAGAACGCGAAGCGGTACCACAGACGGAACGCGAGCGAATAGCCGGCCGGCAGATCGAAGATCGCCGCGTCGTGAATCATCACCAGCTGATCGCGTTTCGCCAGCGGGCCGATGTTGCACAGGCTCAGCAGGGTCCGGCCGCGCGTCGTGCGCGGCAGTGTCCATTGTTCCCACAGCGCACCGTGCCGGCGCCCGGTGGTCTGCGGCCGTGCGCCGGCCGGCATGGCCGCCGGATCGTGATCGGCCGGCACGACGAGCGACGGTTCGTCGCCGGCGCTCGCGATGCGCGCAAGTTCGGCCGTCAGTTCGTATGCCACGCGCTGAACGCCCGTCATGCGCTGCGCGGTAAATTTCCCGTTGACTGCGAGGCCGCGCAACCGCGCGGTGTGCGCGGCTGTGCCGACGCCCCGTTCCGCGCGCGTGTCCTGCAGTACCGGTGCGCTTCGCTCCCGAATCGACGTTGACATGATCGTGACTGTTCCGATGGCTGCGACGCGAAGAAGCGTCGCCGGACACTCCGCGGCGCGGAATGCTGCTGTGCCGTCAGTGTGTCCGCCTCCATCGTTCCGGTCGGTACGTTCGACCGCACAACACACGGCTTTCCTGACGTTTCGTCATCCTCAGAAAGCGTTGCGCCCGATGAAGCCGCGCACGATCGTCAACAGGATGATCTTCATGTCGAACCAGAAGCTCCAGTTCTGCATGTAGAAGAGATCGAACTTCACGCGCGCCGCCATCGCCTCGACCTTGCGCGTCTCGCCGCGGTAGCCGTTCACCTGCGCCCATCCGGTGATGCCCGGACGCACGCGATAGCGGTACATGTAGCAGTCGATCAGTTGACGATAGAGGTCGTCGTGTTCGATTGCGTGCGGACGCGGCCCGACGACCGACATCTGCCCGAACAGCACGTTGAAGAACTGCGGCAGCTCGTCGAGCGACGTGCGCCGCAGGAAGGCGCCGACACGCGTGATGCGTGCATCGTTGCGCGACGCCTGCCGCAAGACGCCCGGCTGCGCGCGATGCACACGCATCGTCCGGAACTTCAGGATGTCGAACTCGCGGCCGTCCACGCCCTTGCGGCGCTGCCTGAACAGCACGGGCCCCGGCGACGACAGCTTGACCGCGACGGCCAGCATCGACAGCAGCGGCAGCAACGGAATCAGCACGCCGAACGCGAACAGCCGGTCGAACGCGAACTTCGCCCACAGCTCCGGCGCAGAGCTCGGCGTGGTCGCGAGATTGATCGCCGGCATGCCGAGCACGTCGGTCGCCGAGCGATCGACGACCGCCATCTGCCGCACGTCGGGCAACAGCCGCAGCTCGACGAATTCGTCGCGCAACTCGCGCACGATGCGCTGGATCCGCCATTCGTGCGACATCGGCAGCGTCAGCCACACTTCGTCGATCTGGCCGCTGCGGATCATGTCGCGCAGCGTGGTCCAGTCGTCGATCACCGGCACGCCGCCGATGCCGACCGCGGCGGCCGGCGCGTCGTCATCGAAGACGCACGCCGCCACGAACGGGCTGCTCGGCGCGAGCTGCATCCGCTCGATCGCCACGCGCCCGTACGCCGTTGCGCCGACCACGGCGACCCGGCGTTGCCGCGCTCGCGGGTCGTCGCGCGTCAGCACAAATGCCAGCAGCGCGGCGCGACCGAGCAGCAACGCCGCGCCGCCGGCCAGCACCGTATCCACGATCCAGCGTGCCGTGACCGTGCCGCCGCGATTCATGATCCACATCGTGCCGGCCACCGTCAGCACGCTCGCGCAGACGACCGCCACCAGCGTCTGCGTCAGCACGTGCGCACCGCCCTGCACCGTCACGCCACCGCGCACGGTGCGCAGGTAGCGCGGCAGCAGCGCCACCGTCAGCACGCACAACAGTGCGATCGCGCCACGCTGCGCATCGGACAGCCCGTGCCACGCCAGGCCGGACGCGACTTGCGCCGCAAGCGCCCCCGCCAGCACGAGCACGACGTCGACTGCCGCGATCGCGGCACGTCGCAACGTATTCGTTCCACCAGACATCGACTGCATCGTTACGCACCATGCGCCGGGAATCCGCAACGCACCTCCGGCATGCGCGGGCGAACCGGCGCCTGCCTCGCATTCCCGCGCGCCCCGAGCAACCGGCGATAGTCGGCGCGAATCAGGTCGTAGCATTCACACGAGTGATGTTCGAGACCGTCGCGGTCGAGCACCGTGATGCGACCGCGGCGCTGCCGGATCAGCCCGGCTTCCTGCAGGTTGCCGGCTGCCTCCGTCACGCCTTCGCGCCGCACGCCGAGCATGTTCGCGATCGTCTGCTGCGTGACGGCCAGCTCGTCGCCGTCGATCCGGTCGTGCGCGAGCAGCAGCCAGCGGCTCAACTGCTCGCTGACCGAGTGATGCCGGTTGCACAGTGCGCTGCGCGAGATCTGCGCCATCGCCGCCTGGCAGTAGTTGAGCAGCAGCCGGTACGTCTCCGGCGATCGCTCGAATTCAGCCCGCATCACGCAGCTCGGCACGCGATACGCCATCCCGCCGATGCGCACCTCAACCCGGCTCGACGCCGCGACGCCACCGACCAGCGTCCCGAGGCCGACCACGCCTTCACGGCCGACCACCGCCACTTCGACCATCGCACCGTCCTCCATCAGGTGCTGCACCGACATCATCGATGTCGTCGGAAAATACAGATGGCGCATCGGCTCGCCAACCCGGTCAAGCATCCCGGCCTTGATCCGGACGAGTTCCAGATGCGGTGCGATGGTGCGGATGCTGTCCTCCGGAAGTGCATCGAGGATGGCGTTCGCCGTGTAGCTCGAGTGAAGATGAAGCATGTCTGTATCCCTTTTATTGTCCGCGCCGCCTGCAGCCCCATGCACGGAATTCGTTATCGCGATGCGCGTCCGGACGTTGACAGCGGTTGCGGCCCACAACCCTGATTCCGACCGACCATCGACTCGTTACCGCCGGATCGAGTCGACCGTCCCGTTTCGACACGCGAATTCGAATAAGCGATTTACGTGCCAATACCCGCCCATCCTTAATATATGAATCACGCCTGATTTAGATCCCCGGAATACTCGGCCTCGCACCATAAAAAACGTCTCATTTCCGGACACTCTTCCGGCCATGGACACAGCAAGTGATTTGACTGATCAATTGAAGGGCGTGAAGCCAGGGCAAACAGATCGGACCGCGAGGCTTGTCGTTCATATACTTACAGCCGATTTTCAATTGTTTCCGTGACGTCGCGAACATCGCTTTCCGGCGCCACGACGCTTCACACGCTCGTTTGAAACTGTCTCAAATTTGAATCGGCACACGCATTCCGCGCTCTGTCATCTACCGCACACATCTCGCACAAACCATTGATCCTGCTGGACATTTATGCGCGCCCCGCTTATTTGTCAAATAATGTTCAATGTATGCCTGATGATTTTCACGTACGCTTGGCACCGTGATCCGATTGATTCCCGATCGACATTGAATACCCAACCTGCACCGTATTCCGTTTCGGGATGATTAATTCAACGGAGATGAATCATTAAATCTACATGACGTTTCCGCTCAAGCAAAATCGTCAAACTTTGTGAAATGACGTAATGTGCAATTGATCGATTTCAATCGCGTGCTAGCCTTTTTGCAGCGTCGTCATTCGATTTTCAATGAACAAAAGTCCGCACGATCGTGCTAATTCCCGTTTCTCCGGGACCGCCACGACGACGCGCGACCGCCACCCTACGAGGATGTGCCGTGACTCTCCAGGCCCACGACGCCGTCGCCCATGCGAACGGCATGATCGAGCTTTCCCACAGCTTCGATGCCAACCGGTTTCTCGCGGCCATCGACCGCGACGAACTCGCCACGCTGGCGCCCCACCTTCAGCTCGTCCACCTGAAATCGGGGCAAGTGCTGTGCGAACCCGGTGAAATGCTCACCGCGGTGTACCTGCCCGTCACGACGGCAATCTCGCTGCAGTACGTGTCCTCCGGCGGCATGACGCTGGAAGTCGCGGAGATCGGCAGCGAGAGCGTGGTCTGCGACGACGTGATCGGCGGCAGCGGCCGGATGCCTTGCCGTGCGGTGGCCTGCCGCGACGGCTTCGTCTACCGGCTCGACCGGCGCGTATTCGCCGCCGCATTCGACACGTCGCCGGTGATCCGTCATCTCGTGTTCGTCTGCGTGCGGCTGCTGATGGCGCAGGTGTCGCAGATCACGTTCTGCAGCCGCCATCACGTGCTGAAACATCAGCTATGCCGATGGTTCCTGCTCGCGTACGACCGCACGCGCAGCATCGAGATCCAGGTGACGCACAGCATGCTCGCGCAAATGCTCGGCGTGCGGCGCGAAACCGTCACGGATGCCGCGGGCGAAATCCAGAAGCTCGGCCTGATCCGCCAGTACCGCAGCTCGATCGAGCTCGCCGACCTCGACGGCCTCGAAAAGATGTCGTGCGGCTGCCGCGCGATCGTGCGCGACGAAATGAAGCGCATCCTGTCGGCCGATTCGGGCGTGCCGGCTGCATCGCGCGCGTGATCGGCGGCCGGGCGCAGCGTGGTGCTGCGGCACCGCAAGCGTGCCGGGTCAGCTGTTTGTAGGGTGGCGAACAGAACGCCGTGCCTGCCAATGGTCTACTGATGCCGGACTGCCGGGGGGACGTCAGCGCACATCGCGCGTCTGCCCGAGCAGACGACACCATGCACGCCGGAGCAGCACGTGAAAAACGAAATCAGAACCATCCTCAAGCACGTCGCCCACCTTGAAGCCGCCATCGATTCGATCGGCGACGGGGACGACCTCTACGAAGCGGGCCTCTCCTCGCTCGACACGATCCAGCTGATGCTCGCGATCGAGAAGCAGTTCAACATCGAGATTCCCGACGAGATGCTGAACCGCAACCTGTTCCGCAGCATCGACGCACTCGCGGACACGATCGCCACACTCCAACGCACCGAGCATTCGGCATGAGCGCGCTGCTTCCGGAACTCGCGGCCGACAGCGAATCGCATCGGCTCGACGAGGCCGCGCACGCCGTCGCACAGATCGCCGCGCAACATGCGGATGCGGTCGATCGCGACGCGCGCTGCCCCGTCGAGGCGATCGAGGCGATGCGCGCGCGCCGGTTGCTCGGCGCGATGGTGCCGTCCCATCTCGGTGGTGCGGGCGCGTCGCTGGAAGACATCGCGTCGGCCTGCTCGATTCTCGGCCAGGCCTGCGCGTCGTCGGCGATGGTGTTCGCGATGCACCAGATCCAGGTCGCGTGCATCGTCGACCATGCTGCCGACCAGGGCTGGCACAAGCTGTTCCTGCAGCAGCTCGTGCGCCACCAGTGGCTGCTCGCATCGGCCACGTCGGAAGACGGCGTCGGCGGCAACCTGCGCGCGAGTCAGTGCGCGCTCGAAACCGACGGCGGCGGGTTCCGGCTGCACAAAGCCGCGCCGACGATCTCGTATGGCGACTACGCGGACGGCATCCTCGCGACCGCGCGACGCGACGCCGACGCACCGGCTTCCGAGCAGGTGCTCGTCACGCTGCTGCGCGACGGCTATACGCTCACGCGCCGCGGCGAATGGGACACGCTCGGGATGCGCGGCACCTGCAGCAACGGCTTCGTGCTCGATGCACAAGGTGCCGCCGTGCAGTGCCTGCCGGTCCCGTTCGCGAAGATCGCCGAAGAAACGATGGTGCCGGTCTCGCACATCCTGTGGGCCGCGGTATGGGTCGGCGTGGCCGGCGACGCGTTCCATCGCGCACACCAGTTTTTCCGTGCGCAGGCGCGCCAGACCGACGGCGCGCCGTCGCCCGCGGCGCGACGCATCGCCGAATCGCTCGCGCTGATGCAGGCGATGCAGGCCCGCGTCGACGCCGTGCTGCGCCTCCATGCGAACGCGGCGTCGGGCTCGTGGTCGGCCGGCATGGCCCGGGCCGCCGAGATCAACACGCTGAAGACCTACGTGTCGACGACCGCGCTCGAAGTCGCGCACCAGGCGATGATGATCTGCGGGATGGCCGGCTACAAGCAAGGCACGCCGTTCAGCATCGGCCGCCACATTCGCGACCTGCTCGCGGCGCCGCTGATGATCAGCAACGACCGCATTGCCGCCAATACTGCGAGCCTGCTGCTCGCGCTGCGTCCTGCGACGCTGGAGAAACATTCGTGAACGACCGCCTCGCCGTACCTTCCACCACCGCCACACCAGCCGACGCGCCGCTCGACCGCGCAGGCGTCAATCCGCTGCGCGATGAACTGATCGACGCGGGCCTGCTGGTCTCGACCGGCATCCAGGGCCTGTTCGGCCGCAGCGAACGATTCGAGCGCGTCGTCGAAGCGCTCGACGCATTCGTCACGCGTATCGGCGCCGACCAGCAGGCCGAAGTGCTGCGCTTCCCGCCGGCGATGAGCCGCCTCGAGTTCGAGCGCAGCGAATACATGAAGAGCTTCCCGCAGCTCGCGGGCAGCGTGCATGCGTTCTGCGGCGACGAGCATCAGCACCAGCGCCTGTTGCAGTGTCTCGATCGCGGCGACGACTGGACCGAAAACCAGAAGCCGACCTACGTCGTGATGACGCCGGCCGCGTGCTACCCCGTCTACCCCGTCGTCGCACGTGCGGGCGCACTGCCCGCCGACGGCCGGATCGTCGACGTGTTCTCGTACTGCTTCCGGCACGAGCCGTCGCTCGACCCGACCCGCATGCAGCTGTTCCGGATGCGCGAGTACGTGCGGATCGGTACGCCCGAACAGATCGTCGCGTTCCGCGAAACGTGGATCGAGCGCGGCACGCGGATGATCGAGGCGCTGCGCCTGCCGAACGCGATCGATCTCGCGAACGATCCGTTCTTCGGACGCGGCGGCAAGATCGTCGCGAACAGCCAGCGCGAGCAGAACCTGAAGTTCGAGCTGCTGATCCCGATCGAGCGCGACGACCGCCAGACCGCATGCCTGAGCTTCAACTACCACATGGACCATTTCGGCCTGCTGTGGAACATCCGCACCGCGACGGACGACGTCGCGCACACGGGCTGCGTCGGCTTCGGTCTCGAGCGGCTCACGCTCGCGCTGTTCCGCCACCACGGCTTCGACATCGAGGCGTGGCCGAGCGACGTGCGCGACGTCCTGTGGGGCGCGCGATGAAATTCGTTTCCCGCGACGGCGAAGACGCGTCGTTCGAGGATGTGCGTCATCGCGCACGCCACTACCGGCCGCACCCGCTGCATAGTCAGGAGATGGTCTGGAAGCAGACCAACTGCTACGTCGACATGTGGCTCGAGGTGCTCCGGTGGTGGGGCCTGAATCCGTACGCGGCGCTGCCGTTTACGATCGCGCTCGACTTCGAGGGCGACCAGTTCACGTTCTTCAAGTTTCCACACGACGAACTGGAGCGGCTCTACGGGATCGTCGTGCAGGAACACTCGATCTACGAGCCGCTCGACCAGCACATCGAGACGCAGGTCGCGCGCGGCCACCTGATGATCGTCGAGGTCGACGCGTGGTTCCTGCCCGACACGCGCGGCAGCAGCTACCGCACGCAACACACGAAGACGACGATCGGCATCGACGCCATCGACCGCGTGAAGCGCCAGATCGGCTATTTCCACAACAGCGGCTACTACGTGGCCGAGGATTTCGACTACAACGGGCTCGTCGGTGGCAGCTCGCCGATGACGCTGCCGCCGTACGTCGAATGCGCGAAACGACGATTTACGCCGCTCGGCGAGCGCGAACTCTGCGACGCATCGCTCGCCGCGCTGCAGCGTCACCTGCGGCGCCTGCCGGTCGTCAATCCGATCGCCGCGTTCCGGCGGCAGTTGCAGACCGACGCGCGCACCCTTGCCGATTCGCCGCTCGAGCACTTCCACGCGTACTCGTTCAATTCGGTGCGGCAGCTCGGCGCGAATTTCGAACTGTTCGGCCATTACGCGCGCTGGCTGCAGGCCAGCGGCTGCGTCGGGCCGTTCGCCGAGATTCGCGCGGCGTGTGACCGCATCGCGTCCGAAGCGATGGTGCTGGAATTCCGGCTCGCGCGCGCCTGCGCGCGCGGCAAGGAAGAACGCGGCGATTCGACGCTCGAGGCGATCGAGGCCGCGTATGCCGACCTCGTCGCGTGCGCGCGCCAGATCGGCTCGCCGCTGCGGCATGTCGCACCCGTGCGCAGCGATGCGGCGCCCGTGCCGGTCATGCGGTGACGCGCGCGCGCAGCCTGCCCGCATGGTCGATGCTCGCGACGGCCGCGGGCGCCATGCACGAACCGCGTGACCTGCCTGGCAACGACGGCGACTGGATCGCGGCGCCCGTACCCGGCACGGTTGCGCAGGCGCTCACACTGGCCGGCCGGCCCGACGACGCGCGCTCGCTCGACGAGCGCGACCACTGGTACCGGATCGAACTGCGCGGGCACGGGCCGCGCGTGTTGCGCTTCCACGGTCTCGCCACGCTCGCGCAAGCCTGGCTCGACGACACGCCGATCCTCCGTTCCGACAGCATGTTCGTCGCGCACGACGTCCCTGTATCGCTCGACGGCACGCACCGGCTGACGCTCTGCTTCCGTGCACTCGCGCCGCACCTGCGCGACGTGCGCGCGACGCGTCGTGCGCGCTGGCGCACACGGCTCGCCGAGCCGGCCGCGCTGCGCACGGTCCGCACGTCGCTGTTCGGGCACATGCCGGGCTGGTTCCCGCCGGTTGTCCCGGCCGGCCCGTGGCGGCCCGTCGACGTACTCGATCCGGCCGATGGCCCCGCTCTGGTCGATACCAGCCTGCAGGCGCGCATCGAAGGCGACACGGGTTGGCTCGACGCGGAACTGACGTTCGCCGCGCCGCTGTCCGACAGCGTCGCGGCGCGGCTGTCGTGCGGCGAACATCAAGCGACGCTCGAACGCGCCGGTGCCGACCGGCTGCGCGCAAGCGTCGCCATCCCCAACGTTCGCCGCTGGTGGCCGCATACGCACGGCGAGCCCGCACTCTACGAGATCACGTTGCATATCGGCGACGAACGGCGGCCGCTCGGTTCGACCGGGTTCCGCACGATCGAGATCGACGGCGGCGCCGACGGCAAGGGTTTCGGGCTGCGCATCAACGGCGTGCCGGTGTTCGCGCGCGGCGCGTGCTGGAGCAGCGCTGCCCCGCTCACGCTGCACGCGGACGACGCGGCCTACGGCCGCCTGCTCGGGCTCGCACGCGACGCCGGCTTCAACATGATCCGCGTCGGCGGCACGATGACCTACGAGGCCGACGCATTCCACGCCTGGTGCGACCGGCTCGGGCTGCTGGTCTGGCAGGACTTCATGTTCGCGAACTTCGACTACGCGCTCGACGACCCCGCGTTCGCGGACAACGTCGACCGCGAGGCCGATCAATTTCTCGCGCGCCGCGGCGCCTCGCCGTCGCTTGCGGTGCTGTGCGGCGGCAGCGAGATCGCGCAACAGGCCGCGATGTCGGGGCTCGGACCGAAGCAGCGCTTTCTCGAACTGACGGCCGACCGTCTGGCCGGCCATGCGGCCACGCGACGCCCCGACGTCCCGTACGTGCCCGATTCGCCCGACGGCGGCGTGCTGCCGTTCACGCCTCGGGAACGGGTGTCGCACTACTACGGCGTCGGCGCGTACCTGCGCCCGCTGGACGACGCGCGTCGCGCGGACGTGCGCTTCGCGAGCGAATGCCTCGCGTTCTCGAACGTGCCGTGCGATGCGACGCTCGCGGAGCTCGGCTGGCCCGGCGTGCACGAGCCGCGCTGGAAAGCGGCCGTGCCGCGCGACCCCGGCACGTCGTGGGACTTCGAGGATATCCGCGACCACTATCTGCAGACGCTGTACGACGTCGCGCCCGACCGGCTGCGGCGCGAGGATCCGGCCCGCTACTTCGAGCTGTCGCGTGCGGTGATCGCGGACCTGATGCGCGAGACGTTCTCCGAGTGGCGGCGCACCGGCTCACGCTGCGCCGGTGCGCTCGTGTGGCAGTTCCAGGACGTGATGCCCGGCGCCGGATGGGGCGTGATCGACGCCGCGCAACGACCGAAATCGGCGTGGTATGCGCTGCGGCAGGTGCTGCAGCCGGTCCAGGTGCTGCTCGTCGACGAAGGCTTGAACGGGCTCGACGTGCACGTGGTCAACGAGCGCCCGGCGCCGCTGTCGGCGGCGATCGAGCTGGTCGCACTGCGCGACGGCCGCACGCCGGTCGCGCGGGCCGGCGGCCCGGTGCGGATCGCCGCGCACGACACCATGCGGATCGGCTCGGCCGATCTGCTCGGCCGCTTCTTCGACTGGACCTATGCGTACCGCTTCGGGCCCTGCGAACACGATACCGTCGTCGCGACATTGCGCGCCGACGACGGCACGCTGTTGTCGCAGGCGTTCCATTTCCCGTCCCGCACGCATCCGGCCGTGCTGGCGCGCCGCGAACTCGGGATCGAGGCGTGCGTGTCGCGCACGGGCGACACGTGGCACGTCGACATCGACACGCGGCACGTCGCGCGCCACGTGCAGATCGACGCGCCGGGATTCATGCCGCGCGACGACTGGTTCCACCTCGCGCCCGGCACGCCGGCTCGGGTCGCGCTCGTTCCGCTGCGCACCACCGGGAACGACCCGGCGACCGGCGACAATGTGCCGCCCGTGGTGGAAATCCGTGCAGTGAATGCCGCGCGCGCGGTGCGCGCCACGCAGGCCGGTTGATGCAACGCTCGCGGCCGCTTCGTGCCGCGAGCGTGTTCCATCCCGTATCGATCCGGCCGCTCAGTCGGACGAACCCGTACCGCGTGGCCGCTCGATGCCGTATGCCTCCATCCAGCGATACAACGTCGCACGCGACACGCCGAGCTCGCGCGCGGAGGCCGCGACGCGGCCGCGCGTGCGCAGCAACGCGGTTTCGATCGCCTCGCGCTCGATCGATTTGCGGATGTCCGCCACCGACGGCGACGCCGCATCGAGACAGTATTCGAGTTCGAGATCGCGTGCGGTGATCAGGCGCCCTTCCGTCATCACGACCGCACGGCGCACCCGGTTGATCAGTTCGCGGACATTGCCCGGCCAGTCGTGCTTGTACAGTGCGGTGATCGCATCGGTCGAGAAACCGCGCACGCGATGGCGCGCATCGCCACGGAAACGTTCGAGCATGTGATGCGCGAGCAGTTCGATGTCCTTGCCGCGTGCCCGCAGTGGCGGCTGGTCGATGCGCATCACGCACAGGCGGTGGAACAGGTCGGCGCGAAAGCGCCCTTCCTCCATCGCGTCGCGCAGGTCGACGTGCGTGGCCGACACGATCCGGACATCGACCGGCACCGGGTCGCTGCCGCCGAGGCGATGAATCGACCGCTCCTGCAGAAAGCGCAACAGGCTCGCCTGGCTCTCGTGCGGCAGGTCGCCGATCTCGTCGAGCAGCAGCGTGCCGCCGTTCGCGGCTTCGACATAGCCGATCTTGCGCGCGTTCGCGCCGGTAAATGCGCCGCGCTCATAGCCGAACAACTCGGATTGCAGCAGATGCGGCGGAATCGCGCCGCAGTTGACCGCGACGAACGGGCCGTTGCGCCGTTCCGAATGGCGATGGATGGCGACGGCCGTCAGTTCCTTGCCGGTGCCCGTTTCGCCGAACACGAACACCGGGGCGTCGGTGCGCGCGAAACGCCGCACCGTATCGAACAGCCGCAGCATCGCGCTGCAGGTGCCGACGATACCCTTCTCTTCCGATTCGAGCTGTTCGCGGTCGCGTGCGAACAGGCACTCCATGCCGTACGCATGGCCGACCGTATCGGCGATCCGCTGATGCGACGCGGGCAGCGTGACGTAGTCGAAGCAGTAGTCGCGCAACAGCGCGCGCACGTTCGGCGATGCGGTCTGGCCGACGTCGACGAGCGCGACCCACACGACGTCGCGCATCGACGCGCAGGTCGACGCGATGCTGCCGATCGCATCGGCATGACCGCCGCTGAGATCGAGAATGCCGCAGGTGATTTCGCCGGACGTTTCGCGCAACTCGTTCGCGTGCGCGACGACCGACACTTTCCAGTCGCGACGCGACAGTTCCTTTCGCAGCATCACGGACGGCGACTGCGTCCAGTAGATCAGCGGACGCTGCCCATTACCGCTCCCCGCGCCGGCGCTCTTATCGCGCGTTATTGGCATATTCATAACGAACCATCACTTTCTCCACTCCGCGACCCGTTCGCGTGCGCTGCGGCCGGCGGCGCATGGCCGCCTTTCCGCGCTGCGTTTCCGCAGCCTTGGCGAAGATCGAAACTGCACACGGCGAGCCCCCCGGAGGTCGAGCCGGATGTCATCCGGCCTCGTTGTCATCGAACTCGAACGGAACGCGCGGCTGCGGGAGCCACGACGTTCCGGCTTTGAAGCGACCCGCCGTCAGGCGGGGCACGTCGGCAAACGTAACTTCCATCCGCATGTGCGTCGCGTCGTACACGACAGTCGCGCCCGATGCTGAACCGGATGGCGGCCAACCCGCTCGCGGAATGACCGCTGCATTTCATCCGTTCGTGAATTTACACCCCGTTTCGCGATGGTCTTGTTACCAAAAGATAATCCTGAATCAGCCGGTTACGCAGCCGGTCGCCCCGCGCGACACACCTTTGGTCACTGAGATTTGATTATCTATGAGCATTCCCGTCAATCAGTGGCAAATACTACTTTTCAGCAAGATAACCACGAATGATTGCGCGCGATTTACACCGAAATCCGCGAAAAAGACCGGCACCGCATGCCACGCACCGCATAATCGCGCGCAGCGCCGGACGGCCACGCCGCCTCGAGACGGCGTGCGGTGCGTGCAGCCGTTACATGCCGTAATCAGCCGGCGCGGTCGCCGCTCAGGTTCGCAGCGCCGTCTCGTCATGCCGGGCCGGCCGATCGCGCATGCCGTCCTCGCTCGGAGCGTCGTCTTCCGGCGTGAAACCGGCCGGTCCGGCCATCTCCTCCTGCAACGCAGCATAGCCGTCCATCACGAAGCGTGTGAGCTCGTCCCGAAAGCGCGCCGAGCCGAAGCATTCGGCATTCGCCCGACACGCATGCGGGTCGATCGACCCGCGCGGCAGCGCTTCGAAACGGGCAAGCGCATCGAGCAGCGCGTCGACCGTCTGCGCGCGGTAGAACAGGCCCGTTGCACCGGCGCCCGGCCACGCGCGCACCGATTCGCGCACGCCGCCCTTGCCGTACGCGATCACGGGCGTGCCGCAGGCCTGCGCCTCGACCGGCGAAATGCCGAAGTCCTCTTCCGCCGCGAACACGAATGCGCGCGCACGCTGCAGGTGGTCGTGCAGCACGTCGAACGGCTGGTAGCCGAGCAGCGTGACGTTCGGCCCGGCGAGCGCGCGGATCTTCGCCATCTCCGGCCCGTCGCCGATCACGACGAGGTGGCGTTCCGGCGTACGCGAGAACGCGTCGACGATCAGGTCGATCCGTTTGTACGGCACGAGCCGTGATGCGGTCAGGTAGAACGCCTCCTTGTCCGAACGCAGCGACAAGTGGTCGACGTCGACCGGCGGATAAATCACCGTCGCATCGCGCCGGTAGGTCTTGCGGATGCGGCGTGCGATGAAGTGCGAATTCGCGGCCACGCGATCGACGCCGTTCGCCGAGCGCGCATCCCAGTTGCGGATGTAATGCAGCAGCGCCCGCGCGATCGCCGATTTCGGCCCGCGTGCGAGCCCGGCTTCGTTCAGGTATTGGTGCTGCAGGTCCCATGCATAGCGCACCGGCGAATGCACGTAGCTGGCGTGGAACTGGTCGGGACCGCTCAGCACGCCCTTCGCGACCGCATACGAGCTCGACAGCACGACGTCGTATGCCGACAGGTCGAACTGCTCGATGGCCAGCGGAAACAGCGGCAGATAGCTGCGGTAGCGAGTGCGCGCGAACGGCAGCTTCTGGATGAAGGACGTGCGCACCGCGCGGCCGCGCAGGCAATCACGATCCTCGAGGAAATCGACGAGGCTGTAGACATCGGCCTGGGGAAAGCAGTCGATCATGTGCGCCAGCACGCGTTCGGCGCCGCCAGGCACGACCAGCCAGTCGTGAACGATCGCAATCTTCAAGTACCGCTCCCGATTCTTCATTGACGTTCGATGTGGACGAGCCGCGCAACGCGGCCGTCATGCCGTGGCAATTATCGGAAAGCACCGCCACGAACGGTGTGTGCTACCGCACATTGCGCTGTTGTCGGTGCGCCGGGACCGTCGTACCGCACGCCAGCCGACAAACCGGAACGTGAGTGCGCTTTCGAACAGACCGGCGCGCGAGGTATCCGCATGATGATCCTCGCCGCACCGCACCGGACACACGCGTCCGTGCGGCACGGCGTGCTGAAGGTTTCACGCGAGGACCGCATCATGGAATGGCATTGTTGTGAATTCGAACATCTGAGCGCCGTCGATCTCTATGCAATCCTGCGCGCACGCAACGCCGTGCTGGTCGTCGAGGATGCGCATACGCATCTCGACATCGACGGCAAGGACGCGGGCGCATTGCACGTCTATGCAACCGTGCGCAACGGCGATACAGCGGAAGTCGCGGCCTACGCGCGCATCCTGCCCGGCGACGACATCGACCCGGACGTCGTGATCGACAAGGTACTGACGAGCGAAGCGTGCCGCGACGGCGATACGCTCGAGCACCTGCTCGAACGCGCACTGACCGCGGCGCTGGCCGCGTGGCCGGACGCCGCGCTGCGCATGCACGTCCCCGCACCGCGCCAGGCGTTCTACAAACGTTTCGGATTCCGCAAGGCATACGGACCGTATCTGGAACAGGGCGCGCCGTTCGTCGGCATGATCCGGCCGGCTGACCGCGCCGCCGGCGCGCTGCGCCAGCTGCTGTCCCGGGCCGTTTCGACGGCCCGGCCCCGAACCGAAGACGCACGCGCCGACGGGCGCGTACACAACCGGCTGCCCGCCGATACCGGAGCCAACCGATGACCCGAACCCTACGCCCGGTTCCCGAACCCGATCTGCCACGCATCCTGCCGGTCATCCTGGCCGGCGGTTCCGGCACGCGCCTCTGGCCGCTGTCGCGCGAACAGTTTCCGAAGCAGCTGATCGAATTGACGTCGAACGAATCGCCGCTGTCGGCGACCGCGCGCCGCCTGAACGGCATCGCGAACGCCGCGCTGGGCGACACGCTGTTGCTGGTGTGCGGCGAACAGCATCGCATCATGAGCGCCGCGCAAGTGGTCGACCGTGCGGCGCCCGCGCGCATCCTGCTCGAACCCGCCGCGCGCAACACAGCGCCCGCGCTCACGCTCGCCGCACTCGACGCCAGCGCGCTCGAGGACGATCCCGTGCTCGCGGTGATGCCGGCCGATCACGTGATCGCCGACGTCGGCGCGTTCCAGGACGCGATCGCTCGCGCGGCACGTTACGCGCAGGAAGGCGCGATCGTCACGCTCGGCGTGCTGCCCCGCCGCGCGGAAACGGGCTACGGCTATATCCGGGTCGGCGAGCCGCGTACGAGCCGCCACGGCGGACAAGGCGGCTATTCGATCGGACGCTTCGTCGAGAAACCCGACGCGGCGCTCGCCGAGCGCTACCTGCAATCGGGCGACTACTGGTGGAACAGCGGGATTTTCGTCATGCGCGCATCGATCTGGCTCAAGGCGATACGCGCACTGGCGCCCGAAATCCATGCAGCCTGCGAATCGGCATGGCGCGCGGGCGTCGCCGAGGATCCGTTCTTCCGGATCGACGCGGAGGCCTTCGACGCCTGCCCGTCCGACTCGATCGACTACGCGGTCATGGAGCGCCTCGCCGACAGCAGCGAGCTCGGCATCGAAGGCATCGTGGTGCCGCTGTCGGCCGGCTGGTCGGACGTCGGCACGTGGGATGCGATCTGGGAAATCATGCCGAAGGACGATCACGGCAACGTCGCGCGCGGCCCGATCGTGTTCGAGGACACGCAGGACAGCCTCGTGCGATCCGAAGGCCGTCTCATCGCGTGCGTCGGGATGAAGGATGTCGTCGTGATCGAAACGCCCGACGCGGTGCTCGTCGCGAACAAACACGACGTGCAGCGCGTGAAGAACATCGTCGCACGCCTGAAGAGCGACCGGCGCCCGCAGGCGAGCGAACACCGCAAGGTGCAGCGTCCGTGGGGGCATTACGATTCGATCGATCTCGGCGAGCGGTTCCAGGTGAAGCGGATCGTCGTCGAACCGGGCAAGCGGCTGTCGCTGCAGATGCACTATCACCGCGCCGAGCACTGGATCGTCGTGCGCGGCACCGCGAAGGTGACCCGCGGCAACGAGACCTACCTGCTCAGCGAGAACGAGTCGACGTACATCGCCGTCGGCGAAGTCCATCGTCTCGAGAATCCCGGCCGGATTCCGCTGGAGATCATCGAGGTGCAATCGGGCAACTATCTCGGCGAAGACGATATCGTGCGCTTCGAAGACCAGTACGGACGCGCCGTCGTCGACACGCTGCCGGAACGGCACGCGGTGCCGCTCGCCGCGCGGGAACCGCAGGTGCAGGTGCAGGTGGCGGAGGGAGACGTCGTGCGGTAATCGCGGGCCACGCACGCCGGCGCGTGCATCGAGTCGTCAATCGATGCCGCGCTGCGACGCTCGCGCCTGCCTGAGCGCTTCACGCACGTGCGGCAACGCCGACGTGTCCGCCCCGACCTTGTCGATCGATGCCTTGCACTGCACGGGCTTCGCGTCACCCGACGCACAGCCTCCGCCCCCACCCACCTGCACCGGCATCCCGCCGATCGCGGACAACTGGTTGTCCGCGATCCGGTACTGCGATACGTTGCCCCATACGCGAATACCGGCGAACCTTGCGCGCGACACGCGGTTGCCGATCACGGCCACGCGCGTCACCGAACCCGACCACGTACTGACATCGATCGCGGCCTGCTGCGTCAGCGGGCGCGGATCGGTACGCGCGGCCGCGGTCTGGATATCCGAAATCTCGTTGTTCTCGACCAGCACGCCGGACGCGCCGTAGGTCCGGAAGCTGTCCTCCTGTGCGACGAGAATGCCCGCGCTCACCTGTACGTTGCGCACGACGTTGTTCGCGATCGTCACGTCGGCACCGCCGACCACCGTGATGCCGCGCCCCCATGCGTTACCCTCGAGCGAGTTGTCGGCGATCAGCACGTTGCGGCTGAGCACGCCGTCGCCCTGATAGCTCACCACCGCGATCATGTCGTCGCCGGTGCCGCGCACGACGTTACCGCGCACGAGCACGTTGCGCGCACCATGCGTGATGTGAATGCCGTCCGCGAGGGTCGCGAGAACTTCGTTGCCGACGATCGCGACATCCGTTCCGCCAAACACGAAAATTCCGCCACCGCCGCCGTCGATCGCGTTATCGAGCACCTGCACATCGCGCCCCGTCACTTCGATCTTGGTCGACCTGGGCGTGCCCATCCGCGTCGAGCCCGTTCCCACCAGCCTGAATCCGGCGATCGTCGTGCCGGTGCCGCGCATCTCGATCGTCTGGTCGTCCGGCACCGTCGCGATCAGCATCGCGCCGTAACCCGACAGCACGACCTGCGCTTGCCGGACGACGAGCGAGCGGCCGACGATGTATCGCCCCGGCGCGAACACGAGTCGTTGGCCCGGCTGCAGCGCATCCAGCGCGCGTTGCAGTGCGTCGGCCTGATCGGCGCCATCGGGCGCCGGGGCGACATGGGCATCCGGCACGGCGCTACGGATCGTCGTCTGCGGCGCCGGAGTCGCGTGAGTCACCTTCGCAGCGTGCGCCTCGCAGGCGGGGCCGGCGGTCATCCACACACCGAGCAGCGCGCAGCAGAGACGTGAAAAGCATCGGCGCCCGGTCATGTGTTCCGCTTCCACGCGTGTCATGCCGGTTGCGAACGCATGACCGCGCCGCGCCCAGGCCATGCCGGAAATCCGGCAACGCGTGCGGTGCCCGTGCGCAGCGCAATCAGGTAAGCCGCCATCGGCACCGCCACACCGGCAAGCGTGCCGATCACGAGGTGCGTCGCAAGACTGCCGATGCCCGCGCGCATCAGCACGATGCGCACGCCGGCCATCACCAGGATATGCATCAGGTAGATCGGCATCGACGCGTACCCGATCGCCGCGAGCCAGCCGGCACGTGAGGATGACGACGCATGGCGGTATGCAAGCTGCAGCATCAGTGCGATGCCGGCGAACGCGGTGGGCACGGCCCAGACGCTCGTTGCACTTCCAACTCCATGCGCGAAAGCAACCGCCGCGACGAAGGCGAGCGCCGTCAGCCCGCACGCCGCTGGATGGCTGTTGCGTTCGAGCCAGCCCGGCAACGCACGCGATGCCACGACGCCGGCCACGAAGAACGGCCAGTTCATCAGCGTGGTCGACACGATGCCCCACTGCGTCGCCGCGCCGATCGCGAGCCCGAGCAGCGCGCTTGCCACGAGCGCACCGCGGATGCGCGACGGCATCGGCACCTGCAAAAATGCTGGCACCCGTCGTGCAATCAGCCAGACGCCGATCATGCAAAGCATCAGCGCGTACAGGAACCAGAACTGCGCGAACGGCCGCCAGCCGATCGCCAGCAGGTCGCCGAACGTGAACGGATGATTGGTGCCGTGCGATGCCATCGCAATCTGCACGCCGCCTTGCAGGACCGACCACAGCAGGTACGGATGGACGATCGTGCGTACTTTCGACCCGATGAAACGCTCCGGTGCGCCACGCAACGAGCTGCAGACGTGCAGCCCGGACAGGAAGAAGAACAGCGGCATGTGAAACGTGTAGATCACGTAGTCGACCCACGCGAACACGGTAGAGGGCATCCCGGCCGGCACGAGGCCCGACGAGACGGCGCCGCGCAATACATGCCCGTAGACGACAAGAATGATCCCCGCGCCGCGGGCGACGTCGAGGCTGGTTTCACGTGCAGTCGTAGTCATGTGAAGATCGATGCGGTGGCCCCGTCGGGGCCCGCGCGCATGGCGAGTGGTCGTGAGAGACTCCACTCTATGCATGCCGCCAGCGGAAGACTGTGGGCTGGGCGACAGTTAGCCGATGTCGGGCGTGTGCCGGATCGCGGCGCCGCGCACGGTGGCGGACAGAGGTGGCCTCGCTCGTTCGGACTGGTTTCTGAGATTTTTAAGTGGAACGTCCGAGACAGTCATGCTGCCGATTTAATCGCAGGCAGCGTCGCAAAGTATGCTTCATCCGGCGTTTGATCTGCCAGGCTCGAATGAGGTCGTTTCCGGTTGTACAGGTCAATGTAATCGGAGATGGAGCACCGGGCATGGCTGACCGACTCGTACGCCTTCAGATGGACCTCCTCGTACTTGATGCTGCACCAGACCCGCTCGACGAACACGTTGTCGCGCCAGCTTCCCTTGCCGTCCATCGACAGACGCACGCCCCGGCTCAGCACGGCCTCGGTGAACGCGCCTGCCGTGAACTGGCTGCCCCGATCGGTATTTACGATGTCCGGCAGTCCGTACCGGGCGAACGCTTCTTCCAGCACCTCGACGGCGTGCGTGGCTTCCAGCGTGATGGCGACCCGGTGCGTGAGAACCTTGCGGCTCGCCCAGTCCACTACCGCCGTCAGGTACCCGAAGCCGCGCGCCATCGGAATGCACGTCGTATCGAGGGCGAACACCTGATTGGCGCGCTCGATCTTCATGCCGTGCAACAGGTACGGCCAGATCTTGTGCCGTCCGTTGCGCCGACTCGTGTTCGGCTTGCAGCACAGCGCCTCCGCGCCCATGCGTTTCATCAGCGTGCGCACGCGACGGCGGCCCACCTCATGACCTTCCCGGCGCAGCAGGCGCGCCAGCATCCGTGCCCCAGCAAACGGAAATTCCATGTGCAGTTCGTCAATGCGGCGCATCAGCAACTGATCGGCTTCGCTCACCGGCCGTGGCCGATAATACGCACGCGATCTCGCGATACCGACCAGTCGCGTCTGCTGCGAAACCGGCACCGCATGCCTACGGTCGATCATCGTTTTGCGCTCAGCAATCCCGCCTTGGTGAGCGCGCCTTCTAAAAAATCGTTCTCCAGCGTCAACTGGCCGATCTTCGCGTGCAGGGCCTTCAGGTCTACCGGCGGCTCGCTCGATGGCGCACCTGCCGTGCCGAACACGTTGGCTGCGCGCTCCTGCAACTGCCGTTTCCATTCCGTGATCTGGTTCGGATGCACATCGAACTGCCGCGCCAGTTCGGCCAGCGTCCGCTCGCCCTTGACCGCTGCCAGCGCCACTTTCGCTTTGAACGCCGCTGAGTGCGTCCGTCGGGTTCTCTTCGTCATCTTCCAGGTTCCTATGCCGGCACTATCGCTGGCTCAGGCCGGAACGGATCACGATGACGATGCGCGAGCTGGACCGATTCAAGGTCATTCAGGACGTAGCCGACGGCAAGCGCGCGTGCAGCGCGTGTCCTTCAAACGCGTCGACGAACGCTATCGCAACACCTGCGCTCGATCTTCGCATTACATATGCGTCACGCGCCGCAGCACGAAGTAGAGATTTGACGAAATGCGGTTCACGTAGGGAATGGACTCGAACGTCCGGTTCATTCGCGCGCAGAGATTCGCGGCTGCGTCGAGCAGCTTCGAGCCGTTCACGCCTTTCGCGAAGGTTGGAAAGACCTGATGGTAGCCGCATGCCTCGACGACGAATCCCGAACGGAGAAAAATGTTCTTCGCGTATTCCAACCGATACAGCCGATTGTGGCCGTTGTAGTTCTTCATGGCCCGCGACATGTTTTCCGTGAGCGACGTGTGGTTCGGCAGGAACGTGACGATGAAGATCCCGTCCGGTTTCAGCACGCGCCAGATCTGTTCGATACTGTGTTGCTCGAACGCGACGTGCTCGAGGACGCCGCTACCGAGCACGACGTCGAAGAAGCCGTCCTGATATGGCAGCACGTATTCGTGCTCGAGCACTCGGAAGTCGAGGTTCGCGAAGCCGTGGAATTCCTGGAAATCGTCGCCGGCGATGTCGCAGCCGTGAATATCGAGATCGGGATAAAGCACGCGCAGCATGCACGAATCCGGCGCATGCCGGCAGCCCCAGTCGAGCACTTTCGCGTCGTCGGAGATATACGACGCATAAAGTTCCAGTGTGCGCGCATGCCGGTCGAGCGTCGCGTCGTTCCCGATGGCCGACTTGATGTAGGCGCTATATATGCCATTGGGATTGCGCTGGACAAAAGCGCGGCACAGGTCGGCGTAGGTTTCCTTTGCATGGCGGATACGCGAGCGGTCGAGCGGTTTCGTGTCGATCGGTTTGTGCACGTGGGCTCTCCTGTCTTGTTGACGATGGTTGTATTGCCATAGCGCGATCCGGCCATGCATGGAGACGGTGCTGCCCGGCGGCGCCGTGCATTGCTGCTGCGTGAAGAGACTCACTTGTTAACAATGTAACCGGCGTGCGAACGGAGGACTGCGGGCCAGACTACAGAGTGCGTCCGTCGGGTTCTCTTCGTCATCTTCCAGGTTCCTGTGCCGGCATTATCGCTGGCTCAGGCCCCGCCGTTCCACTTATCCGACTGTCCGAATTTGCGAGGCCACCTCTGACGATGCTCGTTGCGGCCGCTTCACGAACCATCTGAACACGACGATCAGCAGCACGACCGGCACGAAATCCCGCCCGCTGAATAGATTTGGAATCCGCAGGATTTCCATCATCGACACATAGAGCACCGCGTGCGCGCAGCACCAGAAGCCGCTCCCGCTCCGCCACCCCGCGTAGCCGCGCCCGAACACCCAGCCGGCGAACGCCGCGTTCAGCAACCCGAACCAGCCCCATTCGTAAAAGTGGACGAAGATGCCCGAAGGATTGTTGAACTCGGGATCGGCATAGCTATTCAGGAACAGGTCGACGCTGTCGCCCGAGTCGAGCCACGGCTGCAGCATCGCGCCGATCACCGGGAAGTGCAGCAGCCAGTCGAACGTGAACATCGGATGCCCGCTTCCCCAGCCGAGCACGTTGAGGATCCCGGCGCCGTTGTTCAGCGACGTCGAGTAATACAGGCCCAGGCGCTCGAGCGCGAAATCGAAGATATTGTCGTAGATGTGGATGTAGTAGGTTACCCACGACCGGTTGTATTCGTTCACGATGAACAGGCCGAGCATCAGCGGAATCGCTGCATACGGGCCGAGCGCGAGCAGCCGCGAGCGCTTGCGGCCGAACCGGAATCGCACGACCATCAGTGCGAACGGCAGCACCACCTCGATGATCGCGAGCCGCTCCGCGAAGATGAAACTGCGCAGCAGCGTCAGCACGGTGAGCACGGCCAGGTAGACCTTGTAGCGGTTGAAGCCCTTCACCGGCTCCCTGAACACGTAGAAATACAGCGCGACGAACGGCGCGGTCGCCTGCGTGAACGTGCTCAGGCCGGTAATACGCCCTTTCAGCTCGATCAGCTCGAACGTGTTCACGGTGCCGGACAGGAACGACACCAGCACGGCCGGATGCATGAGGATGCCGCTCATCATCACGAGATAGCCGAACAGGGCGAGCGCGAACACGAAGTCGAGCACGCGCGGCGACAGTTCGACCGGCCCGTCGTCGGGCCCGCGCCGGAACTGCGCATCGGTCGTGGAGAACCACGCGGAAGCCGTCAGCACCAGCAGGAACAGGCCGCCCGCGAACGCCGCGTAGCCGTCGAAATAGATGCGCGCGATCGACTTCTGATCGCCGAGCAGGCTCATCGACAGCAGCCCGTACAACGGCAGAATGAAGAGCAGCACGAGCCGTGCCGGATCTTCCCACCAATAACCCGCGTAACCGGCCGCGCGGCCGGCGCGAACCTCGCGGCCACGCCTCGCCGGTCGACGCGTGCGCGAGCCGGCCGCCACTCGTTTGTTCATGATGTCCGTTCCATTGCTTCGCGAGCGCGCACCTTGCCGGGCGGCGCCACGCGCTCGCCGCTCAGCGGGCCGGGCCGCGCGCGCCCATCACGCCGGTGTAGCCGGATGCGGCCTGATGGGTGTTCGCCTCCGTGTAGCCATAGTCGTACCGTCCCGACGCGCCCTTGAAGTCGTTCAGGATCACGCCGCGCACGTCGATTTGCGCGTGCTCGAGCCGTCGAGCGCTTTCGTCGAGTTCCGCCAGCGTCGTCACGCCGCTGCGCGCGACGAGGAACACGGTTCCGGCCAGGCGTCCGAGCACCAGCGCGTCGGCCACCGGCAGCAGCGGCGGGCCGTCGATCACGACCATGTCGTAGCGTGACGCGACGTGCTCGATCAGTTCGGCGAATGCGGGCTGCAGCAACAGTTCGCCCGGATCGGGCACGACGTTGCCCATCGCCATGAAATCGAGGCCAGGCACCGCATCGCGCCTGATCGCCTGGTCGAACCCGTGCGTGCCGGCCACGACGTCGGACAGGCCAGGCGCGCGGCCGAAGCGGAACTGCTCGTGCAGCGATCCCTTGCGCAGGTCCGCGTCGATCAGCAACACGCGCCGCTTCGCCGCGCCCACCAGCGACGCAAGATTCGCCGCGACGAACGATTTGCCGACGCCCGTCGTCGGCCCCGAGATCAGCACGACGCTATTCGGCGCGGCGGGCATCGCCAGTTGCAGCGCCGTGCGGAAATTGCGCAGGCTTTCGAGCGCCGCGCCCTCCGGCGCTACCGGCATCGCCGGCTTGCGCCCGCTGCGCCGCCGCGCGGCCTTCGACGGCGGCACGGTCGGGTCAGACGGCGGGCTGTGCGGCACCGCCGCGAACACCGGCAAGCCCGTCGACCATTCGATTTCCTCGGCGTCACCGACCGTTCCGGCCACCCGCTGCCGCACGATCACAACCGCGGCGCCCGCCAGCAGGCCGAGGAGAAGCGACGCGATCACGGCCATCCCGCGATGCGGCCCGGTGGGCGTCTCGGCGATCTTCGCCGCGTCGACGATACGCACGGTACCGGTCTTGCTGGCCCGCGCGAGGATCATCTGCTGACGCGTGTTGAGCAGGTTCGTGTAGAGCGCGGTATCGACGGCCACGTCGCGCTGCAGCTGCAGCACGCCCTGCTCGACGGTCGGCAGTTGCTGGATCTGCTTGCGCACCGTGTCGAGCGAGTGTTGCGCATCGGCGAGCTGCGCATCGACCGCCACGACGGCCGGATGCTTGGGCATGAACCGCGTCAGCAGTTCCTCGCGGCGTTGCTGCAGCGTCTGCACGCGCGTCTCGATGTCGACCGACTGCTGGCGCAGCGCGAGCCCTTCGTCGCTCGTATTGACCGTGCCGTGCGATGCGCGGAATGCGTTGAAACGGCTTTCGGCCTTTTCGAGCTGTGCCTTCAGTTGCGGCAACTGCGCATCCATGAAGCGGATCAGCTTGTCGGCCGCTTCTGACTTGCGCTGCGTGTTCTGTGCCAGATACGCGTCGCCGACCGCATTCAGCACGCGGCTGTCGTGCACGGGATCGGGGCCGTCGAGCGTCACGCCGATCATGTTCGACTGCTTGCCGCGCTCCGAGATCAGCGCGTTCTTCTGCAGCCACGCGGTCGCCTCTTCTTCGCCGTAGCGCGTCAGGTCGAAGCGTGCGCCGGGCTCGCCCGCCACGTCGCGCACGAACACGTCGAGCGGCCCCTGCGGCGTCTCGACATGCAGCGGCTGGCCGATCCGGCCCTGCCAGACGGGCCCGGTCCTGCCGAGCAACCCCGTGCGCTGCAGCGTATAGGTGCCGCCGTTGCCGACGACGAGCGCGAAACGCTTGCCGACGAAACGCTTCGGCACGTCGAAGGTCGGGACGTCGATGCGCTCCGTGCCGTACACGTAACCGCCCGGCAGCGGCGACGACAGCCCGTCGGCCGCGTTCACGAACCGCCAGCCGATGACCGGCAGGTAATGCGGCCGCGCATCGATGGCCAGGTTGGTGTCGTCGACCGCGCGCGCCATCACCGCGCGCGACTTCAGCACCTCGATCTCGGTCGACGCATCGGTCTTCAGGTCGAACACCGACGACGGGTCGCCCGGCGGCGAGTTCGTTTTCGACTCGGTCGGGCTTTGCTCGACCTGGAACAGGATGTCGGTCCGGTAGACCGGCCGCGCGCAAAGCGCATAGAGGGCCCCGGCCAGCGCACCGGCAAGCGCCGTGCACAGGATCAGCCGCCGGCCGCCGTGGAGCATGGCCCAGTAGCGGCGGTACGGATAGGACGGCCGCAGCGCGGGCCCGTCGTGCGGGTCAGGGAGAGTCTGGGCGTTCATACAGGATCGGTCCCGTAGACGCGACGCATCGCGATTGCGCGATCCGTCACGAGGTTCACGGCGAAATGGCCTTGGCCGTCAGCGCACCCTGCGCGGACGACGGAATCAGCAGGTTGACGACACGGCTCCAGCGCACCAGCGACGACGCATCGACGAACACCACGTCGCGACGCTCGAGCGGGAACCGGTCGGCCAGTGCGAACGAGGCCGGCGAACGCCCGTCAAGGTGAAAGACCTGCGGCCGGTTGCCGGGTCCGCGCCGCACCACGAACACTTGCCGCGCATCCGCGGTGTACTGGCTGACGCCGCCCGTGTCGCCGAGCGCCTCGCCGAGGCTCATCCGGCCGTCTGTCAGCGTCAGCGTCGCCGGACGCGACACCTCGCCTAGCACGAACACCTTGCTGTCGCTCGCCGCGCGCACGCGTACCAGATCACCGTCGCGCAGCAGGATGTTCGTCGGGTTGATGCCCGCGGCCAGCATCGCCGGCAGGCTCACCATCACGGTCTTGTCGCCGCGCGTCACCGACACCTGCGAGCGGTCGGCCGTCGTGGTGAAGCCGCCTGCGCGGTCGATCGCCTCAGGCAGCGTCATCGGCATGTCGTTGACGATCTGCAGCCCCGGGGTGCGCACTTCGCCGTCGAGATAGACGCGCTTGCTGCGGTACGCCTGGACGCGCACCGCGATCTGCGGCTTGCGCACGTACTCGCCGAGCCGCTTGGTCAGCACCGCGCGCGCCTGCGCCTCGGTCAGCCCCGCCACGTGCACGAGGCCCGCATACGCGAACTGCACGCTGCCGCTTGCGTCCACCGTGTAGCCGGTCGCGACCGAACTCGCGCCGACGCCATCGCCGCCGCCCGTCGTCTGGGTCGTCGGCAGGTTCAGTTCAGGGTGATCCCACACGACGATGTTCAGCACGTCGCCGGGGCCGATCACGTAGGGCTTCGGCGTGCCGAACAACTGGCGGATTTCGGCATCGACATTCGCATGCTGTGCCGCATGTTGCTGCTCGACGTACGCCGGCGTGATCTCAATCAGGTCTTCGCTCGACACATTCTGCACGCCATCGAGACCGCCTGCGCCCGATGCGTCGGCGCTCACGCGCGCATTCGCGTCGCGTTCGGCCGGCGGGTAATACGTCATGCCCGGTGAAAGTGCGCACGCGCTCAGCGTGCACACGGTCGCCGCCAGCGCCACGCGCGACAGCCAGCGCGTGCGTGACTGCCGCATCGCACGTGTCGATTCTTTTTGCGTCGTCGTTGACATGGTGTCCTTCCGAAACTGTGCGGTAACCCGCCAAACGCGGCGGGCTCCGGCATTACGCTTGCCTGCGCGGCTCGCATTGCGGCGCCGCGCTTCCTTCGTCACCGCACGTCATTCCGTACGATTCGTCATGAACTGCTCTTTGTCGCTTTCGTCACTCGTCTGCATCCTGTCGGCCGGCTTCGCCTGCGCCGCCGATGCGCAGTCGCTGCGCCCCGACCCGGCCGGTACGCCGGCCTTCATCTCGCCTGCGGCGATCGACCCGACCCTGCCGATCCCACGGCAACGGTCAGCCCAGACCGCGGCGGTCAGCGCCGCGACGCCGGCTTCCGATTCCGCTGTTCCGGGCCTTGCACGTCCCGCCACCCGTGCCGACGTGGAACCGGAATCTCGTGCCCGTGGCGTACTGCGTCGGCCGCTCGTGCCAAGCCGGTCGGGCCGTCCGAAAGCCGCGAGCGCATCCGGCGACGGCGCATGGGATACCGGCACGCTGTACGCATCGCCGTACACGACATCGCCTTACGCGCAACCGGGTGACGCCGACTGACGTCGCCCGGTCATGCGCCGGTGTAACGGTGCTCGCACCGATACGGGATTGGACACCGGCGCGACGGGCGCGTCTGTGAGCAAGCCCACCGAACGCCGATCTTCATGCGAACGGGAATCGCACCCCGCTAACCGCCCCACCTCGCGCGGCGGGCATCAGGAACTTCTGACCGACACATTCGCGTAGGAGCGTCCGGCCGCGTCGGGTGCCGACGGGTCGGCAACGCGTACGACCGCCCAATCCGAGTCGCCGCTCAACACCTGCGTGCAGAGATCGATCACGGCGGCGGTTCCCGCGATGCCGTACAGCGCGTGATCGACCTGCGGCATCAGGTGCAGCCGCACGTGGCGCGAGCGCCGAAACGCGTGCTCGACCGCGCCGAAGTGACGCCGGACATCGTCGATGCCGGGATCGAGCGCGCCGTAGACGAGCATCGTCCGGACGTTGCGCTGCGCGAGCTCGCGCATCACGCCGCGCGGCGTACCGGCACGCGGCTTCCAGCCGATGCGCGCGGCCGCCCTCTTCACGGGCACGCTGATGCGTGCGATCCCGTTGGCGGCCACCGCGCGCAGGATCGGGCGCACATCGCGCCGTTCGAGGACGAGCCGCTTCCAGCGCCGCCAGTCGCGCACCGACAGCCAGTAGCCGCGCACCGAGTTGATCCGCTGTTTCTGCGCCGCTTCGAGCGTGAGCCCGGCCGGCCACACGAAGCGCGCGAGGTTGATCGCGATGACGCCGCCGAGCGATGCCGTTTTCACCGCTGCATGCAATGCCGCGTAGGCGCCCGAACAGATGCCGGCCGCGATGACGTCCGGATGACCGATCGCGCGCAGCCAGTCGGCGGCCGCCGCGACGTCGTCGATCGCCTCCGGCGAATACACGACGCCCGACTGGTCGTCAGGTGCATCGGGCCCGCTGTCGCCCACGCCACTCACGTCGATCCGCAACGTCGTCACGCCGGCTCGCGCCAGCGTACGGGCCAGACGTACGCCGAAGCGCCCTTCGCCGCTGCGCGGATTCGTCGACGTATTCGCGATCACGAGCGCCGGGCCGACCGGCGTGGCCGGCGGCGTGTCGGCCGGGCGGCACAGCACGCCGACCAGTCGGTTCGAACCGACCGCGACGACCTGCTCCGTCATGTCGCCCATGTCGAGCGCGACGGCCGACTCACCGCTCCATGCATGCACGGCGCGCGGCGGAACGCCGGCAGCCGCCGCGGCGACGCCCCGGCCCGGAGCGCGCGCGACGATCCAATTCACCACCGTGTCGATCGCCGCGTGCGGCAGGTGCGAACGCGTGCCGTCGAGCATCGTCGTGGACCATTCACGAAACGGATCGCACGTCACCTCCACGCCACGTGCCACGAGTGCGTCACGCAACGCCGGCCCGTCACCCTGCTCCGGCTGGACCAACAGCATCGCGCCAGGCAACACCGGCGCATCGCGCACGACGTCGCAAAGATCGATGGCCTTCAGCGCATCGGCGAATTCGGCCGGGAAGCGATGCCCGAGCACGTTCATGCAGGGTTCGTCGCGATGCGCAGCGCGGGTCGCGGGCGGCATCGTATCGAGCCACTGACGATGCACGAACGACAGCTCGCGCAGGTACGCCCGGCCGCGCACGACCGGTGACAGTGCCACCATCGCATCGACGCGCGGCGACACGCGCCGGCCGGCGGCGGCCAGCATCGCGAACAGCGCGCCCGCACGAATGCCGACGAGCGTCAGCGCGGTCACGCCGGCTTCGTCGCGCAGCAGGTCGATCGCACGATGAATGCTGTCGACGCTGGCGGCGTACCGTCCGGCGTCGAGATCGTCGCCGGCCGAATCGCCGGCGCACGGGTAGTTGAACCGCAACACCGTGATGCCCTCGCGGGCGAGACGCTCCGCGACTGCCCGCATGAGCTTGTGCGTCCATGCGGCCTCATGGCCCAGCGATTCGCACAGGATCACACCCTGTTCCGTCTGTCCTTCGTGCAGCCACCCGACGCAGCTGCCGAACGTTATCGGCTTCACTCGGTACTCCTCGGATCGGTATTTGTTTTTCCGTGCACAACCGCGCCGGCGGTACCGCGGGAATACGCGATGGCGCGATTCCAGCCGCGGGCCGGCGCTGGCAGAAACCGGCTGCAGCCATCCGCCGCGCCCCTGCGCGGCCCACTCGCCGTGTTTCATGTGTCCGATTAGATCATCGGGCCCGACCGCCCTTCGGTGCGCCAGCTTACAAATGCATTCATCACTGGCGCGATGCAACGCCGCCCCCCTTTCGCGATTCGTTCCGTCATGCGACCGGAATCCGCGAACGGTAGGCTCGCGAACAATGCCCCGTTGTTCGGCCCGTATCATGGCCGCCATACGATGTTGCCCGTGTCGGCATTGCCGGTCGAAACCGGCGCCGCCGGAACGGGTCGCGAATCCTCGCAGCCGGGTCAGCGCCGACCGGCCGCGCATCCGTACGGCTGCACGCAACCTGCCGCCATGCGATACCCAACGGCGCCGACCGAGCGAATGTCAAACCTCAAGAAGAATTTCCTGCTGCTGCTGACGTTGCAGATTTCGATGTATGCGGTGCCGCTGCTGATCGCGCCGCTGCTGACGCACGCACTGGGCCCGGAAGGCTACGGCCAGCTCGCGTTCTCGCTGGCAGTGATCGCGTATCTCACCAACTGCACGAGCTACAGCTTCGACCTGACCGCCACGCCGCGCATCGCGCTCGCACGCGACGACCGCGCCGAGCGCTCGCGCATCTTCTGGGCGACGCTGTATGCGCAGATCGGGATCGCGGCCATCTGTTTCGTCGTGCTGGTGCTGCTCACCTTGCTGATCGGGCGCTTCGGCGACGACCGCGACCTGCTGCTGATCGGCTTCGGCATGGTGGCCGGCGTCGCCTTCACGCCCGGCTGGTATTTCCAGGGGGTGGAGAAGCTGCGCGCACTCAGCGTGATCCTGTTCGTCGGCCGGGTGCTGAGCCTGCCCGCGATGTTCGCGCTCGTCCACAGCCCGGCGGACATCGATCGCGCGATGATCGTCAACGCCGCGGTGCCGGTGCTGTCGGCGATCGCGCTGGCCATCTACCTGTACTTCCATCGCGAAATCGACTTTGTCCGCGTAGGCATGGCCGACATCGCCGAATCGCTGAAGGGTGGCTGGCAAGTGTTTCTCGCGTCGACGTCGATCGCGTTTTATGCATCGACCAACACCGTGCTGCTCGGCTTCGTGTCGGGCAACGTCGCGGCCGGTTACTTCGCCGCCGGCGACAAGCTGATCCGCGCGGCGCTCAGCCTGCTCCAGCCGCTGAAGGCCGCCACCTATCCACGCATCAGCTACCTGATGCGGCACGCACGCGACGACGCGTTCTCGTTCCTGCGCAAGCTGTTCGTCGTGCAGGTCGTATTGGTACTCGGCATCTCGCTCGTGATTTTCTTCGGCGCGCCGCTGGCCGTGCGCATACTGTACGGCCCGTCGTACGAACCGACGGTTCACGTGCTGCGCTGGATGGCGTTCATCCCGTTCATGGCCGGCATGACCGACCTGTTCGGCGTGCAAACCATGCTGCCGCTCGGCATGAAGACGGCTTTCACGCGCATCCTGATGTCGTCCGGCATCCTGAACATCGTGCTGCTGCCCGTGCTCGCGAAATACTTCGCGGAACTGGGCGCCGCGGCCGCCGTGCTGGTCGCGGAGGCTGCAGTCGCTGCCGCGCTCGCGGCCGTCGTCTATCGCGCCGGCATTCCGCTGCCCGGCAGCTCCCTTGCGCGCCGCTAGCATGCGGCCGCATGACGGCGCGGTGCCGGTTTCCCGCGCCGAGAAGCCCGAACCCAGTTCATGCGGGAGCCGCTCATGGCAGACCTGACCATTGCAATCTGCAACTACAATCACGGCGCCTATCTGCGTGCCGCGATCGACTCAGCGCTCGCGCAGACCGCCGACGATATCCGCGTCCTGGTGGTCGACGACGGATCGACCGACGACTCCCGCGAGATCATCCACTCGTACGGGGAACGCATCGCGGCGGTCTTCCAGGAGAATCGCGGCCAGGTCGCTGCATACAACCGTGCGCTTGAGCACGTCGCGACCCGCTACGTGCTGCTGCTCGACGCGGACGACCTGCTCTACTGCGACGCGTCCGCCCGCGTGCTGGCCGCGTTCGCCTCCGGCGACTTCGTGAAGGTGCATTTCCGGCTCGACGTGATTACGCGGGAAGGCGCCGCGACGGGCGTCACCGTCCCGCAGTCGGACGTGGCCACCGATTGCGGCCGCCTGCTGCGCGCGGGCTGGCTGTATCCGTCGCCGCCTGCGTCGGGCAATGCGTACCGAAGCGACGCACTCAAGCGCATCTTCCCGGTGCCAGTCACGCCCGACAACCTTCACGGCGCGGATTTCTATGCGATCTACGGGATCGCGCTGCTCGGTGCGGTCCACATGATCGACGCCACGCTCGGCGGCTATCGTGTCCACCAGCCGGCCGCCCCTACCGCCGGCGACACCGGCCGCGGCACGGCCGATCTTGCGTTCGCCAATGCGGAAGACGCCGCCACCGGTGCGCTGAAGGCCGCGCGCCGATGGTCGACGCTGCGCACCATTGCCGGCACGCGGCTTCACGAAGCGCTGCCGGGCGAACCGTTCGATTTCTCGATCGAAAAAGCGCGCTTCGCGAGCACGCTGTACCGCGCGCCGCTCGCGCGCCGCTGGCGCTGGTTCCTGTCCGAATCGGGCCGCTACTGGCATACCGTGCTGCGCAATCCGTTCTGGCGGCCGTTCAAGAAACTGGCCGTCACCGGGCTGTCGCTCACGTGCCTGCTGCCGTCGTCGACACTCAGCGACCGCGCGATTCGCTACATCGCGAATCCGCTCGCGCGGGCCCGCCCCTCGACCGATTCGCAAACCGCAACCCGCGCCGCCCGATAACGACGTGCGCGATCCATTCGATGCGCACGCAACGAGCCGGGCCGTCCGCGTCAACGCGTTTCCGCGCGAAAACGCCTGTATCCAGGTACTTCTTACGCCACCGCACGATCGCGATCGGGAACGTTGACCGTCTTTCCACCTCACCACACGACCGATCCGAAAAAAGATCGTACATATCGGTAGAAACACCGATGCTGTAGTCAAACTACATTCGTACGATTGGTCGCTGCAGAGAATCGCTACATCCGATTCGACAGTGTCCGACGGTCCGCGTCGCCGTCCTCGATGTTCGATCGGGCCCAACCGGCCGTAACGATTCCCCGCCTGGCCTGGCATGCCGACGCGCAGCCACCCTGCATTGCCGGCCGAATGCGTCCGGTGTGAATCCACCGGACGTGCGCAGCTCCAGACATCATTCGAACAACCGGCAATACGATCATGGAGAGCAACATGCGGGACAAACTCTGGCCGGCCGTCGTGCTGGCAGCGACCCTCTGCACCACCGCCTACGCAGGCGACGCCGATTTCAATTCGCAGGGCGACGCGACCGATGCATTCGCGTCGGCCGCCGCGCAACGACGCGCCGACCTGCTCGTGCGCAAGATGACGCTCGACGAGAAGCTTCAGTTCATTCATTCGCAATACGAAATGTCAAAGGTGCCGGGCGGCGGCGCCGGCTACATCCAGGGCGTGCCGCGGCTCGGCATTCCCGATCTCAACATGGTCGACTCGGCGACCGGCTCCGGCAGCACGTCGCAGGCCAGCACGACGTTCCCCGCGACGATCGCGGTCGCCGCGAGCTGGGATCGCCGGCTGTCGTACGACTACGGCAAGCAGGTCGCGATCCAGTTGCGTGCGCAAGGGTTCGGCATGGGGCTCGGCGGCGGCACCAACCTCGCGCGCGAGCCGCGCGGCGGCCGCCTGTTCGAGTATCTCGGCGAAGATCCGCTGCTCGCCGGCGACCTGCTCGCCGAACGCACGCTCGCCACGCAGCGGCAGAAAGTCATCGCGACGATCAAGCACTACGCCGGCAACGAACAGGAACACGGCCGGATGGGCGGCAACACGCAGATCGACGAACGCACGCTGCGCGAGCTTTACCTGCTGCCGTTCGAGATCGCCGCGAAGCGCGGTCGCCCCGGCAGCGTGATGTGCAGCTACAACCGCTTGAACGGCGCGTATGCGTGCGAAAACAATCACCTGCTGAACGACGTGCTGAAGAATGAATGGGGCTTCCAGGGCCAGGTGCAGTCCGACTGGGGCGCCACGCACAGCACCGCGGCCGCGATCAACGCGGGGCTCGACGAGGAAGAAGACGTCGGGACGACCGTGTACCTGACGCCGGCGGCCGTCAAGCAGGCGATCGCGAACGGCTCGGTGTCGACCGTGCGCCTCGACGACATGGTGCGCCGCAAGCTCGCCGTGATGATACGCGTCGGTGTGATGGACGATCCGGCCAAGGGTGGCGGCACGATCGATTTCGCGGCCGCCAACCGGTTCGCGCAGGCCGCTTCCGAGCAGTCGATCGTGCTGCTGAAGAACGACGGCAACCAGTTGCCGCTGGCCGCATCGGCGCTGTCGCGCATCGCCGTGATCGGCGGCCATGCGGATGCGGCCGTGCTGTCCGGCGGCGGCTCCGGCAACACGCGCGATCCGGTCTCGGGTTCGTTCGCGGGCTGCGGCGGCCTGACGTTCGGCTCGTCGACGGGCTGCAGCTGGTGGCGCAATCCGTGGCTGAAGGTCGACGTGCCGATCGTCGCGGCGATCCGCGCGCTCGCGCCGGCCGCGCAGGTCACGTACGCGGGCAACAGCGACCAGCAGTCGCCGTTCCGTGCGTACACGCAACAGGAAATCGACCAGGCCGCGGCGCTCGCGGGCCGCTCGGATGTCGCGATCGTCGTGGTCGCACAGCCGGCCGGCGAGGATTTCGGCGACCTGCAAAGCCTGAGCCTCGCGAACCCGTCGAACCAGGATGCGCTCGTCGAGGCCGTCGCGCGTGCGAATCCGCACACGATCGTCGTCGTCCAGAGCGGCAATCCGGTGCTGATGCCGTGGAAAGACAACGTGTCGGCCATCGTCGAGGCGTGGTATCCGGGCGAAGCCGGCGGCAAGGCGATCGCGAACGTGCTGTTCGGCGCGGTCAATCCGTCCGGCAAGCTGCCCGTCACGTTCCCGGCGCGCGATCAGGATTCGCCGACCTGGGGGCAAAACGGCACGTTCGACAACGATCCCGTCTACGCGGAAAAGCTGAACATGGGCTATCGCTGGTATGACGCGCGCAACATCAAGCCGATGTTCGAGTTCGGCTACGGGCTGTCCTATACGCACTTCGCGTATTCGGGGCTGTCGGTGTCGAAGCAATGGGACGGCTCGCTGAGCGTCGCCTTCACCGTGCGCAACGACGGGCGTGTCGCCGGCGCGGAAACGCCGCAGGTCTATCTCGGCGTGCCGTACAAGGACGAACCGCCGAAGCGGCTGGTCGGCTGGGAGAAGATCCGTCTGAATCCGGGCGAGGCGCGGCATGTGCGCGTGACCGTATCGCCGCGCATGCAAAGCGTGTGGGATACGTCGCGTAACGGCTGGCGGGTCGTATCGGGCGGGACGGTGTATGTCGGTGCGTCGTCGCGCGATATCCGGCTTCAAGGCAACTGATCGCCGCTGAACCAACGGGAGCCGCGCGCCACCCGCCCGGCTCCCCCGTGTTTGCCGATCATCCGAAAGTCGTTACCTGAGCAGCAGCGCGAGCACCGTCGCGAGCGCGGCCATCACGACGATCGCCGCCACCATGCCGGCCAGATGCGCGGCTACCACCAGGCTGGCCGGCAAGCGCGACGCGATGTGGGCCATCACGCACCGCCCGCTTCCAGCGTGTCGAGCAGCGGCCGCGCCAGATGCAGAACCTGGTACACCGTGCCGGCCCCGCCTTCGTCCGGCTCGTGTTCGGTGACGAGCGCACGCGTCAGCCGCCAGCGTAGCGGGTCGAGACTCACGGCCGCCGCCACCACACCCTGGCGCGCCGCCGCTTCGCGATTGCGTGCGATCTCCCGTGCAAGCGTCGTGTCGAGGTCGGCATCCGCCGGAATATCGATGGTTTCCAGACGGGCGAAGCGTCCCGTCGACGCACCGCCCTTGCGCGCGTCGAGCGCAACCTGCGTGTCGATCGGCGCGCGCCCGAAGCTGTCCGTCACGACCCGATAGCGACCGTCGGTCACGAACCCGGCAAACGCCTGTTCGCTGCGCCACAGATAGAACGACGCATAGCCGTTTTCCGTCGCGCCGAAACGGCCGGCCTCGCGGAGCAGGAATCCCTTGAACAGCAGTTCCGGCGTGTCGTCCCACAACCTGCCGCGCTCGCGGACACGATTGCGGATGATGTCGAGGTCGTAGTCCGCCGGCAGGCGGTGCACGTAGTACGCGGTCAGCATGATCGACTCCTGGCGAAAGAAACGGGGGAATTCACAACGGCCTGGAAACAGCGTAGAAGAGCTTGAGTTATTTGAAAAGGCGATGGCAGAATATTTCAATGATTCGCTTTTCAAATGGATGAGCACGCGATGAAAACACTCGACATCGAAGCCGTGCAGGCGTTCGTGCTGACTGCCGACCTCAAGAGCTTCACACGGGCCGCCGAAGCCATGGACACGACGCAATCGGCGGTGAGCCTGAAGATCAAGCGGCTCGAAGACGGTCTCGGCCGCCGCCTGCTGGAGCGCACGCCACGGCAGGTGCGCCTGTCTGCTGACGGCACCGCGTTCCTGGCGCCCGCGCGCGAACTGGTGGCCGCACACCACGGCGCGGTCGGCGCATTCGGCACCGGGCAGCGGCGGCTGGTGATCGGTGTCAGCCACCATGTCGTCGGCGCCGATCTGCCGATGCTGCTGCGGCGCATGAGCGAAGCGGAACCGGCGCTCGTGCTCGAGATTCGCGTCGCGGCATCACGCGACGTGCTCGACGCGTTCGATCGCGGCCAGCTCGACGCAGCCGTCGCGCTGCAGCACGACAGCCGGCGGCTCGACGGCGAAACCATCCTGTCGGAGTCGTTCGGCTGGATGGCGGCGGCGGATTTCGAGTACCATCCGCCGCAACCGCTGCGGCTGGCCACCCAGGCCGAGCCATGCAGCGTGCGCCGCATGGCGGTCGGCGCGCTCGACGAAGCCGGTGTCGCCTGGACGGAAGTCTTTGTCGGCGGCGGTGTCGCGACGATCGGCGCGGCGGTATCGGCGGGGCTGGCCGTCGCGGCGCTCGGGCATCGCGTGGCGCCTGCCGGCACGGTCGACGTGGGCATGCGATACGGGCTGCCACCGTTGCCGGCACGCGACGTGGTGCTTCATTCGAATCTGACCGATGCACGTGCGCGGCAGGCATTGCGCACGCTGGGCGCGGCGCTCAGGTCGTCGGTCGGCACGCGTTGAGATCGCACGCGTCGGTGCTGGTCGTCTCGCTCACGCCTGGCCGAAGCCGAACCGCTCCTCCCGGAGAGAACACACATGCGTCCGCTGGAAGAACGGGCTGCACGACTTCTACGAGAGCATGCGCTGGCCCGGCTGGCAAGCCGAGGTTCAGGGCTGGCCACGGACCAATGCTTCAGCGTCTATCCGTTCCCGTGGACGAAAGTAGGATCGGTCGACGTTTCCGAGCTGTACGCACGCCAGATCGGCGCCGGGCCCGTGGCATCACGGCAACCCTGACCGGTCATCCGGACACCACGATCCGCGGAGATGTCGCCGCGTCTGAGTCGCGTTTTGATCGCATCGACATGCTTCGATGCGCGCCACGGTAAAATTCCCCGTTCATGTCACCCGCCCGTGCAGGTCACCCATGCCTGCCCGGGTCAACATCCAAACCATCATCGCGTTGATTTCCTTGCACTTTTCATCTCGCGGCGCATGAGTTACTCGCTCGCCACCACCTACACCCGCGAACTCGAGATCCGCAAGAGCCGCTTCATCGGGCTCGCGATCCCCGTCGACGACCGCGACGCCGCGATGCAGGCGCTGCAGCGCCTGCGCGACGAGCATCCAACGGCCACTCATGTGTGCTGGGCGCTGCTGGCGGGCGGCCAGTCGGGCATGTCGGACGACGGCGAGCCGTCGGGCACGGCGGGCCGGCCCATTCTCGAAGTGCTGCGCCATCACGATCTCGACGGTGTGCTCGGCGCAGTCGTGCGTTACTACGGCGGCGTGAAGCTCGGCGCGGGCGGACTGGTACGCGCATACACGGATGCAATCGCGTCGGCGCTGCTCGATGCCGAGCGGATCGAGCGCGTTCGCCAGACGCGGCTCGCGATCGAGATCGGCTACCCCGAGGAGGCGCGCGTGCGCCGCTGGATCGAACAGGCCGGCTATGAACTGGTGGACAGCGCGTACGGGATGACGGTGAAGCTCGTGATCAAGCTGCCGGAGACCGCCGAGGCCGATGCGCGAGCGGAACTGTTCGACCTGACGCAGGGACGCGCGGGTTTCCCGGTGCTTTGAGCGTCGACACTCGGCCACGCTCCGTTGGATTTATTTTTATACAGTCTCTCAGGTTCTGGCTTCCGCGTGGGTCTCTCGGCGCGGTCGTATGCTTTGGCGCGTCTGAACGGCTCGATTCGACGTTGACGACGCTCATCGAAGCGCACATTACGGCACGCTTTCGATGCTGTCAATTCGATATCTTGAAAGACTGTAAAACCCGTCCCGTGAATCCGTCGATCCCGGCGAAGACGCAAAAAAAGCGCACCGCATGACGCGGTGCGCTTCTTCCCATCAAAACCGGCCTGGGTGAACCAGGTCAGTACGTATCCGGCACGATCATGTCGTCCGGCGTCGGCCGGCGGATGTAATCCTCGTGATGCTCACGCGGCGGCAGGTCGATCGACGCGTGCGGCACCTCGTGATACGGCACCTGGGTCAGCAGGTGGTGGATGCAGTTCAGCCGCGCGCGCTTCTTGTCGACGGCCTGCACGACCCACCAAGGCGCTTCGGGAATATGCGTGCGCTGCAGCATCTCTTCCTTCGCGGCCGTGTAGGCCTCCCAGCGGCGGCGGCTTTCGAGGTCCATCGGGCTCAGCTTCCACTGCTTCAGCGGATCCTCGATCCGGGCCTGGAAGCGCACTTCCTGCTCGTGATCGGTGATCGAGAACCAGTACTTGACGATCTGGATCCCGCTGCGCACGAGCATCTTCTCGAACTCGGGCACCGACCGGAAAAACTCCTCGTACTCCTCGTCCGTACAGAAATTCATCACGCGCTCGACGCCCGCGCGGTTGTACCAGCTGCGGTCGAACAGCACGATCTCGCCGCCGGCCGGCAGATGCGCGACGTAGCGCTGGAAATACCATTGCGTGCGCTCGCGGTTGCTCGGTGCGGGCAGCGCGGCGACGCGACACACGCGCGGGTTCAGGCGCTGCGTGATGCGCTTGATCGCGCCGCCCTTGCCGGCTGCGTCGCGCCCTTCGAAAATGACGACGAGCCGGTGCCCCGTGCTCACGACCCAGTCCTGGAGCTTCACGAGTTCGCCCTGCAGCCGGAACAACTCGCGGAAATATTCCTTGCGCGCCTCGCGACGCTCTTGCGAAAACAGCAACTCGTCGCCGTCGTCGAAGCGCCGGTCATCGAGTTCCATCTCGAGTTCTTCGTCGTACGCGTCGACGAGATCCTCCTCGAAACGACGCTGGCGCGCTTCCATCGAGTTCGTATCGGCGAGGTTGTCGGTCTCGGTGCGGGTATCGTTGTCGCCCATGGGGCCTCCTTCCATCATTGACGCAGCCAAACGCGGCCATTATCCCAGTGTCGCGCGTCAAATTCATGAAAATTGGCGCCACACCCGTCAGAAGCGGAAGTTCAGCAGCACACTGGCCAGCACCGGGTTCGCCGAAATGTCGAACGTATTCGATGCGAGCGTCCGGTTCGGCTGGCTGATGTCGAGCGTGATCTTCGTGCGCAGCGGGATGTAGGTGACCATTCCGGTGATCCAGAGCTGGCGCGTGATCTGGTAGCTCGCACCGACGGTAAACACCGGCTCCCACACGCTCTTCACCTTCGCCGACACGTTGGTCCGGCCCGACAGCAACAGGTCGCCGCCGGCATCCCAGATCCGCTGGAACAACGCCGGGTCGAGCAGCAACGACTGCAGGCTGCCGATGTCCGCGCCCGCCGCGAGCAGCCCGCCGAGCGACGCCAGCTTGCGCTGGAACACGGGGTTCAGGTTCGTGTTCGTGAAGCGCGTATAGCTGAGGCCGATGCCCGCAAACGGGCGAAAGCGATCGTCGCGCTCGCCGAGGTAGTACTTGAACACGACGGACCCGAGCCACGCGCGCGTGGTCGCGAGCGGGTTGCTTTGCGTGTTCGCGAGATCGATCAGCGGAAAGCGCCCCGGGACGCCGGCAAAAATACGATCGAGCGGCAACGCGATGCTGCCGCGCCCGCGCAACGTCAGCACCGGCGGAATGCCGGCCCCGAGTTCGGCCGCCCAGTTCTCCGAGAAAAAATGCGTGAAGGTGAACGCCAGCGTGTTCGTATTGCTCAGCGACAGGCTCGAACCCTGGTTCTGGAAGCTGTTCAGCCCGAGCGCGTCAGTGTGCGTCGTCACGGGCGTCGACCGGCCGGTGGTCGCGATGAAGTGCCAGCCGAGGCCGACCATGTTGCGGTCGTCACCCATCAGCTGCTCGAGCAACGGCGGCGCCTGTGCGGCCGGCAGATCGGGCAGGCTCGACGGATCGACCGGATGCAGCTCGTACGGCATCCGGTCCGCGTGGACGACGCCGCCGGCCGGTGCGCCATCCGCCGTTGCGTCGTGCGTCGCAGCCGGATCACAGCCGCCGACCGCACCGTTGCCGTCGAAGCCGATACCGTCCGTGCCATCGTCGCGCGCTGCCGCGCACGCGCGCGCCGCTCCGCCGGTTCGCTGCCCGAGCGTGATCTTGCGTGCGGTCAGCGGAACGGCGTCAGGTGGCGGCACGTCGACCGACGCACCTTCGCGCCGGCCACGCACCGGCTCCGTATCGGTCGCCCAAGCGCGCGCATCGAACCCGTCCGCATCGCCGCCCGGCCAGAAGCCGATCCCGTCGGCGCCGGCCTGCCAGCGCGGCTCCGCATCGCCGTCCGGCTGCGGCGCGCCGTGCGCGGCGGCCGCGCACGCGAACAGCGTCGCGCCGATCCAGCGCGACAGCGGACGCGCGGCGCCCGGCCGCACGCGGCGGCGGGTTGTATCGCGATTCGTCATCGGCTCAGGCCGGCACGCCGAACAGGCGCTGGCGGATCCGGTACAGCGGCTCGAACAGCCATTCGAGCAGGCTGCGCCGCTCCAGCACGATGTCGGCCTTCAGCATCATCCCGGCCCGCAGCGACAGCGGCCGCCCTTCGAACGACGGCGTACGATCAGCCAGTTCGACCCAGGTCTTGAAGTAGGTCTGCGGCGCGGCCGCATCGCCCGGCAGGTTCAGCTCCTTCGCCGAGAACGCAACGGGCGAGATCGACAGCACCTTGCCGCGATAGGTGCCGAACTTCTCGACCGGATAGCTTGCGTACGCAACCTTCACTTCCTGCCCCTTCTTCACGAAGCCGGCTTTCGACGACGGAATGTAGACCTCGGCGATCAGCCCGTCGGCCTTCGCGGGCAGGATCTCGACGACGCGCGTGCCCGGCGGGTCGATCACGCCGCCCTGCACGACGTCGAGCCGCACGATCTGCCCGTCGGCGGGCGCGTACAACACCTGGTTCACGTTCTCGTCGATGTTGTATTCCTTCGCGTTCAGCTCCTCCTGCTTGATCTTCAGTTCCGCGTTCGCGCCGTCGTACTTGCTCTGCATCGTGTCGAGATCGCCGCGCAGCTTCATCGCATTCTTCGCGAGCTCGGCACGGCGCAGCAGCAGGTCCTGATATGCCTGCCCGGCCTGCAGGTACTGCGTGTTGACCTGGTTGTACTGTTCGAGCGTCACGACCTGTTCGTCGAGCAGCTGCTTCACGCGGGCGCGCCGCTCGCCGTACTCGTCGACGATGCGCTTCTGGTCCTGGATCTGCCGGTCGATCAGCCCGCGGCTCTCGCCCTGCGCGGCGATCTGCTGGTTGATCTGCTGCACCGACGACTTGTATTCGAGGCGTGCCGCATCGATCTGCTGCGTGACCTCGACGCGCTGCCGGTCGAGCGCCGCGCGCATCCCCTGCACGTTGTTCGCCTGGCTCACGAAGCTCGTGTCGCGCGTCACCGCCAGCAGCCGCTGGCCGGCCTTCACCTGCTGGTCCTTGCCGACGTAGATGTCGCGCACGGCCCAGCCCGGCGGCGCGCTGACGCCGATCAGCCCCGAGCGTGGCGTCAGCATCCCCGACACGCTCTCGGTATTCGCGTAGCTCAGCTCGACGAGCGCCGTCACGAACATCGCGAACATCGCCAGCGACAGGTAGCAGAAGAACCGCATCGACACCGGCACGTCGACGACACCGTGGATCACGGTGCCGAAGGTCGTGCCGCGCGCGAGCTTGCGCGACGGTTTCTGTTCTCGGAGGGCAGCGTTCCAGTTCGGCATGGGGCAGGCTCCTCAGGAGCGACGCCGCGCGGCCGCATCGAGCAGCGGCGTCGGCATCAGGTAAGGCGTGAAGTGTTCCCAGAAATGCCATTGCTCGGGCTGGCGCACGAGTGCCTGCTCAAGCCGGTCGGCGATGCGCTGGTGCGTCGCGCGCACCGGCGACGCGTCGTCGTCCGCGCCGAGCATCGGCGCGAGCGGGCCGGCCGCGAGTTCGGTGAAATGCACCGCGCAGCGATCGCGGAACGGCACGCCCGTCGCGTACGCGACGAGCAGCGGAATCCCCTGCTCGACCGCGAGCTTCACGCCGCCGCCGGCCATCCGCACCCAGCGCCCGCCGAGCCGGCAGCGGTTGGTCTTGCCGAACTTGCCATGGAGGTCGGAGAACAGCAGGAACACGGGCGCCTCGCGCCGCAGGCTCGTGATCAGCCGCCGCAGGTGCACGCGCTCGTCGATGTCGATGAACTCGACTTCGCCGGCGCCGTATTCGGCGACGAGCCGCAGCGCATCGTCGAAGAACGCGCCAGGCGCATCGCGATGCAGGATCACCATCAGCTTGCGATCGTCGGGAATCATGAAGCGCAGCTTCGTGACGAACAGCATCAGGTTGCCGAAGTGCAGCCCCGCGAGCATCAGCGGGCCGCCGCGCGCGAGCGCCGTGCGCAGCTGGTCCTCGCCTTCGCACGCCATCCCGTCGATCATCGACTTCATCGATTCGAGGCTGTGCGTGCGCAGCTTGAGCCCGGCGAACTCGGCCTCGAACAGCTCGCGCACGATCGCGGCCGACACTTCCCGCACGCGCCGCGGATCGTCGTTCAGGTGCGCGCTCAGCATGTACGCCACCGCGCGCTCGATCGATTCGCGAATGCACGGAAAACAGCGCAGGCACGCGCCCGAACACCAGCGCATCAGCCGCAGCCCGCGCGCGGGCGACGTGCGCAGCGCGACCGCGCGCACCGCGCGGCGCACCAGGAACGCATACGAGAACGGATTCAGCAGAAAGAGGCGCCCGAGCATCACCGCGTCTCCTCGTTCGTGCGCCATGCGTCGGTCGCGTCGATCAGTACGCCGTCGTGCATCTGGTAGATACGGTCGACCATCGACAGGATCGACGCATCGTGCGTAACGAGCACGATCGTGCACGGCAGCGTCAGCACGTTGCGGCAGATCTCGTGCGTCGTCGCCTGGTCGAGGTTCGACGAAAACTCGTCGAGGATCAGCAGGCGCGGCTCGCAATACAGCGCCCGCGCGATCAGCAGCCGCTGCATCTGGCCGGCCGACAGGAATTTCTGCGTATCGCCAAGCGGTGTGTCGTAGCGATGGTCGAGCCGCTCGATCTCGTCGTGGATGCAGGCGAGCTTCGCCGCGTCGAACATCGCGCCGATCCGCGGCGCCGGCGCAAAGTTCGTGATGTTGTCGCGGATCGTCCCGCGAAACAGCTGGTCGGACTGCGTGACGGCCGCGAGATGCTTGCGGTACTGCCGCAGGTTTACTTCCGCGAGATCGACGCCGCCGACGAACAGCGTGCCGGGGTCCGGCCGCACGAGCCCGCAGATCAGGTTCAGCAGCGTCGTCTTGCCGCTGCCGGTGCGGCCGACGATCGCGATCTTGCTGCCGGCCGGCACGTCGAGCGCGATGTCGCGCAGGATCGGGCGGTTGCCGCCCTTCGGCGTGTACGACAGCGCACGGATCGACAGCGCGCCGTCGAATCCGTCGACCGGCCGCACGACCGCGTCCGGCGCAGGCTCCTCGGTCTCGGTCTGCAGCACGTCGGCGACGCGGTCCATGTGAACCTGCAGCACCTTGCGGCGCACGTGGAGCTGGATCGAATCGATGAACTTGTCCGCGAACAGGTTCTTGTACTGGATGAACGCATAGATCACGCCGATCGTGCTCTGGCCGTGCATCACGAGCCACGCGCCGTATGTGACGATCACCAGTTGCTCGACATGCACGATCCCCTTCGAGATGGCATCGAACAGCAACTGCAGCCGCTCCTGCTGGCGCATCGCCTGCAGCTTCTGCGTGAACGCGTTGACCCACAGGCTGCTGCGCGCGGTCTCGGCCGACAGCAGCTTGATCGAGTGTGCGGAGCGGATGTTCTCGATCAGCAGCGCGTCGGCTTCGGCGCCACGCGTGAGGATCTGCGACATCGCGTCCTGCAGTTGCGGCTGGATTGCGAGCCGGCTCAGCGCGAACAGCACCATCCCGGCGAGGCTGATGCCGGCCAGCACGGGGCTGTAGTACAGCATCAGCACGAGCGTCAGCGTGCAGGTCACGATATTCAGCAGCCCGCCGACCAGCCCATCGACGAGAAACCGCCCGACCTCCGACACCGACGACACGCGCGAGATCGAGTCGCCGGTGTTGTGGAACAGGAAATAGGCGATCGGCAGCCGCGCGAGATGGCCGACCATGTTCGCCGACAGCTGCTGCGACACGATGTTGCGCAGGTAGCTCTTGATGTTGCCGACGAGGTTCGCGTAAAGCGTGTCGAACAGGAACACGATCGCGAACAGGATCGTCAGCAGGTACAGGATGTCGACGTCGGTCTTCTTCAGCGCCTCGTCGATCGTCAGTTGCACGTACGACGGGCCGAGCAGCAGCAGGAGCTGCGCCGCGACGCCGCCCGCGATACCGATCGCGAGGCTCTTGCGGATGCCCGTCAGACCTTCGAGGTAGTCGCGCAGCCGGATCCGATCAGCCTGCCCCGCCCGCGTGAAGCCGATGTCCGGATTCAGCTCGAGCGCGTAGCCGGTGATGTGCGTGAGTGCCTGCGCGAGCGGCAGCTTCGTCTCGCCGAGCGCGGGGTCGACGATGTGCACGCTGCCGTAGCCGACCTTCGTCAGCACGACATAGTGGTTCATCCCCCAGTGCAGGATGCACGGCGTCTTGAGCCCATCGAGCTCGCCCGCGTCGAACTGCAGCCCGCGTGCGCGCAGGCCGAGATCGTTCGAAATCTCCATCAGGTCGAAGAACGACAGCCCGGAATCGATCCGGACCGGATAGCGGTTGCGCAGCGTGCGCAACGTCGTTTCGCGCCCGTGCCACGACGCGATCATCGCGAGGCAGGCCAGGCCGCACTCCGTCACCTCGTCCTGCAGGACCGGACGGACTTTACGCGTATTGAAGAGCATGGTCGGATACCCGGGGCGCGACGACGCGCCGCCCGGGCCTGCCGGTGCGGGCCCGTGACGGGTCGTGCGCGATACGCATGGGCGCAGCCGGCACGCTGCCGGCTGCGACGGAAGATCGGTGTTACCGGTCGCCCGGCGGGCCGCTCAGCGCGACGAGCCGAGCGACATCCGGAACTGTTCGACGGCGTGGGTCTGGTACTGGGTCATCAGGCCCTGGATCGTGGTCCCGATCGACTGATTGACGAGCTCGACCGTATAGGCGGCCGAATTGGAGTAAAGCGACGCGCCGCCGCGAATCTGGCGGGCCTGTTCTTCCGTGATGTCTCGCATTTGTTGTGGCCTTTATATTGTCGGAATGCCCGCCACCGTCAGCCAATTGAAATATAAACGGCCGTTAACTTTATTACGGGGATAATCCGGCACTCCTGCCTCCTGATAATCGCCCGAATCCGAAATAATGTATTCCGGAGTCGCTTTATTGCCACTGCGGCGATCGATTCTTTTCCTTCTGTTTCGCAGCATTTCGCGCGGGGGGCGCCTCCCCGCGCACGGCGGTTACTTGCCGGTGTTATTGAACGTTTTCGGGTTCTGCAGGTAATTGCCGAGGCTCGGCAGGAACTGGCCGAGCGCGGTCACCACCGGCGCGGCGTCAACGGCGAGGCTACCCAGCGAGCTGATCGCACCGCCGCCATGCACATTCCTGACCTGTTCCGTCGTCATGACCTTCATCATTCTCTCCTCGTAAAAAATAAAGATGATGCAAAGAACCTTCATTGAAAGACAAACGGCTTTTAATCCCTAGCGACTTGTTAATCTAATAATCACTGCGATTACGAGCCGAAATCAGGCTATCATGCGGGCGCATGGGAATTCAATGGAGGACACACTCTTACAGGTGCGTTTTCCGATATGTGACGGGTAGCAGACATTCATGCTGTTTGAATTTCAATTTCAAAACGTTTAAATCCCGCCGCAACGCATTGCGGCACGGGCAGGAGACGGAGACGGCCATGTTTGAAACGAGGCGCGCGAATCGCGGATCGGCGACGCGGAATACGGGTATTTCCCGATCAAGAATTTCGACTAGGTGGAATCCCCGACTTGCAACCATGACAGCGTTCGCTGTAACAGTGGTCGGCGTATCGGCAAACGCGCATGCGTTTTGCCTCGACACGGCCTACCAGTACGCATCCGTGCACGATCCGCGCTACCTCCAGGCGCGCAGCGAGTACGATGCGGCCCGCCAGAAATTCCCCGAAGCGCGCGCGCAGATGCTGCCGCAGGCCGCGGCGCAACTCGAATGGGGACGCTACGGCACGCACGCGAACCTGTTCGGCATCGACGTCAGCGGGTCGAGCAATGCCGCGTACGGTTCCGCGCAAGTCACTCAAGCGTTGTTCAACGTGCCCTATCTGTACGACATGCGGCGCGCGACCGAATACGAGGAATCGGCGAAGCAAAAGCTCGAGGTCGCGAAGCAGGACCTGATCCTGCGCGTCGCGAACGCGTGCTTCGACCTGCTCAGCGCGCGCGAGAAACTGCAGTCGGCCGACGACGAAGTGAGCGCGCTCACGCGGCTCGAAAGCGACACGCGACGTATGGCGCAGCTCGGGATGAAGACGATCGGCGACACGGCCGAGATCGAGGCGCGCCGCAGCCTCGCGGAATCCGACGAGGCACTTGCGCAGACCGACGTCGACGCGCGTCGCGCGCGCTACGAGACGCTGCTCGGCTCGACGATCGATTTCTCGCGCTGGCCCCGGCTCGCGATGCGCGGAACATCGCCGCGCATTCCGTCCGGCGATTACGCGCCGCAGGACAACCCCGCGTACCGGCAGGCGTATCGCGACGTCCAGGTCGCGCGGCTCGCGGCGAAACGCGTCAGCGCCGAGCACTTGCCGACCGTCGACCTGTTCGCGTCGTATTCGCGCGGGCTCAACCCGAACCTGCGCGGGCTCACCGATCGCTCGGACTTCCATCAAAGCGCGTTCGGCGTGCAGGTGACGATTCCGATCTTCTCCGGCGGCAGCGTGTACTACCGGCAGGTGGAAGCCGAGCACGTGACCGAGCAATACCGCAACCGGCTGCGCGAGGTCGAGGAGCAGCTGGGCACCGATCACCGCGAGGCGCTGTCCGCGCTCGAATCGGTCGGCAAACGCATCCGCGCGCTGCAGCAGTCGCTGCAGGCCGCGCGGCTCGCGTACGACTCGTCGATGAAGGCGCATCAGGTCGGCTACAGCACGACGTACGAAACGCTGAACCTGAGGCGCGACATCTCGGGCATCCGGCAGAAGCTGTTCGACAGCTATCTCGATGCGCTGAAGCTGCAGTTGAAGCTGAAAAGCGTGCTCGGCACGCTCGACGAACAGTCGCTGGTGGCGGTGGACAGCTTCCTCGAAAGCAACGCGGCGACCGACCGCGGTTGAGCACGCATCGGCACACCAATAAAAGGTTGTACGCGCAACGTTATTGGGTGTGTCGATGTATCGGCGCATCGCGATGCCATCTCGCATCCTCCCGCAAACTTGCGTCCGACCCTGCACGTTCGTGGTGCGCGATGTCCGGTCCCGACCGCACAAGACATCGGCCGCCGCCCCATCACGACGTGCAGGGGTATACGCGATGTTGCATCGGAAAAAAACTTTGCATAGAGTGCTTCCCATCGATCCGGTGGACAAAGACGTCCCACGATCGTGCGCAGCGCGAGCCCGATAGCCTGCGCTTCGCCGGCCGCGTATCCGGCCACTCATCCGCATTCCCGTTATCCGACAGCGTTGTCGGATGAACAGACCGGCAAAGAAGCCCTTGCCTCGCTCGTCGAGGCAAGGGCTTTTTTTTGTCTTTCGAAAACGCACGTCTTCACCTGAACCAGGAGCACACCATGCGTCATGGCGATATTTCCAGCAGCAACGACGCCGTCGGCGTCGCCGTCGTCCAGTACAAGATGCCGCGCCTGCACACGCGCGCCGACGTAATCGCGAACGCACGTGAAATCGCGGAGCGCGTGGTCGGCATCAAGCGCGGCCTGCCCGGCATGGATCTCATCGTGTTTCCCGAATACTCGACGCACGGGATCATGTACGACGCGAAGGAGATGTACGACACGGCATCGACGATCCCCGGCGAGGAAACCGACATCTTCGCCGCCGCATGCCGCAAGGCGAACGTGTGGGGCGTGTTCTCGCTGACCGGCGAGCGTCACGAGGAACACCCGAACAAGGCGCCGTACAACACGCTCGTGCTGATCAACAACCAGGGCGAGATCGTGCAGAAGTACCGCAAGATCATGCCGTGGGTGCCCGTCGAAGGCTGGTATCCGGGCGACTGCACGTATGTGGCCGACGGGCCGAAGGGGCTCAAGATCAGCCTGATCATCTGCGACGACGGCAACTATCCGGAGATCTGGCGCGACTGCGTGATGCGCGGCGCCGAACTCGTCGTGCGCTGCCAGGGCTACATGTACCCGGCGAAGGACCAGCAGGTGCTCGTGTCGAAGGCGATGGCGTTCATGAACAACTGCTACGTCGCGGTCGCGAACGCGGCCGGGTTCGACGGCGTGTATTCGTATTTCGGCCACTCGGCGATCGTCGGCTTCGACGGCCGCACGCTCGGCGAATGCGGCGAGGAAGAAAACGGCGTGCAGTATGCGGAGCTGTCGGTGAGCCTGATCCGCGACGCGCGCCGCAACATGCAGTCGCAGAACCACCTGTACAAGCTGCTGCACCGCGGCTACACGGGCAAGATCGGTTCCGGCGAATCGCCGAACGGCGTCGCGCAATGCCCGTTCGAGTTCTACGCGAACTGGGTCAACGATCCGGACGGCACGCGCCAGGCCGTCGAGCGCCTGACGCGCGCGACACCCGGCACGCCCGAATGCCCGATCGAAGGCATTCCGTCCGAAGCGCCCGCGCATCGCTGAACCCGCGCCCCGCCCGGCCGTTCGCGCTGCGTGCGCGAACGGCGCCGTCTCACTCTGGAGCCTTCATCATGCTCGGTGTCGCTCTCTTCTTCATCGGCGCGGTGCTGGTCGTCAACGGCGTCGCGCTCACCGGCCGCATCGAACCGCGCGACGCGGCCGGCCTGAACCTGCTCGTCGGGCTGCTCGCGCTGCTGATCAACCTCGCCGGCCTCGTGCAGGCATCGGCGCCGCCGCAGTATTTTTCGAGCGCGGGCGGGCTGCTGTTCGCGTTCACGTACCTGTACCTCGCCGCCGTCCAGTGGCGCGGGCTGCAAGGCGCGGGGCTCGGCTGGTACTGCCTGTTCGTCGCGATCAGCGCGCTCGTCTATGCCAGTACGTCGAACGACGTGCGTTTCGGGGCGATGTGGCTGCTGTGGTCGAGCCTGTGGTTCCTGTTCTTCGTCGCGCTCGGGCTGAAGCGGACCGTGCGCTTCCTGCCCGGCTACACGATCGCGATAGGCGTCGGCACCTGCTGGTTGCCCGGCATGCTGATGATGACGGGGAGGTGGTAATGAGCGCACGCGATACGCCACTGGCCACCGATCCGCTCGCCGGGCACCGCATCGCCGATGCGCCGTTCTACCAGCCGGCCGGCGCCGAGGCCGACTGGTTCGAGACGGCCTGCCGGCATCACCTGCCGGTCCTGCTTAAAGGGCCGACCGGCTGCGGCAAGACACGCTTCGTCGAATACATGGCGTGGCGCATGGGCCTGCCGCTGATCCAGGTCGCGTGCAACGACGACACGTCGGCGGCCGACCTGACGGGCCGCCACCTGCTCGACGCCGACGGCACCTATTGGGCCGACGGGCCACTCACGCTCGCGGCGCGGCATGGCGCGATCTGCTATCTCGACGAGATCGTCGAAGCGCGCCCCGACGCAACGGTCGTGATCCACCCGCTGACCGACTCGCGACGCGTGCTGCCGCTCGACCGGCTCGGCGAGGTCGTGCATGCGCATCCGGATTTCCATCTGGTGATCTCGTACAACCCCGGCTATCACGGCGAACACCGGCGGTTGAAGCCGTCGACGCGGCAGCGCTTCGTCGCGATCGACTTCGGCTATCCGGACGCCGCGCACGAAGCCGACGTCATCGTGCGCGAAAGCGGCGCCGATCGCGACACGGCGCGCCGGCTCGTCGATCTCGCACAACGCACGCGCGCGCTCGCGCAGGCCGGCAACGGGCTCGACGAAGGTGCGTCGAGGCGCCTGCTCGTGCATGCGGCCCGGCTGATCGTCGCGGGTCTCGCGCCGCTCGACGCGTGCCGGATCGCGATCAGCGACGCGGCGACCGACGACGCCGACACGCGCGCCGCGTTGCAGACGATGGCCGCCGCGCACTTCGCGACATGAGCGCGCAGCACCTCGCCCGCTTCCTGCACGGGATGACCGCGCTCGAGACCGACGTGCGGCTCGACGATGCGGCGCTGCGCACGACGCTCGGTCACGCCGCATTGCGTGTGCCGGGCACCCTGTCGCCCGCCGCGCGCGTCGCGGCGGCCGCGCACGCACTCGCGCACTGGCTGCATTCGCCGTCCGGCGAACCGGCCGACACACTGACGCCGATCGGCGTCGCCGTTGCCGGCCTGATCGAGGATGCGCGCGTCGAAACGCTGCTCGCACGCACCTGGCCCGGGCTGGCGACCTTCTGGGCACCGGCGTTCGCACCGATCGACCGCGAAGGGCTGACGTTCGGCCACCTGTGCGCACGGCTCGCGAAGGCGCTGTTCGATCCGACGTATCGAGACGGCAACCCGTGGGTCGCCAAGGGCGCGCAGCTGTTCAACGAAAAACGCGACGCACTCGACGACTACCGCGCGTTCCGCACGATCGCGTCGCGGCTCGCGAACGATCTCGGCCAGATGCGCGTGCGCTTCGAGCCCGACGACGGCGCATGGCTGCCTTATCGCGATGACAACGCGTGGCTGTGGGCGCAACCCGCCGCTGCATCGGAACGAGCCGGCAACGAAGGCGTCGAGACGTCGGCCGCGACCGGCGGCCAAAGCGACGAACCCGACGACGAACCGCCACCGGCACCCGATGCGCCGCGCTACCCCGAATGGAATTGCCACACGCAGCGCGAGCGCCGCGACTGGACGACCGTCATCGAACGCGCGCCCGTCACGTCGGCGCCGTCGCCATCGCTTGCCGCACTGATCGACGCCGATCGGCGCGCGGCGAAGCGGATGCCATCCGCGCGCGCAACGGAACCGATGCGTCGCATCGGCCGCCAGCTCGACGGCGATACGCTCGACGTCGATGCGGCGATCGCCGCACGTATCTCGCGCCGCACCGGGCATGCGCCCGATCCGCGCATGTTTCGCCGCCGCGTGCCGCACGATGCGCGCGGCCCGGTGCTGATCCTGCTCGACCTGTCGGCGTCGACGGCCGCGCAGGTCGCCGCGCTCGAGAAGCGCGCCGCATTCGTGCTCGGCGACCTGTTCGACCGGCAGCAACGGCGCTGGGCCGTTCACGGCTACACGTCGGACGGCCGCCATCGCGTGTACTACGCGCGCTTCAAGAATTTCGGCGAAGCGTTCGACCCCGGCCGCCGCGCGGCGCTACTCGCGGCCAACGCCGGGATGAGCACGCGCACCGGAGCGGCGCTGCGCCATGCGCTGACGTTGCTGCGGCGCGAAGCGTCCTGCACGCGCGCCGCCGTGCTGATGATCGGCGACGGCGAAGCCGCCGACATCGACGTGTTCGACCCGCGCTACCTCGTCGAGGATGCACGTCACGCGGCACGCCAGGGCCGGCGGCGCGGCGTCGCGATCGCCGGCTTGTCGTTCGGCGCACCGCCCGGGTTGTCTACAATACTTGGCGTCGGCCCGAGCTGCCTGCACGCGGCGAACGGCGACGCACTGCCCGCCGTCGTCGCGCAAGCGGCCGGGCGGCTGACCGCGTGACGGTCCTACCCGCAAGAATCAGGATGGACGAATGAACAGTGTGAAGGTTGGCGTGTTGTTCTCGCAGAGCGGATGCACGTCGCACCTCGGCCAAAGCCAGTTGCGCGGCACGCTGCAGGCGATCGCCGAGATCAACGAAGCGGGCGGCGCGAACGGTTGCGAGATCGTGCCCGTCGTGCGCGACGCGTGCTCGGACCCGGCCGTCTACGCGCGGCTCGCCGAGGAGCTGATCGCCACCGAGCGCGTGAACGTGCTGTTCGGCGGATACATGTCGAGCAGCCGCAAGGCGCTGATTCCGATCGTCGAGAAGTGGGACAAGCTGCTGTTCTACCCGACGCTCTACGAAGGCTTCGAGTTCTCGCCGAACGTGATCTACACGGGCGCCGCACCGAACCAGAACAGCGTGCAGCTCGCCGCATTCATGACCGCGCAGTTCGGCGCGCGCGTGTACCTGGTCGGGTCCGACTACATTTATCCGTACGAGTCGAACCGCATCATGATCGACCTCGTCACGCAGCATCCGGACGGCCAGATCCTCGGCGAGGTGTACATGCCGCTCGTCGCGTCCGAGCAGGATTTCGCGGCGGTCGTCGAGGATATCCGCACTAAGGCGCCCGACTTCGTGTTCAGCACGCTGGTCGGCGACAGCACGGCCGCGTTCTACCGCGCCTACGCGCAAGCGGGCCTCGATGCGCGCAAGATGCCGATCGCGAGCCTGACGACGTCCGAGATCGAACTCGGCCAGATGGGCGCGGCCGCGGCCGGCCACTACACGTCGTCGCCCTATTTCCAGACGATCGATTCCGACGTGAACCGGCGCTGCATCGCGCAGCTAAAGGCGCGCTTCGGCGACGACGCAAGCGCGTCCGCGCCGTGGGAAGCCGCGTATTTCCAGGTCCACCTGTTCGCCAATGCGCTCGCGCGCGCCGGCACCGATCAGCGCGACCGGCTGGTCGAACATCTCGCGGATGCGGAATTCGACGCGCCGCAGGGACGCGTGAAGATCGACCGGCTCACGCAGCACACGTGCCTGTATCCGCGCATCGGCTGCGCGACGGCCGACGGCAATTTCACGATCGTGCGCGAAGCGACGCGCCGCGTGCATCCCGATCCATACCTCGTCACGCACTCGCTCGGCGACCGCGTGCACACGCCCGACGAACTGAAGGCGTAATCGACGATGCGCGCCCGCACCCCGATCCGCTCGACGCCGCGCCTGCTCACCGAACTGCGTTCGCTCCGCGTGATGGTGTACTACCCGGACGACGACAACGGCCTGCTGCTCGTCGAGCAGTTGTCGCGCATCGGCTGCCCGACCGAGCAGCGCTGGCCGCCGCCCGCCGCGTTGCCCGAGAGCGTCGATCTCGTGATTCTCGCGGTCCGGCCCGACCTGCTGCACCTGTCGATCCCGTGGCTCGAGGACGACGCGCGGCCGCCGCTGATCGCCGTCACGACCTACGAAAGCCCGACCATCCTCGAACTGATGCTGCGCATCGATGCGCAGAGCGCAGTGACGACGCCCGTGCGCTCGTTCGGCTTGCTGAGCGCGATGGCGCTCGCGTGCCACCAGAGCCGCCGGCACGACGAATACCGGCGCCGCATCGCGCAGCTCGAACAGCGCGCGATGTCCGTGCGCACGCTGCAGGAAGCGAAGACGCTGCTGATGCAGCACAACGCGATCAGCGAGGAAGAGGCCTACCAGCAAATCCGCTCGCAGGCGATGGAGCGGCGCATCTCGATCAACCAGCTCGCCGAGCAGATCGTGCAGGCGCATGCGCTGCTGAAGCGCTGACGCTGGCTTCATCCGGACGACCGGCTAAAAGAATTCGGCAGCCGGATCGACGCTCCCGGCTGCCGACCGACGTGCACGCCGCTTTCGCAAGCGCGCACGGTATCGCTTCACGTCAGCGGATGATCCGCGTCACGCCGCGCCCGCGCGGATCGGCCATTGCTTCCGGCGTGTTGCCGTCGATCTTGATGACCTGGATGTCACCGCTGAAATCCTGTCCCTTCAGCGTATAGCCACGCGCCTCGATCTGCTTCGCGAGTTCGCCTTCGATCGGGTGGTACGGCTCCCAGAAGATCGTGTTCGGCGGCAGCAGCTGGTGATGGAAGCGCATCGCGCCGACGGCTTCCTTCAACGGCATCTTGAAGTCGTAGATGTTGTTGATCACCTGGAAGATCGACGTGAAGATGCGCGAGCCGCCCGGCGTGCCGATCACGAGCGACACCTTGCCGTCCTTGGTCATGATCGTCGGCGACATCGACGACAGCGGGCGCTTCTTCGGTTCGATCGCGTTCGCGTCGCTGCCGACCACGCCGAACATGTTCGCGACGCCCGGCTTCGCGGAGAAGTCGTCCATCTCGTCGTTCAGCACGATGCCCGTGCCGTCGGCGATCACGCCCGAGCCGAAATAGCCGTTGATCGTGTACGTGTTCGACACCGCGTTGCCCCACTTGTCGACCACCGAGAAGTGCGTCGTTTCGGCCTTCTCCGGCATCGTCGTGCCGAGGCCCGGTTGCACGCTCTTCGTGTCGGCGATCTGGGTCGGGCTCACTTCGGCCGCGCGCTTCGCGATGTATGCATCGTTGGTCAGCTGCGCGATCGGCACCTTGTAGAAGTCGGGATCGCCGAGATACTGCGCGCGATCGGCGAACACGCGCTTCTCGATTTCGGCGACGAGGTGGATGTATTGCGGTGAGTTGAGCTTCACGCCGTCGAAGTCCGGCTTGAGGTCGGCCTTCATCTTCAACAGTTGCACGAGGCCGATGCCGCCCGAGCTCGGAGGCGGCGCGGTGATCACGTCATAGCCGTTCCACTTCGCCTGCACCGGCTGGCGCCACACCGCGCGGTACTGCGCGAGATCCTCGGTGGTGATCAGTCCGTTGCCGTCGCCCGTCTTCATCGACGCGGCGATCAGCTCGGCCGTCTTGCCCTTGTAGAACCCTTCCGCGCCGTCGTTCGCGATCCGCGTGAGCACGTCGGCGAGATCCGGCTGCTTGAAGTTCGCGCCGGCCTTCAGCCCGGAGAAGTACTTGTCGAAGTTGGTCTTGCCGCCGAACTCCTTCGACGCGTCGACGCCGCGCTGCGCGAGCTGTTCGTCGACGACGAAGCCGTCGCGCGCATAGTGGATCGCCGGCGCGAGCACCTGCTTCCACTTCAGCTTGCCGAAGCGCTTCTGCGCTTCCCACATGCCGGCGACCGTGCCCGGCACGCCGGCCGCGCGCGGGCCGTAAAGACTCATGTCCTTGATGACGTTGCCGTCCTTGTCGAGGTACATGTCCTTCGTCGCGGCGAGCGGCGCGCGCTCGCGATAGTCGATGAAGTACGGCTTGCCGTCCTTGTAGATCGTCATGAAGCCGCCGCCGCCGATGTTGCCGGCTTCCGGATACGTGACGGCAAGCGTGAACGCGATCGCGACGGCCGCGTCGATCGCGTTGCCGCCCTCCTTGAAGATCCGCTCCGCGGCATCCGCGCTGTACTTGTCGGCCACCGCCACCGCCGAACTCGTCAGGACCGCCGGCTGCGGCCCTTTCGCATACGCGGGCGCGTTCGGCAGAAACCCGATGCCGGCCACCGTCGCGAGCACGGCAGCAGATGATTTGAAGCGATTCAGCGTAGTCATTGCATGTCCCCATGTGGATCTTCTTCAGGCAGGAAAAGCACCTGATCCGCTTATAGCTGCTGGCGCAGCGTCGGCCATATGACGGTTTCGTAGTGAATCCGGCAATTCAGCGGGAAAATGCACCGTACACTACGAATCGACCCCGATTGTGTGCGGTTGATCACGCAGCGCGCCGATCACGTATGCACCGTCGCGTTGCGGCGCCGCGACGGACGTGAATCGGTCGACATGACATGCGGTGCGCGTCATCACCCACCGCATAAAACCGAAAGTTGCGAACCTCGCGGCATCCCGTGCAGCACGTGCAAAAAAATCTGCAAACGCCCCTCCCGCTGCGCGAGTCGATCTGAGAAGATAGCGCCCCGCTTTCGCACGGCATCGCTGTTTCGTTCACGTGCCGCTTCACGTTTCTTCGTCTCGCTCCCTATGGCATCACACAACGCGCATCATGCGTCCGGCTTCGCGGCCGGCGTCGCCGCCGCCGTCCTCGTCGCACAAACCGGTGCAACCGGCCCGTGGCACATCGGCATGCTCGCCGCGTTCGCGGCGGGCGTCGCGGGCGGCACCGCGCCCGACTGGCTCGAAGTCGCCTGGTGGAGCCGCAAGCGCCGCCTGTGGATCACGCACCGCACCGTCACGCACTGGGGCATCGGCTGGATCGCACTGCTCGCGCTCGGGTGGCACGGGCTCATCCATCATCCGCATCCGCTGTGGGCCGCGCCGCTGTTCGGCTTCGCGTGCGGCGGCGTGATGCACCTGCTGGCCGACTGGCCGAACCCGCTCGGCGTGCCGTGGATCTGGCGGCGCCATTCGCTCAACCTGTGGAACAGCGGGCATTGCGACCTGATCGTCGTGGCCGCCGCTTGGGGCGGCACACTGTGGCTCGCGCAGTCGCTGTGGTCGCGCGCACCGCTGCTCGAACACTGGCTCGGCTGGCTGCATCGCGTTTAAGTTGCAATTCGTCGCAATTCGGCGCGCGATCGGTACGCCGCATTGCACGCAACTTTCGGTTTGTTGAAAGTGCGGCGCGAGCCCCCATCTGAATCGGGTTCGTCGGCCAGCATGCCCGGCACGCATACGCGACGTCTGGCACACTGACGATTCGCTTCATGCGCGGCTCGTCCGCGCACTCGCACCCCATTTCAACGCTCCGATGGACGTTACCGCTACCCGCCCTGCCGCCAGCGCACTCGACGTGTTTCACCCGGCCGTCGCCGCGTGGTTCCGTCGCACGTTCGCCGCGCCGACCGGCGCGCAGGCGCTCGCGTGGCCGCACATCAAGGCCGGCCGGTCGACGCTCGTCGCCGCGCCGACCGGCTCCGGCAAGACGCTCACCGCGTTTCTGTGCGCGCTCGACGATCTGGTGCGCGATGCGCTCGCGCACGACGGCACGCTGCCCGACGCGACGCTGGTCGTCTACGTATCGCCGCTGAAAGCGCTGTCGAACGACATCCACGTGAACCTCGACGCGCCGCTCGCCGGCATCGCCGAATCGCTCGCGCAACTCGGCCTGCCGGTACCGGCAATCCGCACGGCCGTGCGCACCGGCGACACCACGCAAGCGGAGCGCGCCGCGCTGCGCAAGCGCGCGCCGCACATCCTCGTCACGACGCCCGAATCGCTGTATGTGCTGCTGTCGTCCACGTCGGGGCGGCAGATGCTGTCGAACGTGCGCTCGGTCATCGTCGACGAAATCCATGCGCTCGCATCGTCCAAGCGCGGCAGCCATCTCGCGCTGTCGCTCGAACGCCTCGACGCGCTGGCCGGCCACGCATTGCCGCGCATCGGGCTGTCTGCGACGCAAAAGCCGATCGACGCGGTTGCACGCTTCCTGGTCGGCGGCCCGGCCGACGCGCCGCGCGACTGCACGATCGTCGACACCGGCCACACACGCGAGCGCGACCTTGCGCTCGAACTGCCGAACGTGCCGCTCGAACCCGTGATGGCCACCGACGTGTGGGAACAGGTGTACGACCGCATCGCGGGGCTCGCGGCCGCGCATCGCACGACGCTCGTGTTCGTCAATACGCGGCGCACCGCCGAGCGCATGGCGCGCCATCTCGCCGACCGGCTCGGCAAGGAAGCGATCGCCGCGCATCACGGCAGCCTCGCGAAGGAACACCGCTTCGACGCCGAGCAGCGCCTGAAGCGCGGCGAACTGAAGCTGCTCGTCGCCACCGCATCGCTCGAACTCGGCATCGACATCGGCGATGTCGATCTCGTCTGCCAGGTCGGCTCGCCGCGCGGCATCGCGCCGTTCCTGCAGCGCGTCGGCCGCTCGGGGCACCATGTCGGCGGTGTGCCGAAGGGGCGCCTCTTCCCGCTCTCGCGCGACGAACTCGTCGAATGCGCGGCGCTGCTCGACTGCGTGCAACGCGGCGAGCTCGATGCGCTGCGGATTCCCGAAGCGCCGCTCGACGTGCTCGCACAGCAGATCGTCGCCGAAGTCGCATGCACGGAATGGCAGGAAGACGCACTCTATGCGCGCTTCACGCACGCGGCGCCGTACGCGCGGCTGACACGCGAACGCTTCGACGAAGTGATGAAGATGCTCGCCGAAGGCTTCACGAGCCGGCGCGGCGTGCGCGGCGCATACCTGCATCGCGACGTGGTCGGCGGCACCGTGCGCGGGCGCCGCAACGCGATGATGACCGCGACCACCTCCGGCGGCACGATCCCCGACATGGCCGACTACGCGGTGCTGCTCGAACCGCAGGGTATCCAGGTCGGCACCGTCAACGAGGATTTCGCGATCGAGAGCCTGGCCGGCGACGTGTTCCAGCTCGGCAACCAGTCATACCGGATCATTCGCGTGGAAACGGGCCGCGTGCGCGTCGAGGATGCGCAAGGCCAGTCGCCTAACATTCCGTTCTGGCTCGGCGAGGCGCCGGGGCGCAGCGACGAGCTGTCGGCGGCGGTCGGCCGGTTGCGCGCGCGGCTCGACGGGCTGTTCGCCGACGGTGACCGGCAAGCTGGTGCTGGTGCTGGTGCTGGTGCTGGTGCTGGTGCTGGTGCCGGTGCCGGTGCTGGCGGACGCAAACGTCCGGGCGGCAAAGCAGAGGCCGAAGCGAATGCCGAAACCGGCGCCGCGCTCGCCCCCGCCGAAAGCCGCCTCGCGCCCGCATTGCGCTGGCTCGTCGACGAGCTTCACCTGTCTCCGGACGCCGCGCGCCAGATTGCCGACTACCTCGCCCGCACGCGCACCGCGCTCGGTGCGCTACCGACGCAGGACACGCTCGTGATGGAGCGTTTCTTCGACGAATCGGGCGGCACGCAACTCGTGATCCATTCGCCGTTCGGCAGCCGCATCAATCGCGCATGGGGGCTCGCGCTGCGCAAGCGCTTCTGCCGCAGTTTCAACTTCGAGCTGCAGGCCGCCGCGACCGACGACGCGATCATCCTGTCGCTATCGCTCGCGCACAGCTTCGCGCTCGACGAAGTGTGGCGCTACCTGCGTTCGGGCAGCGCCGAACACGTGCTGGTCCAGGCGCTGCTCGACGCGCCGATGTTCGGCGTGCGCTGGCGCTGGAACGCGACGACCGCGCTCGCGCTGCCGCGCTTCACCGGCGGCAAGCGCACCGCGCCGCAACTGCAGCGGATGAAGAGCGAGGATCTGCTCGCGACCGTGTTCCCCGATCAGGTCGCGTGCCTCGAGAACATCGTCGGCGAACGCGAGATACCGCATCACCCGCTCGTCGCCCAGACGCTCGACGACTGCCTGCACGACGCGATGGACACCGACGGCTGGCTCGCGCTGCTGCGCCGGATTGAAAGCGGCGCGATCGAACTCGTCGCGCGCGACCTGCCCGCGCCGTCGCCGCTCGCAGCCGAGATCCTGAACGCGAAACCCTATGCGTTCCTCGACGATGCGCCTCTTGAAGAGCGTCGCACGCAGGCCGTGCAGTCACGCCGCTGGAGCGACCCCGAATCGGCCGACGATCTCGGTGCGCTAGACGCCGATGCGATCGACGCCGTGCGCGACGAAGCATGGCCGCTCGTGCGCGACGCCGACGAAATGCACGACGCGTTGCTCACGCTCGCCTGTCTCTCCGACAGCGAAGCCCAGGCGCACGCAGGTTGGCCCGAGCAGCTTGCGGAACTCGCGGATCGCCGCCGCGCCACGAAACTCGTCGCGCCGGGCGGCGCCGCGCTGTGGGTGCCGGTCGAACGGCTCGTTTGTCTGCGTGCCCTTCACCCCGACGCACGCGTGACACCTGCGCTCAAGGTGCCTGCCGCGTGCGCTCAGCCGTGGGAGGCGGATGCCGCGCTCGTCGACGTGATCCGCGCGCGGCTCACCGGCTTCGGGCCGCTCACGCTCGACGCGGTCGCGACGCCGCTCGGCCTGCCGCCTGCGTCGATCGTGACGGCACTCGCGGCACTGGAGCGCGAAGGCTACGTGATGCGCGGCCGCTTCACACCGGGCGCGACGACCGACGAATGGTGCGAACGCCACCTGCTCGCGCGCATTCATCGCTATACGGTGAAGCGGCTGCGCCGCGAGATCGAACCGGTCGAGCGCGCCGATTTCATGCGATTCCTGTTCCACTGGCAGCACCTGACACCCGACACGCGCGGCACCGGCCGCGACGCACTCGCGGCCGTGGTCGAACAGCTCGAAGGCTACGAGGCCGCGGCGAGTGCATGGGAAGACGCGCTGCTGCCCGCGCGGCTCACCGACTACATGGCCGGCGGCCTCGACGAGCTGTGCCGCTCGGGCAAGCTGGTCTGGACACGCATCGGCGGGCCCGCACGCGCGGCCGGCACGCCCGTGAAAACGACGCCGATCGTGCTGCTGCCGCGCCGCCATCTTTCCGCATGGCAGGCGCTGCGCGATCCCGATGCGCAACCGGCGCTTTCCGCGCGCGCCACGCAGGTACACGATGCGCTCGCCGCGCACGGCGCGATGTTCTTCGATGCGCTGCTCGACGACCTGCACATGCTGCCCGTCGAACTCGAGCAGGCGCTTGGCGAACTCGTGTCGGCCGGCCTCGTGAACGCGGACAGCTACGCTGGCCTGCGCGCGCTGCTGAAACCGGTCGTCAAGCGCAGCGCGACCTATGCGCCGCGCACGCGACGCGGCGGCGCGTTGATCGGCGGGATGGACGACGCGGGCCGCTGGGCGCTCGTGCAGCGCCATGCGCCGCCACGCGATTCGGCCGCGCCGAAACGCGGCCTGGCCGCGACCGATCCCGACGCGCTCGAACACATCGCATGGACGCTGCTGCGCCGCTACGGCGTCGTGTTCTGGCGGCTGCTCGAACGCGAGGCCGACTGGCTGCCGAGCTGGCGTGAGCTCGTGCGCGTGCTGCAACGGCTCGAAGCACGCGGCGAGATTCGCGGCGGACGCTTCGTTGCCGGGCTCGCGGGCGAGCAGTTCGCGCTGCCCGAGGCCATCCCGATCCTGCGTGAACTCCGGCGGCAACCGGGCGACGGACAGTATGTGTGCGTGACGGGCGCCGACCCGCTGAACCTCGCCGGCACGCTGCTGCCCGGCGACAAGGTGCCGGCGCTTGCCGGCAATCGCGTGCTGTTCCGTGACGGCGTGCCCGTCGCGTCGCTGGTGTCGGGCACATTCCACTACGCGCCCGAACTGTCGCCTGCCGCGCGCGAGGATGCGCGCCTGCGGCTCGCACGCCACTGCTGACATCGGCTGACACGCGCGCGGCACGGACTACTGATCGCCGGGCCGCGTTGCCGCGATCGTTCGGGTAGCATCGAACGATTGCACGCGCGGGCTCCCGCGCGCCACCCAGACAAAACAAGACTTCCGGAGACTGCCGCTCATGACTTCGCATGCCGACTCGCCCGCCGCTCATCACGCGGGCTCGTTGACGATTTTCCAGGGTGCCGCGTTGTATATCGGCGCGGTGCTCGGCACCGGTGTGATCGCGTTGCCTGCGCTGGCCGCCGAGGTCGCCGGCCCGGCGTCGTTGCTCGCGTGGGCTGCGCTCGTCGTGCTGTCCGGGCCGCTCGCTGCCACCTTCGCCGCACTCGGCGCACGCTATCCCGACTCGGGCGGTGTCTCGACCTACGCACGCCGCGCATTCGGTCCAAAGGCCGCGGCCATCGTCGGCTGGTGCTTTTACTTTGCCGTGCCGGCTGGCGCACCGGCCGCCGCGATGTTCGGCGGTGCGTACGTCGCGGCCGTCACGGGCGGCGGGCACACGACGGTCATCGTCACGGCTGCCGCGCTGATTGCGACCGTGTCGGCCGCGAATGCATTCGGCGTTACGGTGTCGGGCCGCATGCAGCTCGTGTTGTCGGCGCTGCTCGTCACGCTGCTGCTCGCCGCGGTGCTCACGTCAGCACCGCATGCTCGCTCCGAGAATCTGCATCCGTTCGCCCCGCATGGCTGGCTCGCGGTCGGCCAGGCCGCCGCGCTGCTCGTGTGGAGCTTTGCCGGCTGGGAAGCGATCACGCATCTCGCGGCGGAATTCCGTCGGCCTGCGCACGACATGCCGCGTTCGGCCGGTATTGCGGTCGTGGTCGTCGGGTTCCTGTATCTGTCGGTCGCCGCCGCGAGCGTGATGGTGCTCGGGCCGTCGGCAGGCGCGTCCGGTGCCCCGCTCGCCGAACTGATCGCGGGCGGCATCGGCGGCCATGCGCAGGTGCTGGCGGCTGTCGCCGCGCTGCTGCTCACGCTCGGCACGATGAACGCGTATTTCGCGGGCGCGGCCAAGCTCGGTGCGGCGCTCGGGCGTGACGGCGCGCTGCCCGCGTGGCTCGCGCAGGGCAGCCAGGTCGGTGGCGTGCCGCGCCGCAGCCTCGGCGTGATTGCCTTGCTTGCAGCCGTCGCGCTGGCCGCGACGACGCTCTCGGACGTCGGCCCGAAACCGCTCGTGCTCGTGACGTCCGGATGTTTCGTGATGGTGTATGGGCTCGGTGCGGCCGCCGCGCTGAAGTTGCTGCCGCGCGGCAGCATCGCTTACCGCTGCGCGTGGATATCGCTGGTTGCGGTTGCCGGGCTTTTCCTGACGACCGGCTGGTATTTCCTGTGCCCGCTGCTGCTCGCGGGCGGCGCACTGCTTTATCTGCAGGTGACCGGGCCGCGCAAATGACCCGCGGTGCGCGCGCGGGCTGACGCCCGCCCGCTTGAGGTGGCACGCCGGCGAATCGCCAGCCGGATCGTTGGCCGGATTGCCGCGCGCATCGCGCCTGTCAGGCCGGTACCAGCGCGAAGCTGAGCCGCTTGCCGAGCGCGGCGGCCGCGCTCGCGAGCGTCGCCAGCGTGAGGCTCGTGTCGGTTTCGTCGAGCAGCCGGTTGAGCGCGGCACGGCTGGTTTTCATCCGCGCGGCCATCGCGGTTTTCGTGATGTGCTGCGCCTTCATTTCCTGCCCGATCTGCCACGCGATCACGCGCTTGATCGCGGTGGCGGTGGCCGCTTCGAGATTGCCGTCCTCTTCGAGGAAGGTATCGAAGTCGCTGCCGATATGCGGGTTGTTCGTGGTCGTCATGTCGTACTCCAATGCATGGCATGGCCGGCTGCCCGGCCGTCGGAGACAGCGGGTTACGGCGCAACCGGGAATTCAAATGGCGTGCGTCAGCGCTTTCAGGCGCGCGACGGTGACGTCGAGTTCGTCCGACGGCGTGGCCCTCGATTGCTTGAAGAAACCGTGCAGCAAGACCATCGTGTCGCCGACGACCGTGAACAGCACGCGGGCGCTCCGCCCCGGCAGCATCACACGGATCTCCCACAGATCCTTCGCCATCTTCCGGACCAGCGGCATGCCGAGCGGCCAGCCGAGTTGAACGGTCTTGATCTCTTCGCCGATTGCCCTTCGCTCCACTTGCCCGAGCGCCTTGAGCCATTCGCGCACCGGCTCGTTGCCTCGGGCCGTGCAAAAGAACCGCACGCCGAGCGTGACCTGGATCTGCTGTCTCGCCATTGTCTTGCCACCGATCGTACCAAAAACGATACGATATGCCAAGCGCCACGAGAGCGGCTACTGGCCGGTTGGCCAATCGGGAAATGGAGAAAGGAACTGAGCCGCTTGCCGCGCGGCCCGGAGGATCAGCGATCGCCGCGAGCCGGTTTGCGCGTGGCGCGTGGCGGCCGGTGCGCACGCTTGTCGCCGAACCGCGACCGTGCGATGTCTCGCACGGCATCGATCAGCGTCCGTGCGACCGGCGTCGGCTGCGCATCGGTGCGCAAAATGAGTCCAACCGGCTCGTCGGTACCCGCTGACGGCAGCGGCAGGCGCGCCAGCGCACCGGCCGACAGATCGTATTCGGCAGCATAGAGCGGCACGAACCAGACCGCGTCGTTCTCGAGCGCGAGCGCGCGAGCGACCGATACCGACAGCACCTCGATGAACGAATCCAGCGGCGGCGCACCGCATGCGCCGAGCAATTGTTCGGCCGACTGGCGAATCAGCGTGCCGAACGGCGGCAGCACGACCGGATAGCGTGCGAGCTCGGTGGCCGGCGCCGCGCTCGACAGCAACGGATGCCCGGCGCGCACGACCGCGACGAGCGGCTCGTTGTACAACTGCTCGAACGCAAGCCCGATCATCCGCTCCGGCTCCGACAGTCGCCCGATCGCGCATTCGATCGCACCGGACTTCAGCCGCTCCAACAGATCGGCGTTCGCGGCGGTCGCGATCCGCACGACGATGCGCGGCCAGCGCTCGGCCAGCGCCTTCATCAACGCCGGCGCGAGCGATGCCGCGACGGTCGGCAGCATGCCGATTTCCAGCGTCGCGGCTGCAGCGCCGCCTTCGCGCGCGAGCAGCCCGACGCCCTGCCGCAGCGCCAGCACGCAAGCATTCGCATGCGGCATGAACAACTGCGCTTCGCGGGTCGGCTGCGCACCCTGCCGGCCGCGCTCGAACAGCTTCACGCCGAGGATCGCCTCCAGTTCGGCGATCGTCTTCGACACGGCAGGCTGCGTGATCGACAGGCTTTCGGCCGCCTTCTGCACGCCGCCCAACTGCGCGACCGCAAGAAAACACTGTAGGTGCCGGAACTTGACGCGACCGTCGGCGATACGGTTATTCATAACGGGTGGTTATGCGAATGGCAATGAAATGCCATTTTGCATAACTTTCCGGATAAGCCCAAGCACTGGGTGAAACGTCACGCGTCACGCCGCAGCGCATGGAAACCGGTTGGCTCCCAGATCCGCGTCGCGATCAGCAGACCCGTGCCGTGCTTCTGCCCGAGCGGCGCGGACGACGACTCCGCATGCAGCGCGGCCGCCTTGCTGCGCAGCCGGCGCAATTCAAGTTCGAGTTCCGCGGCGGCCGCCTCGGTCAGCATCCCTTGCGAAAACGTCATCGTCTCGCCCGCGCCGTCGAAGCGGCTGTCGAGGAAATCGCCAAGGGCGTGCGCATGGAAATAACGGCGGATCGGCCCGCCCGGCAGCCAGTCGAAATCGCGCGCGACGCGTACGCGTATCCGGTCGCCCGGCAACAGCGCGACGACGTTCATCCGGTCGAGCATCAACAGGTATTTCACACATTCGGCCTTCGTCACGCGATAGGCCGACACGATGTCCTGCACGGTCCAGTAATTGATCGCGCAAACGGCGACGAGCAGCAGCTTCTCGTCCGACACGAGCAGCGCCTCCTGCTGCTCGGTCAGCATGTGCAGCCTCGGCGCCGACGCCGATGCCTCCTGCACGAGCTCGGCCAGCGTATAGCCGAGCAACTGCGCGATCTCCGCAACGCGCTCCAGCGTGAAGCGGCCGCTCGCGAACAGCCGCTTCACGCTCGTCTCGGAGACGTCAAGCGAGCGAGCGACATCGCGGTAGGTTATTCCCTGCGCCTTCAACTGGCGCTTCAGCGTTTCGATGAGTTGGGCGGTTTCGGTCATTTTAGTATCGAAAAATGATGCTCCAGGTCGGATATTAGGCTACCCGCACGTACAGATGAACACTTTTGGATACTTGTCTGCATAATCCGCTCCGTCCTGTCACTCAACGACGGAGCCGAAATGGCCACCCGCACCGAAACCGCCGCTTACGAACCGCAGCACACCGCACCGCGCGATGCACGCGACACGGATCGCACGATGCCGCTCGCCACTGTCCGCACGCTGGCCGCCAGCGCGCATGTCGGCGATCTCGTGTTCATCCGCGATCGGGCCGGCTCGCCGCGCGACGCGGCAACCACGACGGGCGCATGGGCCAACCGCTTCGGCATCGTGGTCGATACGTCGGGCGACGAACCGGTGATCGCCGAATCCGCCGCGCTGGCATGGACGAAGCTCACGCCGCTGTCGCGCTTCGTCGCCCATACCGACGGCGGACGCATCGCGCTGGCACGCCGAATCGCGGCATCGACCGCCGACGAACAGCGCCGGTTGCATGCAACGGCCGAACAGCGGATCGACGCATTGCTCGGCAACCGCTTCAACCTGCGGGTGCGGCGCGGGTTCTGCGCGCAGTACGTGAGCGACGTGATCGGTGCCGACCAGGCGCTGACGCCAGCCGCACTGCTGCGCAGCAGCATGCTTTCGGTCGAATTCGACGGGATCGTGTTCGATCCCGGCTGCAAATGACAACGGGCGCACTCAGGGAGGCCGGATAACAACAAGAACAAAAGACAAAAAATAGCGACGGGCTGGCTGGAGGGCCGTGCACGGGGTCGTCACCGACGACGCGAAGCCCGATCGCTTTCATCCGCCGGACAGGCATCCTGTCCGGCGGATTTTTCATGGGCGCGCCAAATATAACGAACGGTTATGCGTCTCGCGAAAAAAGGTCATTTTGCATAACTTTCCGGATTGGCTAAAGTCCTGCCATCCCCTACGCGAAATACCTATCAGGAGACGCCCGATGGATTCCCCCACGATCCTCACGCCGCGCGACTGGCCGTCGCATCCGGCCTATGTCCACCCCGAGTACCGTTCGTCCGTGAAGCGCGGCCCGACTCGCCCGCTGATCCCGCTGAAAGAGAAACTGCGCGACCAGTACGCGCCCGTCTACGGCGCGGAAGATCTCGGCGCGCTCGACCACGACCTGACGAAGAACGCCGTGAAGAACGGCGAGCCGCTCGGCGAGCGCATGGTCGTCACGGGCCGCGTGCTCGACGAAGGCGGCAAGCCCGTGCGCAACACGCTGGTCGAGGTGTGGCAGGCCAACGCGGCCGGCCGCTACGTGCACAAGATCGACCAGCACGACGCGCCGCTCGACCCGAACTTCCTCGGCGCGGGCCGCTGCCTGACCGACGACGAAGGCCGCTACCGCTTCCTGACGATCAAGCCCGGTGCGTATCCGTGGGGCAACCATCCGAACGCGTGGCGCCCGAATCACATCCACTTCTCGCTGTTCGGCGATTACTTCGGCTCGCGTCTCGTCACGCAGATGTACTTCCCCGGCGACCCGCTGCTCGCGTACGACCCGATCTTCCAGGGCACGCCTGAAGCCGCGCGCGATCGCCTGATCTCGCGCTTCTCGATGGACATCACCGAAGAAGGCTATGCGCTCGGCTACGAATTCGACATCGTGCTGCGCGGCCGCGACGCTACCCCGATGGAGCGCTGAACCATGACGATGCTGAAGCAAACCCCTTCGCAGACGGTCGGCCCGTACTTCGCGTACGGCCTGTGCCCGCAGCAATACGACTACGACCTGAAAAGCCTGTTCACGCCGACGATCGCCGCGGCGCACGCCGAAGGCGAGCACGTGCTGCTGGTCGGCCAGGTGTTCGACGGCGACGGCAACGTGGTCGGCGACGCGGTGCTCGAATTCACGCAGGTGGACGGCGCGGGCCGCTACCCCACCTCGCGCGACGACATCGCGAAATCCGGCTTCACGGGCTTCGCACGGGTCGGCACGGGCACCGATGCGCAGCAGCGCTTCGTCGTCGAGACGGTGAAGCCCGGCCGCCTCGCCGCCGACGAGGCGCCGCACATCAACGTGACCGTGATGATGCGCGGGATCCTCACCCATGCGTTCACGCGCGTATACTTCGACGACGAAGCCGCGGCGAACGCGACCGATCCCGTGCTGAACGCGGTACCGGCCGAGCGCCGCGCGACGCTCGTCGCGAAACGCGACGCGCAGCCGGGCCGCCCGGTCGTCTATCGCTTCGACATCCGCATGCAGGGGCCGGACGAAACGGTGTTCTTCGACGTTTGACGCACGCGCCGGCGCACGCCGGCTTCGCACGCAACCGCACGCCGCGTGGTGCGATACCGACAGGCATCGCACCACGCGGCGTTTTTCGTGGGCCGTCGCCATCATTCGATGATGCGTCGCATCGTGGCGAGGTGCGGCGGCGAACGCCTGTTGCCCGAGGCTTCCCGCCCCGATATCGAACGCCCGATTGAAACGCATGCTGCGACCGCACATGAAACGTCGGCCCAGCGGGATATCGTTTGCCTGTTATGCGGCGTATCCTTCGTTATCCGCAACGCTCAAACGGAATTAAATCCGCACCAGAAATAATTACGCATGTAATGCGCGACACCGCCCGGCAGGCTGTGCGCGCATTTTTTCTGACCGAGTGCCTTTAAACGCGTCCGACCGAACTTGGCGGGCGCGTATTTTTTGCGGCTTCGACCGGCTAGCGCCGGATCTCCAGATACCGGCTCGGCGTGTCGCCCAGGATGCGGCGAAACGCCGATGTGAACGCGCTTGCGCTCGCGTACCCGAGATCGAGCGCGACGCGCGTCACCGGCTGCCCGTCGGTCAGGCGGGCAATCGCCGCGAGCATGCACACCTGCTGGCGCCACGCGGCAAAACTCACGCCCGTCTGCGCGCGGAACTGCCGCGTGAACGTCCGCCGGCTCACGCCTGCATCGGCCGCGACCTGGTCGAGATCGGCCGCGATCGACGGCGACGCGAACAGGTGCCGGCACACCTTCGCCAGCCGCGCATCGGCCGGCAGCGGCGCATGCAGCGACAGGCGCGGCATCGTCGCGATTTCCGCGACCAGCAGATCCATCAGCTTGCCCGCACGGCCGCCGACGTCGTACAGGGCCGGCAGGTCGATCGCATCGTCGATCAGTTGCCGCAGCAGCGGCGACACGCCATACACGCCGCACTGCCCGGGCAGGCCAACCGCCTGCGCGGCGTCGCCGGACACGAACGTATTGAGCATCGTGACCGGCCCGGTCATCGTCATTTCGTGCCGCACGCCGGCCGGCACCCAGCACGCGCGCTGCGGCGGCACCAGCCAGCGCCCGTGCGGCGTCGACACGCTGATCGTGCCGCGCGACGCGAACGCGAATTGCCCGCGCCCATGCGCGTGCTCCGGAAACGTCGTGCCCGCCGCATAGTCGTTGGCAGTCACGACCACGTTGCGCGGAATGTGTTCGTAGGGATCTAGCAGCGTATTTCTCACGGCCCGAATTCCATCATCAATGACCCGATATCGAAGGCGGGTCTCCTTCGCGCGATTTACGATCCGCTCCACCCTTGCGTGACCTCGCGGCCGCAAGACCCGACGGCCTGATCGGCCGGATTGCCACTACATCGGAGCGGACATGCCGAATACGTTTCATCGTGTGGGGGACGGCCCCCACCCTGTTCTTGTACTACCCGGCTGGTTCAGCGACGCCCACGCGTTCGAACCCGTCGAAGCGTGGCTGTCACGTGAGCATTTCAGCTATGTATTCATGGACTACCGCGGTTACGGCCGCATGCGCGACGCACGCGGCGACTACACGATCGACGAAATCGCCGCCGACGCGCTCGCGCTTGCCGACGCACTCGATTTCACGACCTTCAGCGTCGTCGGCCACTCGATGGGCGCGATGGCGGCCGAGAAAGTCGCCGTCATCGCG
>NZ_CAJPHP010000022.1:0-138687 GCF_905339975.1 Burkholderia sp. BCC1999 | reverse complement strand
CCCGACCGCGTGCGCGCGCTGGTGCCGATCGTGCCCGTCCCATGCGGCGGCCTGCGGTTCGACGCCGCGCGACGCGCGCTATTCGAGCGCGCCGCCGACCATCCCGCCGATCGCCGGACCATCATCGACCGCAGCACCGGCGGCCGACTGCCGGCCGCCTGGATCGAGTGGAAAGCCGCGTATTCGGCAGCCTGTTCGTCGGCGCAGGCATTCGGCGCGTACTTCCGCGCATGGGCCGATACGGATTTCAGTGACGAGATCGCCGGTACGCACCCGGTCAAAGTGCTGATCGGCGAACACGATCCCGCGTTCGACGCGGCGTTGATGGCCCATACCTACCTGCGGCGCTATCCGTTCGCCACCGTCGACGTGCTGCGCAATGCCGGCCACTATCCGATGAACGAGACGCCGCTCGCGCTGGTCGCGGCGATGGAAGCGTTTCTGCTCGCCGTGACAGCGTGCCCTGCCGTTGCGTATTGACCGGTCGCACGCCTGCGACATCGTTGCCGCGCGCATCACCGCAGCATGAACGACATCGCCGACAGGCTGTTCAGCGTGCGCACCACGTGCTCGACCGACGGCCCGTCGAAGCGCAGCGTCACCGCATCGACACGCTCGAGCGACGGCAGCACGCAGAACAAGTCAGCCAGCGCGGCCGTCTGCACGCGCAGCGTGCAAGCAGCCGGCGCGGGCCGATGAGCACCGGCACGCACGCCAGCCGACAACGCATGCGCCACCGTATCGCGCGCGGCGGTCGCGATTCGCGCACACGACGCGGCTGGCGTGAGCGTGTCGCCGCTCGATGTGCCGCCGGCCGTCTTGACCGTCTCGAAACGTGCGTCCGGAAACAGCGGCTGCGTTTCCTCGGCGAACACGTCGTCGCCCGTCGCCAGCGCGACGTGCGCACCATATTCCTGCGCCAGCGCGCCATACAGCCCGGCTTCGCCGAGCTCGACGCCGTTCAGCCATACCTGCGTGAACGCGAAGCCGTTGATCGTGTGCGCGAGCACGCCGCGCGTCTGCGATTTCGCGTGATAGCCGATCATGAACACGAGATCGGGCTGCTGTTCAAGGCCCGCCATCATCCCGAGCATGCGCGGCTTGCCAAGCACGACACGCGCACGCGCATCGAGCCCGTCGGGCAGCAGGTTGCGAAAGCCACCGTGCGAATCGTTGACCCATACGGCCTGCGCGCCGCCCGCGAACGCACCTTCGATCGCCGCGTTCGCCTCGGCGGTCATCCAGCGGCGCGCCCGTTCGTACTCCGGATTACCTGCGCGCGTCTGCTCGGTGGCGAATACGCCGGCGATACCTTCGATATCGGTCGAGATCAGGATCTTCATGACTGGGTCGAATGCCCTTCGTTATCTTCGTTGAACAACCGGTCGAGATCGGGCACCGCGTCGCGCAGCGATTGCCGCACGTGGCCGTCGCGCCCGGTGACTGTCACGGCCTGCAGCAATGCGTCGGCGATCGCGTGCTCGACGCTTTCGGCCGCGGCCATGAACAGCGGATCGAGCGCCGCATCGGCCACGAGCGCCGGCAGCGCGATCGTCGATGCATCGTGCGCGATCGTGAAAGCGGTCGAGAACGCCAGCGCGATGTCGCCGCTGCCATGCCCGTAGACGGACCCCGTGCGCGCCAGCCCGGCGCCCGCGCGGCGCGCGAGCCGCGACAACTGCCGCGCGTCGAGCGGTGCATCGGTAGCGAGCAACAGGATGATCGAGCCCTGCTCGAGCGGCGCCGCATGCGCGGCTTCGGCCGCGCGCCGCTGCGCGACGATGCGCCCGAGCGGCACGCCGCCGAGCGTGAGCATCGGCAGCCGGCCGAAATTCGCGAGCACGAGCGCGCCGACCGTATAAGACCGGCCGGCCGCGACGGCGACGCGCGATGCGGAGCCGATCCCGCCCTTCAGGTCGAAACACGACATCCCGCGCCCTGCGCCCACCGCACCGCGTTCGATGTCGCGCGACGCGATGCGGCACGCTTCGTCGTAATGCGCAGCCGTGACCGCGAACGCCTGGATATCGTTCAGATAACCGTCGTTGCACTCGAATACGAGCGGGTTGACGGTCGACCAGTCGCGGCCGATCTGCGGATTCGCCGCGATCGCCGCGCGGATCTGCGCCTGGGCGACCGCGCCGACGCCGAACGTATTGGTCAGCGCGATCGGCGTATCGAGTGTGCCGAGCTCGTCGACCTGCACGAGCCCGACGCTCTTGCCGAAGCCGTTGATCACGGCAACGCCGGCCGGCACCTTGCTGCGGTACACGTCGCCCGCATGCGGCTTCACGACGGTCACCCCCGTCTGCACGCCGCCGGCATCGAGCGTGCAATGACCGACCGTCACGCCCGGCACGTCGGCGATCGTGCCGCGCGGGCCGGCCGGCAGTGTCGCGGCCCACATCGGTGCAACGCCCATCAGCGGCGCTCCAGCTTCGGATCGAGCGCGTCGCGCAGCCCGTCGCCGAGCAGGTTGAACGCGAGCACGGTCAGGAAGATCGCGAGGCTCGGGAAGATGGCGATGTGCGGCGCCGTCACCATGTCCGCGCGCGCCTCGTTGAGCATCGCGCCCCACTCCGGCGTGGGCGGCTGTGCGCCGAGCCCGAGGAACGACAGGCTCGCGGCCGTGATGATCGACGTGCCGATCCGCATCGTGAAGTAGACGACAACCGACGACACGGTGCCCGGCAGGATGTGGCGCATGATGATCGTCCAGTCCGACGCGCCGATACTGCGCGCGGCCTCGACGTAGGTCATGTGCTTGAGCATCAGCGTGTTGCCGCGCACGAGCCGCGCGAACGCCGGAATGCTGAAGATCGCGACCGCGCAGATCACGTTGATCATCCCGTTGCCGAGGATCGCGACCACGCCGATCGCGAGCAGGATGCCGGGGAATGCGAACAGCACGTCGGCGATGCGCATCGTGATGCGGTCCCACCAGCCTTCGTAGTAGCCGGCGAGCAGCCCGAAGAACGTGCCGATCACCGCGCCGAGCGCGACCGAGAAGAAACCGGCCGAGAGCGAGATGCGCGTGCCGACGACGATCCGGCTGAAGATGTCGCGGCCGAGCGAATCGACGCCGAACCAGTGCACGGCCGACGGCCCCGCGTTCAGCGCGTCGTAGTCGAAATAGTTCTCCGGATCGAACGGCACGATGTGCGGGCCGACGAAGGCCAGCACGACGAGCGCCAGCACGAAGCCGCCCGCGACGAGCGCGACGGTCTGTTTGCGGAACTTGCGCCAGAATTCGCGCCACGGCGTGCGGATCGCGGTCGGTGCGGCCGGCGCCGCGGTCGGGACAGTCGCGTTCATGCGCGCCTCACTTGAACCGGATGGTCGGGTTGATGACCGCGTACAGCACGTCGACGGTCAGGTTGATCAGGATGAATTCGAGCGAGAACAGCAGCACGATCGCCTGGATCACGGGGTAGTCGCGCATCGTCACCGCATCGACCAGCAGGCGCCCGAGCCCCGGCCAGTTGAACACGACCTCGACGACGATCGAGCCGCCCAGCAGGAAGCCAAACTGCAGCCCCATCATCGTGACGACCGGAATCATCGCGTTGCGCAGGCAATGCTTGAGCACGACCATCGGCTCGTGCACGCCCTTCGCACGCGCGGTGCGCACGAAATCCTCGTTCAGCACCTCGACGAACGATGCACGCGTGAAGCGCGCCATCACGGCCGCCACCGCCGCGCCGAGCGTCAGCGACGGCAGCACGTAGCTCTTCCACGAGCCGTCCGGCACGACCGGCAGCCAGCCGAGCTTCACCGAGAAGACTTCCATCAGCAGCATGCCGAGCGCGAACGCGGGAAACGAGATGCCCGACACCGCGATCGTCATGCCGAGACGGTCGGGCCAGCGATTGCGCCACACCGCCGATGCAATGCCGATCGCCATGCCGAAGGCCGTCGCCCACACCATGCTGACAAGTGTCAGCAGCAGCGTCGGCATGAAGCGCTCGCCGATTTCGGTCGAAACCGGCCGCTTACTGCGCGTCGACATGCCGAAATCGCCGTGCGCGATCTTCGTGAAGAAATTCACGAACTGCGCGGGCAGCGGCCGGTCGAGCCCGAGATCGGCACGCACGAGCGCGACCGTCGCATCGTCGGCTTCGGGGCCGGCCGCAAGCCGCGCCGGGTCGCCCGGCAGCAGGTGCACGAACAGGAACACCAGCACCGCGACGATCGCGAGCGTGGGCAGCAGGCCGAACAGGCGTTTGACGAGAAAATTCAGCATGGGGCACCGATCGAATCAGCGTGCCGGCGGCCTGCACCGCCGGCACCGCGAGGCAGGCAAGCCGCCGTCATTTCACCGAGATTTCGTCGAAGTTGAACGAGCCGTCCGGCATCACGTACATGCCGTGCAGTCGCTTGTTGCGCGCATAGACGATCTTCTCCTGCACCAGGAAAATCCACGGCGCATCGGTCCACACCTGCTTCTGCGCATCGGCGTAAAGCGAGGCTTTCTTCGCGCGATCGGTCGTCTCGAGCGCCTTCGCGAGATCGTCGTCGACAACAGCGCTCTTGTAGTACGCCGTGTTGTAGAGTTTCGGCGGCGCCGAAGCCGACGCGAGCAGCGGCGTCAGCGCCCAGTTCGCTTCGCCCGTCGATGCCGACCAGCCGCTGTAGTACATCCGCACCGGCGCCGTTGCCGGATCCTGGGCGCTCTCGACCTTTGCGACCCGCTCGCCGGCCTCGAGCGCCTGCACCTTCACCTTCACGCCGACCTGCGCGAGCTGCTGCTGGACGAACTGGATCAGCTTCTGCGCCGTCGAATGGTTGTACGCGGACCAGAGCGTCGATTCGAATCCGTCCGGATAACCGGCTTCCTTCAGCAGCGCACGCGCCTTCGCCGGGTCGTACGGCCAGGGCCCGAGCTTCGTCGCGTATTCGACGCCCATCGGCGCAACCCCGGTCTGCGGTGTCGCGTAACCGGCGAACACGACCTTCGCGAGCGCTTCCTTGTTGACCGCATAGTTCAGCGCTTCACGCACCTTCGGGTTGTCGAACGGCTTTTGCTGCGTGTTCAGCGAAATGTAGCGCTGGATGATCGACGGCGACTCGATCAGTTCGACCTTCGGGTTGCTCTTGAGGTCGTTCGCCTGCTCGAACGGAATCGTGAACGCGAAATCCGCCTCGCCCGTCTTGATCAGCGCCGCGCGCGTGTTGTTGTCGACCACCGGTTTCCAGTCGATGGTGTCGACCTTCGGATAGCCCTTCTTCCAGTAGCCGGCGAACTTCTTCACCTTCATGTCGTCGGTCTGCTTCCATTCGACGAATTCGAACGGTCCGGTGCCGACCGGATGCAGCGACACGTCACGCCCCCACTTCTTCAGCGCGGCCGGCGAGATCATCACCGCCGACGGGTGCGCGAGCGTATTGATGAACGCCGAGAACGGCTCGCGCAGCGTGAACCGCACCGTGGTCGGATCGACCACTTCGGTCTTCTCGATCACGCGGAACAGGCCGTAACGTTTCAGCTTGTTCGCGGGATCGGTCACGCGATCGAAGTTCGCCTTCACTGCCGCCGCGTTGAAATCGGTGCCGTCGTGGAATTTCACGCCCTCGCGCAACTTGACCGTGTACACCTTCGCGTCCGGCGACGCCGTGTAGCTGGTCGCCAGGACGTTGACGAGCTTCATGTTCTTGTCGAAACCGAACAGCCCCTCGTAGAACGACTTGACGACGGCCTGCGACACCGTGTCGTTTGCGTCGTACGGGTCCATCGTCGTGAACGTCGAGTACACGGCGACCACGACGTTCTGCTGCGCGAACGCGGGCACCGCGACCGACAGCGCGAGCGCGCCGGCCCCCGCCGCAAACAGCGCGCGCGGACGGAACATCGGGAACGAATGCGGCTTGTTCATCTTGTTGGGCTCCTGTGGATGATTCGGTAACGCGTGGTGGAAATCGCGGCGTGACTGCCCCCGCTCGGGATAAAGACGCCGTTGCCTGGCGCGTGCGCAGCTGCGGTCCATATGCACTCCGTCACGCACTCAATACGCGCCGCCGACGCGATGCGTCGCGACGTAATGATCGGGGCCGACCGCGACGAGCGGCGCGACGACCGGCTCGTCGCCGATCGCGCGGATCGGGCTCGGTATTTCGTCTGCCGCGAGCTGGCGCGGCGCATGCCGGCGCGCGGGGTCGGCCACCGGCACCGCGCTCATCAGCTTCTTCGTGTACGGATGCTGCGGCGCCTCGAACACCGCGCGGCGCGGACCGATCTCGACGATCTGGCCGAGATACATCACCGCGACGCGATGGCTGATGCGCTCGACCACGGCCATGTCGTGCGAGATGAACAGGTACGCGACGCCGAGCTCGCGCTGCAGGTCGAGCATCAGGTTGACGATCTGCGCCTGCACCGACACGTCGAGCGCCGACACCGATTCGTCGGCGATCACGACCTTCGGGTTCAGCGCGAGTGCACGCGCGATCGCGATCCGCTGGCGCTGGCCGCCCGAGAATTCATGCGGATAGCGTTGCGCTGCCTCGGGCGGCAAGCCGACCTTGTCGAGCAGCCAGTCGACGCGCGCCTGCGCTTCGCTGCCGCGCGCGACGCCGTGCACGAGCAACGGCTCCATGATCGAGAAGCCGACCGTCAGGCGCGGGTTCAGCGACGCGAACGGATCCTGGAAGATGAACTGGATGTTCCGGCGCAGCGCCTGCAGGTCATGCCCCTTCATTGCGCTGATGTCGCGGCCGTCGAATTCGATCGAACCGCTCTGCGATTCGACGAGGCGCAGCAGCGAACGGCCGGTGGTCGACTTGCCGCAGCCCGATTCGCCGACGAGCGCAAGCGTCTCGCCCGCACGCAGCTCGAAGCTCACGCGCTCGACCGCATGCACGTACTGCGACACGCGGCCGAACACGCCGCTTTTCACCGGAAAGCGCGTAACGAGATCGCTCACGCGCAGGATCGGCGGCGCAGCGTGATCGACGGGCGGCTGACCCTCGCCGTGTGCGGCAGACGCGGCGGCCGGAGTCGCGTTCAGCGCATTCGCGTCGTCCACTTTCAGCAGCGGGAATTTCTCGGGCGTGTCGGTGCCTTCCATCGAGCCCAGCCGCGGCACGGCCGCGAGCAGCGCGCGCGTGTAGCGATGCGCGGGCGCCGAGAAGATGCGATCCGACTCGCCCTCCTCGACCTTCTCGCCGCGATACATCACGAGCACGCGGTCGGCCACTTCGGCCACCACGCCCATGTCGTGCGTGATGAAGATCACGCCCATGTTCATTTCGTCCTGCAGCCCGCGTACGAGTTGCAGGATCTGCGCCTGGATCGTCACGTCGAGCGCGGTCGTCGGCTCGTCGGCGATCAACAGCGCGGGCCGGCACGACAGCGCCATCGCGATCATCACGCGCTGCCGCATCCCGCCCGACAGCTGATGCGGATAACGCGCGAACACGCGGCGTGCTTCCGGAATCCGCACGAGATCGAGCAGCCGCAGCGCTTCCGCGCTTGCTTCGGCCGCGCCCTTCGACTGGTGCAGCGCGATCGCCTCGCTGATCTGGTCGCCGACCGTGAACACCGGGTTCAGCGACGTCATCGGCTCCTGGAAGATCATCGCAATGTCCGCGCCGCGGATGCCGCGCATCGTCGCGGCGCTCGCCTGCGCCAGATCGACGAGTGCGCCGCCGCGGCGCCGGAACGCGATCCGGCCGCCCGTGATCGCGCCGCCGCCATGTTCGACGAGCCGCATCAGCGCGAGCGACGTGACCGACTTGCCGGAGCCCGATTCGCCGACGATCGCGAGCGTCTCGCCGCGGTCGACGTGAAACGACACGTTGCGCACGGCGTCGAACGTCACGCCTTCGCGGCGAAACGTGACCGACAGATCGTCGACGGCCACCACGCGCTGTTCGGGCAGCACGAGGCCGGATGGGGTTCGGCTCGAAGTCATGCGGGTCTCTCCTCGTGCGATCCGGATTCAGGCCGCGTCGTCGCGGTAGATGCCGACGACCGGCGCTTCACCGACGCGCGCGTAGCCGCGGTACATCCCTTCGGTGTTGAACGGCATCGCGACATTGCCGTGCGCATCGACCGCGACGAGCCCGCCGCGGCCGGCGAGGCGCGCCAGCTTGTTCATCACGACGTCGTGCGCGGCGTCGGCGAGCGACGCGCCGCGATACGCGATCTGCGCGGCGACGTCATGCGCGGTCGCGAGGCGGATGAACATCTCGCCGGTGCCCGTCGTCGAGACCGCGCAGGTTGCGTCGTCCGCGTAGCAGCCCGCGCCGATGATCGGCGAATCGCCCACCCGCCCCGGCTGCTTGTTCGTGATGCCGCCCGTCGACGTCGCCGCCGCGATGTGGCCGTGCAGGTCGCACGCGACCGCGCCGACCGTGCCGAGCTTGCGGTTCGGATCGAGCGGCTCGGCCGGCTGCGACTTGCCGAACGCGAACGCCGCCGCATCGTGGTCGAGCATCGTGCCGGCCGCCGCGCGCGCCTTGAGCCACTGCGCATGCCGCGCGTCGGTGTCGAAGTAGCCGGGTTCCGCGAGGTCGAGCCCCTGCGCGGCCGCGAACGCATCGGCGCCCGCACCGGCGAACAGCACGTGTTCGCTCGCCTCCATCACCCGCCGCGCGGCGAGCACGGGATTGCGCACACGCGTCGCGCAGCAGATCGCGCCGGCGCCGAGCGTCGCGCCATCCATGACCGCCGCGTCGAGTTCGTGCTTGCCTTCGGCCGTGTAGACCGCGCCCCGCCCGGCGTTGAACAGCGGACAGTCCTCGAGCATCCGCACCGCGACGGTGACGGCGTCGAGCGCGCTGCCGCCATCGGCCAGCACCTGCTGCGCGGCCTGCAGGATGGCGGTCAGTTCGGTGCGGTACCGACGTTCGGTATCGGTATCCATCGCCTCGCGCAGGATCGTGCCTGCGCCGCCGTGAATCGCAACGATCGCGGTTGAAGTCATGATTTTTTCGGACGTGAGGAAGAAGGGTTGGTGGCCGGCAACGCCGCCTGCGGCTGCACGAGCCACGGCAGCAGGAATTCGGTCATCTCGGCCGCGGACTTCGCGGACCGGTGCGTGCGCAGCGCGACCGCGTCGATCAGCGCCTCGATCATCGTGAGCACGGCGGCTTCCGACGTGGCCGCGAAACGCCGTTCGGCCTTGACGTACAGGTTCAGCGACGCGATCGGCGCCAGCGGCGACTGCGGGCCGTCGGAGATGCCGAGCACGCGCGCGCCGCGCGCCGCCGCCCGGCGGGCCAGCTCGATCGTGTCCTTCACGTAGCGCGGAAACGCGAGTGCGATTACGAGATCGCGCGAATCGGCCGTATACAGGCGCCGCGCCGCGTGCGACGGGCCGCCGAGCAGCGCGAGCGACTGCACGTTGTCGTGGCACACCGACAGCCCGTGCTCCATCAGCCCGGTAAGGAACGCGCTCGATCCGGCGCCGAGGATCAGCACGCGCCGCGCGCCGACGATCGCTTCGACCGCGGCCTCGACATCGGCCGCATCCAGTTGCGCGCGCGTGCTCTCGATATTGGCGGCAGCCTGGTCGAATACCGCGTCGATCCAGGCGGCGCCGCGCACGCCGGGCTCCAGTTCCTGCGCGGAGCGCAGCCGCTCGACCGGCCCGAGCGTCGCCTCGAAGCCACGCACGAGCGCCGCGCGCATCGCCGGATAGCCGTCGAAGCCAAGCGCCTTCGCGAAGCGGTTCGCGGTCGCGATCGACGCATTCACGGCCTGCGCGAGTTCGTCGATCCGCATCGTCGCCGCGCGAAACGGATTGGCAAGCACGAATTCGCCCATGCGCCGGTGGATCGGCGTCATCAACGGCATCGCCGACGCGATCCGCTCGGCGATCGCGGGTTCGTCGTGACTGGCGTCGTACGGAACGAGAGGCGTCATGCGAAGGGCCGTTGCAAGGATGATGAAAATCAATTTACACAATCCACACCCCGGAAAGAAATAAATTTTCATCAGGGTTGTCACGCCCCTTTCCGGGCCCGGCCACCGCACAACGATCGCTCAGGCCCGCCGCACGGGCCTTTGGCACGCGGCCGCCGGCGCTCGCCGCCGAGCCCCCCATCACCCGCCCATCGGGAAAACCCCGAGCAAGTTCGTTCGAATGCAGATTCACGTTGACCGGATTCGAATTCGAACATAGGATGTTCGAAAATGATCAGTCGTCAGATAACACAGCGATTTAATGACGGCAAAATGTTCGCTCGAACGCCGTGATTTCGATATAAACCGGGAAAGCCGGCGCACATCAAGATCGGACATCGTACGAATAAAACGAAACAAGCCATCTCGATGGATGGCCCTCATGGATCGGGCAGGCGCCGCACGCCTGCCCTGCCTGACAGGAGACAGCAGTGAAGACAGTCAAGGCGTTGCGCTGGTGGATCATCGTGCTCGTGTGCCTCGGCACGATCCTCAACTACCTCGCACGGAATTCCCTCGCGGTGCTCGCGCCCGAGCTGAAGCAGGTGTTCTCGATCTCGACGCAGCAATATTCGTACATCGTGGGGGCCTTCCAGATCGGCTACACGATCATGCAGCCGGTGTGCGGGTTCGTCGTCGACCTGATCGGGCTGCGGCTTGGGTTCGCGCTGTTCGCGATGCTGTGGTCGGTGGTCGGCGTCGCGCATGGCTTCGCGTCGGGCTGGCTGTCGCTCGGCGTCTTGCGCGGTTTTCTCGGGCTGTTCGAAGCCGCCGCGATTCCGTCGGGGATGAAGGCCGTCGCCGAATGGTTTCCCGATCGCGAGAAGTCCGTCGCGGTCGGCTACTTCAACGCGGGCACGTCGCTCGGCGCCGCAATCGCGCCGCCGCTCGTCGTGTTCCTGTCGATGCGGTTCGGCTGGCAGGCCGCGTTCATGGCCACCGGCGCACTCGGGTTCGTGTGGGCCGCGCTCTGGTACACGCAATACCGGTCGCCGGCCGATCATCCGCGCATCACGCCGCAGGAGCGTGCGCTGATCCGCGACGGCCAGGCCACGATGCCGCCCGTGTCGAAGCGCCGCATCCGCGACGTCATCACCGCGCGGCGCTTCTGGGCCATCGCGCTGCCGCGCTTCTTCGCGGAGCCCGCGTGGCAAACCTTCAGCTTCTGGATTCCGCTGTACCTCGCGACCGAGCGCCACATGCCGCTCACGCAGATCGCGATCTTCGCGTGGATGCCGTTTCTGGCGGCCGATGCCGGCGGCATCGCGGGCGGCTACCTGTCGCCGTATCTCGCGAAACGCTACAAGCTGCCGCTGGTGTGGTCGCGCGTCGCCGGCGTCGCGCTCGGCGCGGTGCTGATGCTCGGGCCCGCGATGATCGGCCTCGTGTCGTCGCCGTACACGGCCATCGCGCTGTTCTGCGTCGGCGGCTTCGCGCACCAGATGATCTCCGCGCTCGTCAACACGCTGTCGGCCGACGTGTTCGATCCCGAGGAAGTCGGCACGGCGAGCGGCTTCGCCGGGATGGCCGCGTGGATCGGCGGCCTCGGCTTCTCGCTGCTGGTCGGCGCACTCGCCGACAAGATCGGCTATGCGCCGCTGTTCGCCTGCCTCGGCCTGTTCGACATCATCGGCGTCACGCTGCTCGCGGTGCTGATCCGCGGGCAGTCGAAGCAGGAACGCCTGCTCGCACGGCACGCCTGACAACTGCCCTCACCAGGAATCGCATTCATGACTTCGCTTCTTCATCCGCCCGTGTTCCGCGTTGCCGGCATGCACGCGAACCGCGTGCTGCTCGCGTCCGATGCCGGCGCCACCATCGAGATCTTCGTGCTCGAGGACGACATCGTGCGCGTACGCGTGCTGCCCGACGCGACGGCACGCAACCCACGCACGTGGACGATCGCGCCGGGTCTCGACGACGTGCCGCTCGACGGGCGCGACCGCCTCGATCTCGACGGCTTCGCGCTGCCCGCCTTTTCGCTCGCCGAAGGCGACGACGGCCTGCACATCGAAACCGAGCAGATCCGGCTCGCCGTGCGTTGGCAAGGCGGCCATTGCACGTGGTCGATGCGCGGCGCGGACGGTACGTGGCGCGTCGCGCTCGCCGACCGCTCGACGCAGGCGTACAACTTCGGCTGGTGGGACGACCGCGCCTATCACTACGTTGCCCGCGAGCGCGGCGACAAGGTGTTCGGCCTCGGCGAACGCGCGGGCGAACTCGACCGCACGGGCGCGCGCTTCGAGATGCGCAACATCGACGCGATGGGCTACAGCGCGAAACATACCGACCCGCTGTACAAGCACATCCCGTTCTACATCACGTGGTCGCCCGACACGTGCCAGGGCTTCGGGCTGTTCTACGACACGCTGTCGGATTGCACGTTCGACATGGGCCGCGAACTCGACAACTATCACGGCCCGTATCGCTATTTCGTCGCCGAGCACGGCGATCTCGACTACTACTTCATCGCATCGCCCGACACGCCGCTCGCGGCCGCGCGGTGCTTCACATGGCTCACCGGGCGCCCCGCGCGCACGCCGAAATGGGGGCTCGGCTATTCGGGCTCGACGATGAGCTATACCGATGCGCCGGACGCGCAGCAGCAGATGAACCGGTTCGTCGAGCAGTGCGACGCGCACGACGTCCTGTGCGATTCGTTCCACCTGTCGTCAGGCTATACGTCGATCGGCGCGAAGCGCTACGTGTTCAACTGGAACCGCGACAAGTTCCCCGACGCGAAGGGCTTCGCGCAGCACTATCGCGATCACGGCATCCGCCTGTGCGCGAACATCAAGCCGTGCCTGCTGCGCGATCATCCCGCGTTCGACGATGCCGCGCAGCGCGGCCTGCTGATCCGCTCGGCGTCCGGCGAACCCGCGTGGGTGCAGTTCTGGGACGAGGTCGGCGCGTACCTCGACTTCACGCAGCCGGACGCGTACCGCTGGTGGCGCGAACAGGTCACGTCGGCGCTGCTCGACTACGGGATCGAGTCGACCTGGAACGACAACAACGAATACGAGATCTGGTCGCCCGACGCGATCGCGCACGGCTTCGGCCAGCCGTTCCCGGCGCGCGAGGCGAAGGTGCTGCAGACGATGCTGATGATGCGCGCGTCGCGCGAAGCGCAGCGCGCGCACGCGCCGGCGCAGCGGCCGTTCCTCGTGTCGCGCTCCGGCGGCGCCGGCATGCAGCGCTACGTGCAGACCTGGTCCGGCGACAACTACACGTCGTGGGAAACGCTGCGCTACAACCTGAAGATGGGCCTCGGGCTCGCGCTGTCGGGCGTGTCGAACATCGGCCACGACATCGGCGGCTTCTCCGGCCCCGCGCCGTCGCCCGAGCTGCTGCTGCGCTGGGTGCAGTTCGGCATCTTCATGCCGCGCTTCAGCATCCATTCGTGGAACGACGACGGCACCGTCAACGAGCCGTGGATGTATCCGGAGATCACCGCGCAGATCGCGTCGCTGATCAAGCAGCGCTACCGGCTGCTGCCTTACCTCTATCACCTGCTGTGGCTGTCGACGACGCGTTACGAGCCCGTGCTGCGGCCGACCCTGGCCGGTTTCCCCGGCGATGCACGCTGCTACGACGCATGCGACGACATGATGCTCGGCGACGCGCTACTCGTCGCGCCGGTCGTCGATCCCGGCCAGACGGCGCGCACGGTCTATCTGCCCGCGGGCGCGCGCTGGATGTGCTGCGCGAGCGCGCAGGCGTTCGACGGCGGCGCAAGCGTGACGCTGCCCGCACCGCTCGACACGCCGGTGATGCTGCTGCGCGAAGGCCGCGTGCTGCCGCTGAACGTCGCGGAACAGCATTTCGGCGCGCGCGCCGACACGCGCGGCTTCCTCGTCGCGCCGCGCATCGAGGACGGCGTCGCGTACGGCGAATGCGTCGAGGACGACGGCGAAACGGAAGCGTGGCGCGACGGCGAATACGGACTGTGGCGCATCGAAACCGGCCGCGAGGCATCGGGCGTGCTCGGCGTGTCGGTCCGCTGGGACGGCCGCCCGGGCCGCCCGGCCGAGCGCGTCGAAATCCTGCTGCCCGCCTCGCTGCAAGGCGCGGTCGCCGTGCGCGGCGCGCGCATCGATCAGGACGCGCCGGACGGCGCATGGCGCCGCATCGTCGTCGCGCTCGACCACTGAAGCAAGCCTGATCAGGCGGGCCGTTCGCGCGGCCCGCCGCCCGCCACAGAGGAGGCGCCCCAGCCTCCCGCCCCCGTTGAAAAGATGAAGAGATCTGGAGATCGACAATGAAAGCACCCGTCAACCGCTATGCAATCCTTATTTTATCGGCCGCCTCGCTCGGCTCGACCGCCGCCCACGCGCAGAGCAGCGTGACGCTGTACGGCGTCGTCGACGATTCGATCGCGTACGTGAACAACCAGCAGGGCCACTCGAATATCTACATGCGCGACGGCAACCTGTATGCGTCGAAATTCGGGCTGCGCGGCGACGAGGATCTCGGCGGCGGCACGCACGCGATCTTCGACCTGCAGTCCGGCTTCAACCTGAATACCGGCGCGCAGGCCGCCGCCGGCACGATCTTCAACCGCCAGGCATTCGTCGGCCTGCGCAACGATCACTACGGCACGTTGACGGCCGGCCGCCAGTACACGCCCTACTTCCTGTTCGTCGGCCCGTATGCGTCGAGCAGCTGGCTGACCGGTGCCACTGGCGCGCATCCGGGCGACATCGACGGCCTCGACACGACGATCCGCGTGAACAATTCGGTTACCTATACGTCGCCGACCTTCGCGGGGCTGACCGCGAGCGCGATGTACGCATTCGGCGGCATCGCCGGCGCGACCGGCAAGGGCAACACGTTCAGCGCCGCGCTGCGCTACGCGAACGGGCCGATCGGGATTGCAGCCGGCTACCTGCGGATCAACAGCTCGGGCTCGTCCGCCGGCTTCCTGAACCCGGCCACCGCCTCGTCGGGCAGCTTCGCGGTATCCGTGCTGAACCAGGGCTACCTGAGCGCGAAGGCCGTCGAGCAGGTCGCGGCGGCCGGCAACTACACGCTCGGCGACCTGACGATGGGCGTCAACTACTCGAACGTGAAGTACCTGCCCGGCAACGGCTCCGCGTTCACCGATACGGCCGTGTTCAATACCTACGGCGCGCTCGCCGCGTACCGCTTCACGCCGACGTTCTCGGTGGCCGGCGCGTTCGCGTACACGCTCGCGTCGAAGGCGAACGGCGTCGCAAACGCGGCCCGCTACCAGCAGTACTCGCTGAAGGAGTCGTACAGCCTGTCGAAACGGACGACGCTCTATGCGCTGCAGGCCTACACGCATTCGAGCGGCCAGACGCTCGGCGCGCAAGGCGCCGGCCACATCGTCGACGCGGCACCGATCGTCGGCGATTCGCAGCAGCTCACGCCGTCGACCACGCACGGCCAGTTCGTCGGCATGGCCGGTATCGCCGTCACGTTCTGAACCTGCCCGGCAGCGCCTTCGGCGCGCTGCCGCCGCCCCGGACGATGCGCATTCCGCATGCGCCGTCCGGGCGCCCGGTGCGCTTTCGCCGCACCGCTCTCCCCACCCCGTCCGCCTGCCGCGCGAACCGCGCGGGTTTGCCCGATCGCCCCGATACCTTACAATTCGTCAGGTTGATCCCTCCTGCATGCCCCTTCTTGCAGTCCTGACACCGCGGTACACTCGACGCACGCCGTATCAGGGTCCGACGCGCGACGCGCGCGCCGGGCGGCGTTGCGCCTCGTTGCGCCTACAACTGGATGCCCGCCATGCCAGATTCCCGTCCCTCGCCCCGCACGACGTTCAAGCCGCAGGTCGTCCTGCCCGCGCTCGCCGTGATCGGCGCGCTGCTCGTCGTGTGCGCGCTGCGCCCGAGCGAAGCCGGCGCGCTGTTCTCCGCCGGCCAGCAATGGGTCATCGCACGCTTCGACTGGTTCTACGTGCTCGCCGTTACCGGCTTCCTCGTGTTTCTCGTGCTGATCGCCGCCAGCGACTTCGGCAACATCCGCCTCGGCCCCGACGACGCCGAACCCGAATTCAGCTTCGTATCGTGGACGGCCATGCTGTTCGCGGCCGGCATGGGCATCGGCCTCATGTACTTCGGCGTCGGCGAACCGATGCAGCATTTCCTGAAGCCGCCGACCGTCGACCCCGGCACGCCCGCCGCCGCGCGCGAGGCGATGCTGATGACCTTCTTCCACTGGGGCTTCCATGCGTGGGCGATCTACGGGCTGATGGGGCTCGTGCTCGCGTACTTCGGCTTTCGCTACAACCTGCCGCTGACACTGCGCTCGGGGCTCTATCCGGTGCTGCGCGAGCGCATCAACGGCTGGATCGGCCACACCGTCGACGCGTTCGCGCTGGTCGGCACGGTCGCCGGCATCGCGACGACGCTCGGCTACGGCGTGATGCAGCTGAGCGCGGGCCTGCATACGGTCGGCGGCTGGGACACCGGCAGCAACGTGTTCCGCATCGGGCTCGTCGCGGCCGTCGTGATCCTCGCGGGCGTATCGGCCGCGACCGGCCTCGACAAGGGCGTGCGCCGGCTGTCCGAGCTGAACCTCCTGCTCGCGTTCCTGCTGCTCGCCTTCGTGGTCGTCGCGGGCCCGACGGCGTTCCTGCTGCGCGCACTCGGCGACAACATCGGCCAGTACCTGTCCAGCCTCGTCGACCTGTCGTTCCGCACGTACGCGTACGCGCCGCCGCGCGAGGAAGGCTGGTTCGGCGGCTGGACGATCCTCTACTGGGCGTGGTGGATATCGTGGTCGCCGTTCGTCGGCATGTTCATCGCGCGCATTTCGCGCGGCCGCACGATCCGACAGTTCGTGATCGGCGTGCTGCTCGTGCCGACCGCGTTCAACCTCGTGTGGATGACGGTGTTCGGCAACAGCGCGATCTGGCTCGATACGCATGGCGCGGCCGGCGCGCTCGCGCAGACGGCCACCAACGTCGATGCGCTGCTGTTCCGCTTCTTCGATTTCCTGCCGTTTCCGCAATTGATGTCGATCGCCGCGATCGTGCTGATCGCCGTGTTCTTCGTGACGTCCGCCGATTCGGGCGCGTTCGTGATCGACCAGATCGCGACGCGCGGCAACACGCACTCGCCCGTGTGGCAGCGGCTGTTCTGGGCTGCGCTGCTCGGCGTGACGGCCGCGGTGCTGCTCGTCGCCGGCGGGCTCGGCGCGCTGCAGGCGATGACGCTGATCGCCGCGCTGCCGGTCGCGATCATCATGCTCGCGCTGTGCTACGGGCTTTGGCGCGGGCTCGCGGCCGACCGCGCGCACTATTCGCAGGACGTCGCGCCCGCGGCGAGCTTCTGGACCGGCCAGCACTGGCGCCACCGCCTGACGCACATCCTGCGGCAGACGACCGAGGCCGAGGCACGCCAGTTCGTCGCGGAGACCATCGAGCCGGCGCTGCGCAAGGTTGCCGACGAGCTGCGCGCGAGCGGCGTCGATGCGCTCGTGCAGCGCGACAGCGACGATGCGGCGCGGCTCACCGTGCCGACCGCCGAGCATCGCGACTTCGTGTACGGCGTGCGCGTGACGGCCAAATCCGCGGCTGCGTTCCTCGTGCGCGAGGCCGCCGAGCCCGATGCGGCGCGCGAGCACGTATACGGGATCGTCACGTTCTTCGAAGACGGCCGGCTCGGCTACGACGTCGAATACCTGCGCGGCGACGAGGTGATCGCCGACGTGCTGCGCCAGTACGAACGCTACGTGTCGCTCGCCGCCGACAAGCGGACGCATCTGCTGAGCCGTGCGCCGGGACATGCGACGGAGGCCGAATGAGCCCGCGTGCCGCCTTCACTGCGTCGTGGCACATTGCCACGCCCGACGGAGCCATACGATGACCGGGTTCCTGCAAAGCCGCGCCTCCGACGTCATCGCGCTCGGCACGCTCGCCGTGCTCTATCTCGGCGGAGCCGGCATCGCGCTGTGGCGGATCCGCGCCGCGGCGCCGCGCGGCAAGATCTACTGGATCGTGAGCGCGGCGCTGCTCGCCGGCGGCGCCATCGCGATGGGCATCAACCTGTCGCCGATGCCGGACACCGGGAACATGCCGCCCGGGTTTGCGCTCGGCGTCGAGGCCGTCCTGCTCGGCCTCGTGTTGGTCGCCGGCGGTTGCGCGTGGCTGATGCTGCGCGCGCGGCGACGCTGACACGCGTACGGCACGCGGCCCGGCCTCGTCCCGCGCGAACGGCAACGCGCGGGGCAAAGCGGCCGCCGCTTCCCTGATCCGCTTCCTTGCCGCAACGGCTTACGCGGACGGTGCTCGCGCCGTCACGAGCCAGCATGCGGCGTCGAAGCGCACATCCGCGCCGTCGACGTAAGGCTCGAACGCGGTACGCATCGTGTCGACCACGCGCCGCCGCGTCGCCTCGTCCACCTCCAGCAGCGCAAGCCCGACCGGGCCCAGCCGGGTGATGTAGTCGTCCAGCGCGGGCGCGGGCAGCGCGCACGCCAGATCGACCGGCTCGATCGCCATGTCCGCCCAGCCACTGTCCGACAGCACCGACGCGATCCGCTGCCGGTCGCCGAACCCGAACTGCCCCGGCGCGCCGGGTCGCCGTACGGGCAGGTTCGGCAGCAACGGCGCCGCGGCCCGCTCGGCGATCGTCATGAACGGATTGTCTGCCGCGCTGCGCCATGCGACGAACCGCATCTGCGCATTCGGCCGCGCCGCATGCCGCAGGTTCGCGAACGCACGAACCGGATCGTCGAAGAACATCACACCGAGGCGCGACACGATCAGGTCGACGCTCGCGGGCTCGAATATATGCGTCTGCACGTCCGCACGCACGAAGCGGGCGTGAACGCCGCTGCGTTCGGCGCGCACCTGCGCTGCGTCGATCATCCGGGCCGAGATATCGATGCCCGTGCATTGCGCGTGCGCACCGAGCCGCCGCGCGATCGCAACCGTGACCGCGCCCGTGCCGCAGCCGACATCGAGCACGCTGCGCGCGGGCGACGTGGCCGCCGCCTCCACCAGCAACTTCTCCAACGGCTCGAACATCCGGTCGATCGGCGCCTGCGTATCGACCCAGGCGCGCCCCGACGGGCCGTTCCAAAGCGCGGATTGTTCGTCATTGGGCTGCCTGGTTTCCATCGTCGATTCCCTTTCCGGTTCATTGATCGTGCATCGCACTGTGCTGCTTCAAGCCGACTTGAAGTCAAGCCCCTCGGGCCGCGACCTGCCGCCGCCATGTCGACACCCGGCCCGCGTGCGCGCCCCCGCCGCGCCCCGTTTTTCACATTTCTTACATTCACGCTGCGTATCGTTGACGACTTTCCTACGGTGCCTCCCATGCGACGACTCCTCACGCGCGCGCTGCTCGTGCGCTGCGCCCCCCTTGTTGCCCTCGCCGCGTTGTCCGCGTGTTCGAATCACATCGATACACCGGACGATCCGGCCAGCGCATCGGTCAACGTCCAGGCCGCCTGGGTCGAGATCGGCGATGCGAACCAGGCGATCGCCCGAGTCATCACGAACTACACGCCCGCGTCGGCCAGCGACCCGCTGTGCCCGCAGCTGACCGTCGACGGCAAGCTGTCGCGCATGGCACTGCGCGCGGGCGCCGCGACGCTGGCACAGCGGCCGACCGCCAGCGATCCGGCCGATTCGAAACCGTCGAGCTTCCCGGTCTCCGTCTGCGAAACGACGCTGCCGACGGGTGCGCAGGCCGCGAGCGTCGCAGGCCGCACGCTGCCGCTGCCAAAAGCGCAGCCGCAGCGCATCGCGATCATCGCGGACACCGGCTGCCGCATGAAGAAAGCCGACAACGCGTGGCAGGCGTGCAACGACGCGACGGTCTGGCCGCTCGACACGATCGCGGCCAGCGTCGCGAAACTGTCGCCCGATCTCGTGCTGCACGTCGGCGACTACCACTATCGCGAGAACGCGTGCCCGCCGGACATCGCCGGCTGCAAGGACAGCCCGTGGGGCTACGGCTGGGATACGTGGCAGGCCGACCTGTTCCGCCCGGCTGCGCCGTTGCTCGCGAAGGCGCCATGGGTCGTCGTGCGCGGCAACCACGAGGAATGCGCGCGCGCAGGCCAGGGCTGGTTCCGTTTCCTCGATCCGCGTCCGTATTCGGCGGCGCGCTCGTGCGACGATCCGGCCAACGACAACAACGCGAACTATTCGGAACCCTATGCGGTGTCGCTCGGCGGCGGCTCGCAGGTGATCGTGTTCGATACCGCGAAGGTCGGCCGCATCGCGCTCAAGACGACCGACGCGCAATTCGGCATCTACCAGAAGCAGTTCCAGACGGTCGCGTCGCTCGCGTCGAAGGCCGGCATGACGACGACGATCTTCACGAACCATCACCCGATCCTCGCGTTCGCGCCGATCGCCGGCAGCACGCCCGCGCCCGGCAACCTCGCACTGCAGTCGGTGATGTCGAGCCTCAACGCACAGGCGTACTACCCGCCGGGCGTGCACGTCGCGCTGCATGGCCACGTACATGACTTCCAGGCGATCAACTTCTCGTCCGGGCACCCGGCGACGATCGTGTCCGGCAACGGCGGCGACAACCTCGACGTCGCGCTGCCCGACCCGTTCCCGGCCGGCCTGACGCCCGCACCGGGCGCGGTGATCGAGCGGCTGTCGCACAACAACAGCTTCGGCTTCCTGATCATGGAGCGCCGCGCAGCGCCCGCGACGGGCTGGGTGTTCCATGCGTATTCGGCGGCAGGCAAGCTGCTCGCATCGTGCGACCAGTCGGGCACGACGCTCGCCTGCGACAAGACGGGGTTCATCGCGCCGTGAGTGAAGAAGTCCGATGTGACGGCCGCGTGGTGCGCGGCCGTCGAATGCTGCACACGCTTGCCGTCACGCTGCTCGCCGGCTTGACGCTCACGGCCCACGCCGCGCCGGCCGAAACGGGTCTGCTCCCCGGCGCGCCACCGTCGCGCGTCGTCGACACGATCGGCAACGGCACACCGCAAGTGACGGGCAAGATCGATGCGGCCACCGCACGCTTCGCGCCCGACCCGACGCTCGTCGCGCTCGGTCGCCGGATCTTCTTCGACCCGCGGCTGTCCGAGCCGCGCGGCATGTCGTGCGCGGGATGCCACGATCCGGGCCGAGCCTTCGCACCGACGTTGTCGGCCGCCGCGCTCGCGGGGCCCGGCGTGCCGGAAGGCAGCCGGCCCGGGCGCTTCAGCCGGCGCAACGCGCCGTCACTGCTCTATGTGCGCTACGTGCCGCGCCGCCACTTCTACCAGGACGACGATGCGCCCGCACCGTCGCCGTTCGGCGGCCTGTTCAGCGACGGCCGCGCGGATACGCTCGCCGAACAGATTCGCGGGCCGCTGTTCGATCCGGACGAGATGAACAACCGGTCGCCGGCCGCACTGCTGCGCAAGGTCAACGCGACCGAGCTCGCGACCGATCTCGCCGCGCGCTTCGGCGCGCCGGTGCGGCGCGATCCGGAGCAACTGGTGCGCGCGCTGGGTTCGGCCGTCGAGGCCTATCTGCAAAGCGACGAGATGGCGCCGTTCACGTCGCGCTTCGACGCGTTCCTGCGTACGCGCAAGCCGCTGGCGCCGGCCGAGATGCGCGGCCTCGCGCTGTTCCGGAACCCGGACAAGGGCAACTGCATGACCTGCCATACGCTGTCGGACACGTCGAGCCGTCCGGAGCGCTCGCTGTTCACCGATTTCGGCTACGACGCGATCGCGGTGCCGCGCAATCGCGCGCTGCCGGCGAACCGCGACCCGCGCCATTTCGACAACGGGCTGTGCGACACCGCGCGTCGGCTGCGCTGGCCCGAGCCGACGCAATGGTGCGGCTACCTGCGCACGCCGGGGCTGCGCAACGTCGCGGTCAAGCAGACGTTCATGCACAACGGCGTGTTCACGACGCTGCGCGACGCGGTCGCGTTCTACAACACGCGCTCGACCGATCCCGGCTTCTGGTATCACGGCGCCAACACGTTCGACGACGTGCCGGCCGCCTATCGCGGCAACATCAACGTCAACTCGACGCCGATGAATCGCCGTCCCGGTACGCCGCCCGCGCTGACCGACGCGGAAATCGACGACATCGTCGCGTTCCTCGGCACGCTGACCGACGCGCGCTATACGGGGGTCGCAGCGCCGGCGGCGCCCGTTACCCCCGCTTCCCGGATCACGCGAACCGCCACGCCGGCGCATTGACCCTGGCCGGACGGCCAATCGCACGCGCACCCGCTTGCGGTCGCCGCAAACACTGGTTATATTTACAGTACTGTATTTATGAACAGTGAGGTGCGAGATGGAACATCTGGTCCGTATCGTCAACGAAGCCGATCGCCAAGTGCTGGCGTGGCTTCGCGCCCAGGTCGGCGATGCCCGCGTCGAGCGCGCGGCTCGCCAGCTCGGGCATACGCGCAAGCCCTTCCCGTCCGCCGTGTGCCGGTACCTGGGCATGAGCGCGCCGGCCACGCTGCGTCAGGCCGACCGGCCGCGCGCCGCACGCGACTTCTCGGTCGGCGATCGTTACCTGTCGCTGATCCGCCAGCACCTCGCTACACATTCGGCCAGCCGATGAAATGGCGGCGGGTTGCCACTACGGCGCCTCGGCAAGCCGGAATGCTCGCGTATTCGCCTGTCCGGCCGGCCGCCGCCGCTGCGCTTACGCTGCCGCCGTGGCTTCCCGTACGAGGCGGCCGAGCGTTTCGAATGCCGCTGCGTGCGCCGCATCGAACACGCGTGTGCAGGCCCGCCAGATATAGCCGTCGATGCGGTCGGAATTCGAGAAGATCGAACCGGGCGCGATCCTGATCCCCTGCGCCGGCGCGGCGTCGAACAGCGCCGTGGAACGCGCGCTATCCGGCAATGCGATTCACAGCCGCATTCCACCCAATGGCTGGTTCATCCGCGTGCCGGGCGGGAAATGCCGCGCGATCGCGTCGATCGTCACATCGCGCTGCACGCACCATTGCTCACGAAACCGAGGCAGATGGCGGTCGAACGCACCCGAGCCGACGAATTCGGCTGCCACGGCCTGCTACGGCATGGTGTTGTGCCTGTTGTGCCGGCTGTGCTCGAGCATTCCCGAAATCGAAACTGGCCAAATCACGACGCGCCCGTGGCAGTCACCTCATCATCGCTGCGACTGACGGACACGTTCGGCTCCAGGCATCCTTGCGACCGCCGCAACCTGCCCGGCAGGCGCGGCCGCCACATCAATGCGCGTTCCGGCGACGCTCGACCCATTCGAAAATCACCATCCCGGCCAGCATCGCGACGACGAACACGATCCCCTTTACCGATCCGAAGCCGATCGACACGATCGCGGGCCCCGGGCAGAACCCGGCAATCCCCCAACCGATACCGAACACGGCACTTCCGGCAACCAGGCGCACGGTGATCGCCCGCAGCGCCGGCAACTGCATCGGCAGACCGAGCCACGACCGCGTCCGGCGCTTCGCCCACGCGAACGCGAACACGGCCACCCCCGTCGCGCCCGCCATCACGAACGCGAGCGACGGATCCCAGCGGCCGGCAAGGTCGAGAAAGCCGAGCACCTTCTGCGGATTGGCCATGCCGGACACGATGAGGCCGACGCCGAACAGCAGCCCGGCCAGAAACGCGAATCCTGCCTGCATGTCAGCCTCCCAGCACGTGCAACCGCACGAAGACGGTCACGAAGCCCGCGACCATGAAGGTCGCCGTCGCGACCACCGAACGCAGCGCACCGCGCGACATCCCGCACACGCCGTGGCCGCTCGTGCAGCCGCCCGCGTACCGCGTGCCGATCCCGACCAGCAGGCCGGCCGCCAGCAATTCGAGCCAGCTCGCATCGACCCGCGGCGTCAGACCGGTTCCGGCGACGCGCATCACGACCGGCGCGACGATCATCCCGCCGACGAACGCGATGCGCCAGTCGCGCTCGCCCGCACCCGCCGTCAACAGCCCGCCGACGATGCCGCTGATGCCGGCGATCCGGCCGTTGAACGCGACGAGCCACGCGGCCGCGAGCCCGATCAGGACACCACCGGCCAGCGACAGCCACGGCGTGAAATGAAGCGCATCAAGCTGCATCGCGCGCCCCTTTCGCGGCCGGGCCGCAGAACTGTTCGTACAGCACGCCCATCACCGCGATCGCGGCCGGGCTGTCGAGCGAATAGTGGATGTTCTTGCCGTCGCGACGCGTACGGACCAGCGCGTTGTCCCGCAACACGCCGAGCTGCTGCGACAGTGTCGGCTGGCGGATGTCCAGCCGTGTTTCGAGATCGCTGACGCAGCGCTCGCCCTGCGACAGTTCGCACAGCAGCAGCAGCCGGTCGGGATTCGACAACACCTTGAGGAGCGCGCAAGCCGATTCGGCGGCGGCGCGCATCTGATCGGGCTCGGGTAACCCGGCGGGAAGAGCGTCGTTCATCGGGGCATGAAATCAATTAAAGAAACAATATTATATAAATTTATATATTATTGTTTCCCGCCATGTGCGTACTGACGCCCTTGCCGCCCGCCTTCGCTCAGGCCTGCTCGCCCGCAACCCCGTCGACACCCGACGCCCGCGCCGCTTCGGCACGCACCATGCCGAGCGCCAGCACCGCGATCGCCGCTATCACGCTGGGCGCCGCCACGACGGCAAACGCGGTCGACAGCGGCACGCCCATCGCCAGCATCGCGCCGCCGGCCATCGATCCGACGACCGAACCGCCCCGGCCAATCCCGTTCGCCCAACTCACGCCGGTGGTCCGGCACGCGGTCGGATAAAACGCGGCCGACAGCGCATTCGCGCCGACCTGCGAACCCGACACGCAGAAACCGGCCGCGAACACGGCAAGCGCGGCGCCCCAAGGCGACGCGGCAAACACGCCGATTGCCGCGACGAAGATGCCGGCCGCCGCATAGCTGCAAGCCAGTACGCGATGCGGGTCGAAGCGGTCCATCAGCCAGCCGAGGACAATCGCGCCGAGCGTGCCGCCGACCTGGAACATCGCGGTCACGCGCGCGGCCGTCTGCAGCGTCGCCCCGGTCGTGCGCAACAGCGTCGGTAGCCAGCTCGACAGCAGGTAGATGACGAGCAGGCTCATGAAGAACGTCAGCCACAGCAGCAGCGTGCCGCGCAGCAGGTTGGCATCGAACAGCCGGCCGAGCGGCGACCCGGCCGGCTTGCCACCCTGCGCGACGAACGACGCGTGCGCAAGGTGCGGATCCGGCGCAATGCGGCCGAGCATCGCCGCGATCCGCGCGGAAGGCGCGTTCCGGCTGACGAGATAGCGCACCGATTCCGGCAGCCGCCACGCGAGCACCGGCAGGAGCAGCAGCGGCGCGGCGCCGCCGACCACGAGCACCGAGCGCCAGCCGTGATGCTCGATCAGCGACGCGGCGGCAAGCCCGCCGAGCGCGGAACCGATCGTGAAGCCGCAGAACATCGTCGTCACCAGCAGCGAGCGGCGGCGCGCCGGACAGTACTCGGACGTCAGCGTGATCGCATTGGGCATCGCGCCGCCGAGCCCGAGCCCGGTCACGAAGCGCCACGCGATCAGCTCGGTCGGGCCACCCGCGCTTGCCGATGCGGCGCTCGCGATGCCGAAGCACGCCACGCACGCGAGCAGCAGGCGCTTGCGGCCGAACCTGTCGCCGAACGGCCCGAACACGAGCGCGCCGGCCATCAACCCGGCAAGCCCCGCGCCGAACACGGGCGCCAGTTGCGCGGGCGACAGGCCCCATTCCGCGCGGATGACGGGTGCGATGAAACCGATCGATGCGGTATCGAACCCGTCGATCGCGACGATCAGAAAGCACAGGACGACGATCGCGGCCTGAAACGGCGCAACGCGATGCCGGTCGATCCATTCGCTGACGTCGATGGACAGCGTATCGGCCATGATGGTGTCTCCTCCAGGAAGGCGGTCGCGCGTCGTCTGTCGTTGAAATACGCGCCGCCGGATTCGGGCTGAACGGATGCGTTACGCGACCGTCTTCAGGCAATCCTCCGCGCGCCAGCCGTGCAGCCAGTCGAGCGCGTCATAGAACTGCGCCTGCGTGCGACCGACCCAGAGCCCGTTGCGCACCTGCCGCTCGACGCCTTTCGCGTGATAGATCCGCCCCATTTCCCGTGCCGAATACAGCACGCGTGCAGTGCGCGGAATCCGCACGCGCTCGTACAGCGCGAACGCGGCCTCGAAATCGCCGTTCGTGTGTGCAACGGCCGCGCCGAGCGTCACCGCGTCCTCGAGCGCCTGGCATGCGCCCTGCGCGATGTATTGCGTCATCGGATGCGCGGCGTCGCCGAGCACCGTCGCGCGGCCCGCGCTCCAGCGTTCGACCGGATCGCGGTCGGCGGTCGCCCAGCGCTTCCACGACGTCGGCCGGTCGAGCATCTGCTTCGGCAGCGGATGAATGCCGTCGAAGTACGACAGCACTTCTTCCTTGCTGCCCTCACGCACGCCCCACGTCTCCTGCTCGCGGCTGTGGAACGTGACGACGAGGTTGTACTGCCGCCCGCCGCGCAGCGGATAGTGGACGAGATGGCAATGCGGGCCGGCCCACACGACGGGCGCATTGATCTGCAGATCCTTCGGCATGTTGTCGACGTCGACCACCGCGCGATACACGACGTGGCCCGTCACGCGATGCGCATCGCCGATCAGCGCGTGACGGATCGCGGACTTCACGCCGTCGCAGCCGATCACCGCATCGGCGCGATAGCGTTCGCCATGCTGGTCGATCACGGTCACGCCGTTGCCGTCCTGCTCGAAACCGCACACCTGCGTGCTCGTCCGGAACTCGATCAGCGGGTGATCCTTGACCGCCTCGTAGATCGAAAGATGGATGTCCGCGCGATGGATCACCGCATACGGATTACCGAAGCGCTCGCGGTACGCGGCACCCGTATCGATGCGCGCGACCTCGCGTGCATCGATCGCATCCATCAGTTGCAGCCAGTCGGTGAATACTGCGCGGCCGCGTGCCGCCTCGCCGACACCCAGCGCGTCGAGCGCGTTGAATGCATTCGCCGCGAGCTGGATTCCCGCGCCGATCTCGCCGATCTGCTCGGCCTGTTCGAGCAGCTTCACGCGGATGCCCTGGCGCGCGAGCGCCAGCGCCGCCGCGAGCCCGCCGATACCGCCGCCGATCACGAGTACGCGTCGGCCGTTGTTGTGTGTCTCGCCCATCTCTGTCTCCTGCTTCTTGTTACGCGACGTAATCCGGTTGCCGCTGCGGTTGTGCGGCCTCGAAAGCCGGCTCGTGCCGCGCGTGCTCATACACCGCGAGGCTGCGCGGATACGCGCTCAGGTCGCAATCCATCCGCAACGCGTTCGCGACCTGTGGCACGAGGCACACGTCGGCCAGCGTCGGCGTATCGCCGAAACACCACGGGCCCTCGTCCGCGCGTGCGAGCAGCCGCTCGACGCCGGCCATCCCCTCCGCGACCCAGTGCCGGTACCACGCGGTCTTCTGCTGCAGCGTGACCTTCAGCTCGCTGTCGAGATAGCGCAGCACGCGCAGGTTGTTGACCGGATGGATGTCGCACGCGATCAACGCAGCCAGTTCCAGCACGCGCGCCCGACGGCGCGGCTCGATCGGAATCAGCCGCGGTTCCGGATGGATCTGGTCGAGGTAATCGAGGATCGCGAGTGACTGACCGAGGCGGAAATCGCCGTCGATCAGCGCCGGCACCGCCGCCGACGGGTTCACCTGCGCGACGTACGCGGCGTCGCGATGCTCGCCGGTGCGGATGTTCACGGGCAGCGTGTCGTACGGCAGCCCTTTCAGCGCGAGCGCGATGCGCACCCGGTAGGATGTCGAACTGTTGAAGAAGCTATGCAGTTGCACGATGTAACCTCTCGGGAAAAATGCGTCAGACCACGCGCACGGTCAGTTCGCCGAGACGCTCGACGCCAACCTTCATCACGTCGCCCGCCACCACTGCGCCGACTCCCTCCGGCGTACCCGTGAAGATCACATCGCCCGGTTCGAGGCGGAAGAACTTCGACAGGTCGGCCACCGTTTCCGCGACCGACCAGATCAGGTGCGACACGTCGCTCTTCTGCTTCGTCGCGCCGTTGACGGTCAGCCACAGGCCGCCCTGCTCGAAATGACCGACGTCGCTTGCCGGATGCACGGGCCCGATCGGTGCCGAGCGGTCGAACGCCTTGCCGATTTCCCACGGCCGGCCCATTTCGCGCATCTTCATCTGCAGGTCGCGGCGCGTCATGTCGAGGCCGACCGCATAGCCCCACACGTGTTCGAGCGCGCGTTCGAGCGGAATGTCCGACCCGCCCTTGCCGATCACCGCGACGAGTTCGGCTTCGTAGTGATAGTTCTGCGTCTGCGACGGATACGCGAGATCGAGCGTTTCGCCGTATGCAACCGGCACGATCGAATCGGCCGGCTTGCAGAAGAAGAACGGCGGCTCGCGATCGGGATCGAAGCCCATTTCGCGCGCGTGGGCCGCGTAATTGCGGCCGACGCAGTACACGCGGCGCACCGCGAAGCGGGCGTCGCTGCCGGCGACGGGCAGCGCCACGGGCGCTTCGGGCGGGAAAACGAAAGTCATGAACGGCTCCTGCGTAGGCATGAAGGAAGGGGCGCGCCGCCACGACGGCGCACGGAAAACAGTTCGTTGAGCGCGCCGGCGTCAGTCGCGCGCTTCGCGCAGCAGGTTCAGCGCGGACAGCACGGGCCGGTCGGAATAGCTGAACAGCACGCTGTCGGACGACGCCGACAGCCGTACCGGCGCCCACGACGGCGAGACGAAGATGTCGTGCGGCGCGAATTCGAATGCGTTGCCGCCGATGTGCGCGGTGCCGCTGCCCTCGACGACGCAGTAGATCGTCGCGTCCGTGCTGCGATACGTGCGGCCGTCGAAGCCGGCAGGCAGGAACTGCATGAAAGTCGCGATGGTGGGCATCGGCCAGCCGCCCGTCGCGGGGTTCACATAGCGCAGCTTCACGCCGTCCCACGCATCGAGCTCGCCGTTCCGGTACAGCGCGTCGAGCGCCTCGCGGGTGCGGGCATACGGATAGCTGAACACCGGCGACGTCGGATCGCTCACGCGATGCCGCACCGGCACCATGTTGTGACCGAATCGCGCGAGGCTGTCGCCTTCCGGGCGATTCACGGGCTGCACGGCATCCGGGTAGTTCTCCGCGAAACCGGCGTCGAGATTCGCAACGAGCGGAATGTCGAGCCCGTCGAGCCACACGACCGGCTCGCCGCCCTCGTCCACCGACGGATTGCCGTGGTCGTGCCACGCCCACGACGGCGTGATGATGAAGTCGCCCGGATGCATCGTCGTGCGCTCGCCGTTCACGGCCGTCCATGCGCCGCGCCCTTCGACGATGAAGCGCAGCGCCGACTGCGTATGCCGGTGGCTCGGCGCGATCTCGCCCGGCAGGATCAGCTGCAGCCCCGCGTACAGGGTCGGCGTCATGCTCGACTTGCCGGGCAACCCCGGGTTCTCCAGCACCAGCACGCGGCGCACGGCTTCTTCCGCGCTGATTACGCTGCCGGCCTGCATCACGAGGTCGCGCACCTGCGCGTATTTCCAGATCGCGGCTTGCGCGGCCGGCTGCGGGGATTTCGGCACGAGGTTGTGCAGCGATTCCCACAGCGGCGCCAGGCGTTGCTCGGCGATCCGTGCGTAGTAGGCGGCGCGCGACGCGTCCGGATGGGTCGTCATGATGTCTCCTTGAAGGCGGCCGATCGGCATCGGCGCCGGGTCTGTCTGGTCGGGGACCGTGCAGCAGTCCGTGAGTGAATTTATATTCGACGCAGCCATACCCGGTAAAATGGTTAAATCATCTAATCCATATAGTTATGGATATATCTCCTTGCGACGAGGCATGCGATGGACTGGACCCACCGGCTGCGACTGCGGCATCTGCAGGTACTGCTGAGCCTGGCCGGCACCGGCAATCTGAGCCAGTCAGCGGTCGCGCTCGCGACCACGCAGCCCGCGCTGTCGAAATGGCTGAAGGAGCTGGAAGCAGATGTCGGGCTGCCGCTGTTCGAACGGCATGCGCGCGGCCTGCGGCCGACGCCCTACGGCGAAGCGCTGATCGAGCACGCGCGCCGCGTGGAAGCGCAGCTCGACGTCGCGCGCGACGACATGGCCGCGCTGCGCGAAGGCGGTAGCGGCCTCGTGACGATCGGCACATCGGGCGTTGCGGCGGCCGATACGGTGCCGCTCGCGGTGTCCCAACTGCTGAAGCGGATGCCGCGCGCACAGGTGCGTCTCACCGAAAGCACGATGAACCAGCTGATGCCGCAGCTCGCGCGCAGCGAACTCGATATCGTCGTCGGCCGCTCGGGCTCGACCTCCGTCGATCCGCTGCTGCGCGCCGAAGCGCTGTATGTCGATCCGGTCGTGTTCGTCGCACGGCCCGGCCACGCGCTTGCCGGTGCGGCGTCGGTCGACTGGGACGACGTGCTCGCCTATTCGTGGATCGTGTGGCCGTCGGGCACGCCCGTACACAATGCGCTGGAGGCCGCGCTGACGGCCGCCGGCCGCGTGCGGCCGCCGCACTGCGTCGAATCGAATTCGTCGATCCTCAACCTCACGCTGCTGAACAACACCGACCTGCTCGGCGTCGCGTCGCATCGTGCCGCGCAGCGCTTTGCGCAACTGAACGCGATCCGGATCCTGCCGATGCGGCTCGAAGGCCAGGGCGCGGTGTCGATGTACTGGCACCCCGACAGCGCGAATCGCGCGGCGGTGGCCGCGACGATCGAGTGCCTGCGCGCTTGCGCGGCGCCGCAAGTCGGCGGATGGGAGAAAGTGAAGGTGGAATGAATGACGCGGCCCGGTGTCAACCGGGCCGCGTTGCTGCGTTGCTGCGTTGCTGCGTTGCTGCGTTGCTGCGTTGCTGCGTTGCTGCGTTGCCGCAACCGCGCGTGCGTCACGCGCCGTCGCAGGAGACCGTGCCGTCCAGCATCAGCGTGCCGACCCGCACGGGCACGAGCGGCGTGCGCGGTACCGGCGGCGTCCAGCCGAACAATGCCTGTGCAGCCGCACCGCACACGCGGCCCTGGCATGCGCCCATCCCGCAACGTGACTGCAGTTTCGCGGCCGTCCAGCCCGGCGCTTGCGCGACGGCATCGAAACGCACGTCTTCGCAGCGACACAGCAGCGTATCGGGCCGCGCAAGCCGGCGGATCGGCTCGCGGATCGCAAAGCGCTCGCGTACGGCATCGGCAAAAGCCTGCCAGTGCGCGCGCTGCGCAATCAGCGCGGCCAACTGCGCCGTCTGCCCGGTCGCCACATAACCGGCGATCTCGCCTTCGACCATCGCCAGCTCGCTGCCGCCGACGCCCGTGCACTCGCCCGCCGCCAACACCCGTTCGCGGCTCGTACGCTGGTGCACATCAACCGTCACCGCGCCATTGTCGATCCGGCAGCCGAGATGGCTCGGCAGCACGGTGTTCGGCACGAGGCCGAAACCGCACGCGAGCCGGTCGCAATCGACCTCGAACTCGCGATCGCCCTGACGAATCCGAACGCGTTCGAGTCGCTTGTCGCCGAATGCCTCGACGACATGCGCATCGGGCCGGTAAGCGGCCGTGACGAGCTTCGCGGCCTGCGCGAGCTTCGACGGCCAGCGCCACAATCCCGCGCCGAAACCGGCCACGTCGCCCCACGCGGCCTGTTCGAGTACGTGCGACACACGCGCGCCGGCCTGACGGGCCGTCGCTGCGCTCGCGAGCAGCAGCGGCCCGCTGCCGGCAATCACCGTGCGTTGCCCGCTCACGTCGAGGCCGTACTTGATCAGCGCCTGCAAGCCGCCTGCCCCGGTAACGCCCGGCAGCGTCCAGCCCGGGAACGGCAGCAGCAGCTCACGCGCGCCGCAGCAAAGAATCAGCGTCCGGAAATCGAGCAGTAGCCCGCGTTCGTCATCCTCGAGCAGCAGCGTGCCCGGCTGGGTTTCGGCGACGATGCGCGTCGCCGCGAGATGCGTGACGTTCGGCTGACGCAACACGGCGAGGCGTTCGGCGGCGACCGGCGCAGGCTTGACCGCCGCGCCTTGCCGCCAGATCTGCCCGCCCGCGCGCGGGTTGTCGTCGACGATCGCGACCGTCGCGCCGCCTTTCACAGCAGCCCGCGCGGCCGACAGCCCGGCCGGGCCCGCGCCGACGATCGCGACGTCGACGCTCAATCGTTCCTGTTTCATCGCGTACGCTCCACCTGCATCCCGTCGCGGCACAGCGTCTGGCATGCCAGCCGGCGCCGGCCGTCGATCGTCATCCGGCATTCCTGGCAAACGCCCATCCCGCAAAACGGCGCACGCGCCGCGCCCGTGCACGACACCCGCGTCGTGTCGTCGCCGCTCGCCGCAATGGCGGCCGCGACGGTCGCGCCGTCGGCCACCGTCAGCGCGCGGCCGTCCAGATGAATGATCATGTCAGCGCTCCGGCTACGGGGGACGCGGTCAGGAAGCGTCCCGGCAAATACGGTTCGATATCGATCGGCGGCCGCTCGCCGGCCATCAGTGCGGCGACGAGCCGCGCGCTGCCCGGCGCGGTCGTCACGCCGAGCCCTTCGTGCCCGACCGCGAGCCACACGCCCGGCCGCGCCGGGTGCTCGCCGAGCAGCGGCAGGCCGTCGGGGCTTGCGGAGCGGAAGCCGGTCCATGAGCGGATGCCGTTCAGGTCGGCCAGATCCGGCAGGTAGCCCACCGCGCGGCGCAGCATCCGGGCCAGCACGGGCGGCTCGACGCGCGCATCCTCGGTGTCGAACTGGCGCGACGAGCCGATCAGCAACTGGCCGGTCGGCCGTGGCTGCACGTTGAACGCGACCGACGTGCCGTCGCTCGCATGCGCGCTCGCCGCATAACCGAGTTCGACGAGCTGGTGCGACACCTGGCCCGGATAACGATCGGTGATCAGCAGGTGGCCCTTTTTCGGGCGCAGCGGCAATTCGGGCAGCAGCGTGCGAGCGGCAACGCCATTCGCGACGACCACGCGCTCCGCGCGCAGCGTGTCGCCGCTTGCGAGCGTCACGCTCGGTCCATCGACCGCGACCGCCCGGTCGCGGCGCAACGTGATGCGCGGGGCGCGCTGCAGCAGCCAGTTCGCGGTGACGGGCGCATAGAGAATCGCGTCGCCGGGAATCTTCAGCGCGCCGCCAAGACCCGTGCGCAGCATCGGCTCCAGTCGTGCAAGCGCCGCCGCGTCGATCAGCTCGCCGGCCACGCCGTGCGCAGCAAGCGTCGCCTGCTTGGCGCGCGCCAGATCCATCTCGTGCGCGTCTGCCGCGAGCCACAACGTGCCGCAGTTCCGGTACGCGCAGCCTTCCGGCATGTCGCCGCTCAATGCGCGCCACAGTTCGATCGAGTAATGGCTGAGCGCGAGTTCGGCCGCGTTGTCGTCCATCGCGACGAGGTGGCCCATCCCCGCGCCGGTCGCGCCGCCGCTCGCGTCGTCGACGACGAGCACGCGCAGCCCGCGCTGCGCGAGTTCGTGCGCACACGCCGCGCCGACGATGCCGGCGCCGATCACGACGACGTCGGTCTTCGTTTCGCTCACGACCCGATGCCCCAGCCGAACGGATCGTCTTCCTCGATCAGCAGCGTCGCTTCCGCGCTCAGGTGCGCGCTGCCGCGGATCGTCGGCACGATGCCGCCGTCGGCCTGCTCGTAGCTCGCGTGGAACACGCTGCCGATCACGCTCGCCTGCCGCCACACGGCGCCCGGGGCAAGCTTGCCGTCGGCCGCGAGACACGCGAGCTTCGCGCTCGTGCCGGTGCCGCAAGGCGAACGGTCGTACGCGAGGCCCGGGCACAGCACGAAGCTGCGGCTGTCGTGTTCGGCGTCGTCGGCGAACAGCTCGATGTGGTCGATCTCGCCGCCGTTCGCGCCGGTGATGCCCGCGCGCTCGAGCCCTTCGCGCACGGCCGACGCATACGCGGTGAGCGCCGCGACGTTGTCGCCGGTCACGCGCTGCCCGTGGTCGCTGATCAGGAAGAACCAGTTGCCACCCCACGCGATATCGCCCTTCACGGGGCCGTATCCCGGCACGTCGACTTTGACGCCCTGCGCATGGCGATACGCGGGCACGTTGCGCACGCTGACCGACAGGTCGTCGTGCAGCGTCGCCTCGACGGTGCCGACGGGCGTTTCGATCCGGTGCACGCCGGGGGCGATGCGGCCCATGTGATGCAGCGTGCGCACGACGCCGATCGTGCCGTGCCCGCACATCCCGAGATAGCCGCTATTGTTGAAGAAGATCACGCCGGCCGCCGCGTCGGGCGATACGGGTTCGCAGAGCAGCGCGCCGACCAGCACGTCGCTGCCGCGCGGCTCGAGGATGCACGCGGTGCGGTAACGGTCGTGCTCGCGCGCGAGCACGTCGCGGCGCTCGGCCATCGTGCCGCTGCCGAGCGAAGGGAAGCCGGACACGACGAGCCGAGTGGGTTCGCCGCCCGTGTGCGAATCGATGATCTGGATGCGCTTCATCATGAGCCGTCCGAAGTGGGGAAAGGAGCATAGCTTCCTCCGTCGCGCGTCCGTCCGCTTGTGGCTTTTCGATGAGGACGACGACGAAATCGGCATAGTGCGACGCGCCCGTCGCGCCCCTGCCGGCCGCTGTGCCGATTTCGTCATTTTGCTCCGCGATACGACTCAAGCGTGATGGGCATTTGCGCGGCGATACTGGTTGCCACACCGACACACCTGTCGGCCGACCGATACGAACGTAGGAGATTTCAGTGAGCCGCAAATCCATTCAATGGACCGGGGTTTTCCCGGCCGTCAGCACCCAGTTCAAGCCGGACTTTTCCCTCGACATCGACGCCACGCACCGCGTGGTGAAGAACCTGGTGAACGACGGCGTGTCGGGCCTCGTGGTCTGCGGCACGGTCGGCGAAAACACGTCGCTGTCGACGAGCGAGAAGCTCCAGGTGATCGAGGCTGCGCGCGACGCGGCCGGCGGCAAGATTCCGGTGATCGCCGGTATCGCCGAATTCACGACCGAATTCGCGCGCAACACGGTGCGTGAAGCGCAGCGCGTGGGCGTCGACGGCGTGATGGTCATGCCCGCGCTCGTGTACTCGGCCAAACCGCATGAAACCGCCGCGCACTTCCGCGCGGTCGCAACCAGCACCGACCTGCCGGTGATGGTCTACAACAACCCGCCGATCTACAAGAACGACGTGACGCCCGACGTGCTGATCGCACTGCAGGATTGCGAGAACATCGTCTGCTTCAAGGATTCGTCGGGCGATACGCGCCGCTTCATCGACCTGCGCAATGCGGTCGGCGATCGTTTCGTGCTGTTCGCGGGCCTCGACGACGTCGTGGTCGAGAGCATCGCGGTCGGCGCAGAAGGCTGGGTGTCGGGCATGTCGAACGCGTTCCCGAAGGAAGGCGAGACGCTGTTCCGCCTCGCGAAGCAGAAGCGTTTCGACGAAGCGCTCGCACTGTATCGCTGGTTCATGCCGCTGCTGCACCTCGATGCCCGCCCCGACCTCGTGCAGTGCATCAAGCTGTGCGAAGAGCTGGTTGGCCGCGGCAGCGCGATCACGCGTCCGCCGCGCCTCGCGCTGCAGGGCGACACGCTCGCGGAAGTGAAGGCGATCGTCGCGAAGGCGCTCGAAACGCGCCCGGCACTGCCCGACGTCGGTCTCTGATCGACTCCCCTGCGGCGGCGCGCAGGCTTCCCCTGCTCGCCGCCGTCTCCGGTCCGGCATTGGCCCGCGGGCCCGTTTGCACCGGCGCCAGCCCGCGCCGCGCGTGAACGGGCCGCGTCCTGCCCCGGTCGTTCGAACCGGGCGACGCCGGCCGGCAGGCGTGCGCGCTGCTCCGTCGGAGCGCGCGCAGCTTACGCCTGTACCGCCATTCCCCAGGAGACAAGCCCATGCCAGGCCAAGGCAACGCTCAACCGTCTGTCCCGCTTTCCCGTTCCGCGCTCCCCGACGCGGGTCACGGCAAGTTCAAGAAACAGCTGTCGCTGACCGATCTCACGTTCATCGGTCTCGGTGCCATCTTCGGTTCGGGGTGGCTGTTCGCCGCGAGTCACGTGTCGACGATCGCGGGCCCGGCCGGCATCTTCTCGTGGCTGCTCGGCGGCTTCGCGGTGCTGCTGCTCGGCATCGTCTACTGCGAACTCGGCGCCGCGCTGCCGCGTGCCGGTGGCGTCGTGCGCTACCCGGTGTTCTCGCACGGCCCGCTGCTCGGCTACCTGATGGGCTTCATCACGCTGATCGCCTTTTCGAGCCTGATCGCGATCGAAGTCGTCGCCGCGCGCCAGTATGCGGCCGCGTGGTTTCCGGGCCTGACGGCCGAAGGATCGAGCGACCCGACGACGCTCGGCTGGCTCGTGCAGGCAGCGCTCCTCTGCTTCTTCTTTTACCTGAACTATTCGAGCGTGAAGACGTTCGCGAAAGCGAACAACATCATCAGCATCTTCAAGTTCATCGTGCCGCTCGCGGTGATCGGCGTGCTGTTCACGTTCTTCAAGCCCGCGAACCTGACCGTGCACGGCTTCGCGCCGTTCGGCATGCCGGGCATCGAGATGGCCGTGTCCGCGGGCGGCATCATCTTCGCGTATCTCGGGCTCACGCCGATCGTGTCGGTCGCGAGCGAGGTGCGCAATCCGCAGCGCACGATCCCGATCGCGCTGATCCTGTCGATCCTGCTGTCCACGCTGATCTACGTGCTGCTGCAGCTCGCGTTCATCGGCAGCATCCCGACCACCATGCTCGCCGCCGGCTGGCACGACGTCAGCAAGGCGTTCTCGCTGCCGTACCGCGACATCGCGCTCGCGCTCGGTGTCGGCTGGCTCGCGGTGATGGTCGTCGCCGACGCGATGATCTCGCCGAGCGGCTGCGGCAACATCTACATGAACGCGACGCCGCGCGTCGTCTACGGCTGGGCGAAGACGGGCACGTTCTTCAAGGTGTTCACGCGTGTCGACGAAGCGTCGGGCATCCCGCGCGCCGGCCTGTGGCTCACGTTCGGCCTCGCGATCTTCTGGACGCTGCCGTTCCCGTCGTGGGAAGCGCTGATCAACATCGTGTCGGCCGCGCTCGTGCTGAGCTATGCGGTCGCGCCGGTCTCGGTCGCCGCGCTGCGCCGCACCGCGCCCGACCTGCCGCGGCCGTTCCGTGCGGTGGCATTCGGCATTACCGGCCCCGCGTCGTTCGTGATCGCCGCGCTGATCGTCTACTGGTCGGGCTGGAGCACGGTGTCCTGGCTGCTGGGCCTGCAGATCGTGATGTTCGTCATCTATCTCGCGTGCCGCCGCTGGGTGCCGACCGCGCACCTGAGCCTCGCCGAACAGGTGCGTTCGTCCGCGTGGCTGATCGCGTTCTATGCCGCGATGATCGTGCTGTCGTATCTCGGCGGCTTCGGCGGCACGGGCCAGCTCGCGCATCCGTACGACACGGTCGTCGTCGCGGCCGTCGCGCTCGCCATCTATTACTGGGGCGCCAACACCGGCGTGCGCGCCGACAAGCTGCAGCTCGACGACGACGAGGACTGACGCGCTCCCGCCGTTTCCCATGATCCCCGCGGCCGGGCGCACCACGCCCGGCCCCTGCTTTTTTCCGAGGAAAACCATGCAACTCACAGGTCAACTGCTGATCGGCCAGTCCGCCGTCGCCGGACAGAACGGCACCCTCCACGCGATCGCCGCCGCAACCGGCGAACCGATCGAACCCGCTTTCGGCGGCGCGAGCCTGCACGACCTGGAGACGGCCTGCGCGCTCGCCGACGACGCGTTCGACCTCTATCGCGAAACATCGCTCGAAGCGCGCGCCGCATTTCTCGACGCGATCGGCCGCCACATCATGGCGCTCGGCGACGACCTGATCGAGCGCTGCGTCATCGAAACGGGGTTGCCGCGCGCACGCATCGAAGGCGAACGCGGCCGCACGGTCGGCCAGCTCGCGCTGTTCGCTTCGCTCGTGCGTGACGGCGGCTTTCTCGACGCACGGATCGATCCTGCGCGACCGGAGCGCAAGCCGCTGCCGCGCGTCGACCTGCGCCTGCGCAACGTCGCGGTCGGGCCTGTCGCCGTGTTCGGCGCGTCGAATTTCCCGCTCGCGTTCTCGGTCGCCGGCGGCGACACGGCATCGGCGCTGGCAGCCGGCTGCCCGGTGATCGTCAAGGCCCATTCCGCGCATCCGGGCACGTCGGAACTCGTCGGCCGCGCGATCCAGCAGGCCGCGCGCGAATGCGGGATGCCGGCCGGCGTGTTCTCGCTGCTGTTCGACGCCTCGCGCGAGATCGGCCAGGCGCTCGTCGCCGATCCGCGCATCAAGGCAGTCGGCTTCACCGGCTCGCGTCGCGGCGGCGTCGCGCTGATGCATATCGCGGCCGCGCGCCCCGAGCCGATTCCCGTCTATGCGGAAATGAGCTCGATCAATCCCGTGCTGCTGTTTCCCGCCGCGCTCGATGCGCGCCACGACACCATCGCGCCGCAGTTCGTCGCATCGCTCACGCTCGGCGCCGGCCAGTTCTGCACGAACCCCGGCCTGGTGCTCGCCGTCGACGGCCCGGCGCTGCGCGCGTTCGAAGCCGCGTCGGCCGATGCGGTGCGCGCGGCGGCCGCGCAGACGATGCTGACGCCGCATATCCACGCGAGCTATGCGCAAGGCGTCGCGGCGCTGCGCGGTCACGATGCGGTCGAGCTGCTGGCGGAAGGTGCGGAAGGCGGCCGCCATCAGGCCCGCGCGGCGCTGTTCGCGACCTCGGCCGACGCGTTCATCGCGCGCCCGGAACTGCGCGACGAAGTATTCGGCCCCGCGTCGCTGATCGTCCGCTGCCCGGATGCCGATACGCTGCATCGCGTGCTGAAATCGCTCGAAGGCCAGTTGACGATCGCCGCGCATCTCGCCGACGGCGACGCGACGCTGTTCGCCGCGCTGCGCCCGACGCTCGAACGCAAGGCCGGCCGCATTCTCGTCAACGGCTTCGGCACGGGTGTCGAGGTCGGTCACGCGATGGTGCACGGTGGCCCGTTCCCGGCGACCTCCGACACGCGCACGACGTCCGTCGGCGCACGCGCGATCGAGCGCTTCCTGCGCCCCGTGTCGTACCAGGACCTGCCGGACGCGCTGCTGCCGGACGCGATCCGCGACGGCAATCCGCTGCACGTGCCGCAACGCATCGACGGCGTGCCCGCGCCGCGCGAGGTGAACCATGACTGAGCAAACCGCCGAAGTCGTCCTGTCGCTCGATGAAGTCCATGCGCTCGCGCTGCGCGTGCTGACGCACCACGGGATGTCCGACGCGCATGCGCGGGCCATCGCCAACGTCATCACGCAGGGCCAGCGCGACGAATGCCATTCGCACGGCGTGTACCGGCTGCTCGTGTGCGTGCGTTCGCTGAAGAAGGGCAAGGTCGATCCGCAAGCGGTGCCGACGCTGCGCAAGCTGTCGTCGTCGATCGTTTCCGTCGACGCGCATCGCGGCTTTTCGCTGCTGAGCTTCGAAACCGGGCTGCCCGTGCTCGTCGAGATGGCGAAGCAGCACGGCATCGCCGCGATGACGATCAATCACTGCTACCACTTCTCGGCGCTGTGGCCCGAGGTCGAGGCGATTGCCGCCGAAGGGCTGGTCGGCATCGCGATGAATCCGAGCCATAGCTGGGTCGCACCGGAAGGCGGCCGCGAACCCGTGTTCGGCACGAACCCGATCGCGTTCGCATGGCCGCGCCCCGGCGGCGAGCCGTTCGTGTTCGATTTCGCGACGAGCGCGATCGCGCGCGGCGACATCGAGCTGCACGCGAAGCAAGGCAAGGCGATTCCATCGCACTGGGCGATCGACGCCGACGGCCAGCCGACCACGGACCCGAAGGCGGCGCTGCAGGGTGCGATGCGCACGTTCGGCGGCCACAAGGGCTCGGCGCTCGCGGCGATGGTCGAATTGCTCGGCGGCGCGCTGATCGGCGACATGACCAGCCGCGAATCGATGGACTTCGACGAAGGCGTCGGCGCGACGCCGTGCCACGGCGAGCTCGTGATCGCGTTCGATCCGAAGGTGTTCCTCGGCGACGATCTCGATGCGGGCCTCGCACGCGGCGAACGGATGTTCGAATCGATCGTCGCGCAGGGTGCGCGGCTGCCGTCGCAACGGCGCTTCGACGCCCGCGCGCGCAGCATCGCGAACGGCGTGCGGGTTCCGAAGGCGCTATACGACGAAATCCTGACGCTGCTCGACTGACACCCGAGCGCGGGGGCGGCGCGGCTTCGTCATCGACGAGAAGACGACTCCGCCGCCTCCCGAACCGGCCGGGCCGGCAGCTCGCAGCCGTCACGTCAGTCACGCGACCCATGCCCGTCGCCGGCCCCATGGGCGCCACGCCCGCGGCGGCTGTGGGATAATCGCCGAGTTTGCCCAGGGCGCAGCTCAAGAGGTTGTTCGCACGGGCGCGAGAGAGGCCTTTATTCCCCGTGCCTCCACCCTTTTTCGCGATCTTTCTTCAGCAATCACAATGCCCACTTACCGTTCCAAAACCTCCACCGCCGGCCGCAACATGGCAGGTGCGCGCTCGCTGTGGCGCGCCACCGGCATGAAAGACGACGATTTCTCGAAGCCGATCATCGCGGTCGTCAACTCGTTCACGCAGTTCGTGCCCGGGCACGTGCACCTGAAGGATCTCGGTCAGCTCGTCGCGCGCGAGATCGAAGCCGCCGGCGGCGTCGCGAAGGAATTCAACACGATCGCGGTCGACGACGGCATCGCGATGGGCCATGACGGCATGCTGTATTCGCTGCCGAGCCGCGACATCATCGCCGACTCGGTCGAGTACATGGTGAACGCGCACTGCGCGGACGCGATGGTCTGCATCTCGAACTGCGACAAGATCACGCCGGGGATGCTGATGGCCGCGATGCGCCTCAACATCCCGGTGATCTTCGTGTCGGGCGGCCCGATGGAAGCCGGCAAGACGCGCCTCGCGAACCCGGTCACCAAGGCCATCGAAGTGAAGAAGCTCGACCTCGTCGATGCGATGGTGATTGCGGTCGACCCGTCGTATTCCGACGCCGAAGTCGCCGAAGTCGAACGCTCGGCCTGCCCGACCTGCGGTTCGTGCTCGGGCATGTTCACCGCGAACTCGATGAACTGCCTGACCGAAGCGCTCGGCCTGTCGCTGCCCGGCAACGGCACGGTGGTCGCCACGCACGCCGATCGCGAACAGCTGTTCAAGCGCGCCGGCCGCCGCATCGTCGAACTGACGCGCCAGCACTACGAGCAGGACGACGAACGCGTGCTGCCGCGCTCGGTCGGCTTCGCCGCGTTCGAGAACGCGATGACGCTCGACATCGCGATGGGTGGCTCGACCAACACGATCCTGCACCTGCTGGCGATCGCGCAGGAAGCCGGCATCGACTTCACGATGAAGGACATCGACCGCCTGTCGCGCTCGGTGCCGCAGCTGTGCAAGGTCGCGCCGAACACGAACAAGTACCACATCGAGGACGTACACCGCGCTGGCGGCATCATGGCGATCCTCGGTGAGCTCGAACGCGCCGGCAAGCTGCATACCGACGTGCCGACCGTCCACGCACCGACGCTGAAGGATGCGCTGGACCAGTGGGACATCGTCCGCACGCGGGACGAAGCGGTCCGCACGTTCTATATGGCCGGCCCGGCCGGCATCCCGACGCAGGTTGCGTTCAGCCAGAACACGCGCTGGCCGAGCCTCGACCTCGATCGCGCCGAAGGCTGCATCCGCTCGTACGAGCATGCGTTCTCGAAGGAAGGTGGTCTCGCGGTGCTGACGGGCAACATCGCGCTCGACGGCTGCGTGGTGAAGACGGCCGGCGTCGACGAAAGCATCCTCGTGTTCGAAGGCTCGGCGCATGTGACCGAATCGCAGGACGAAGCCGTTGAAAACATCCTGAACGACAAGGTCAAGGCCGGCGACGTGGTGATCGTGCGCTACGAAGGCCCGAAGGGCGGCCCCGGCATGCAGGAAATGCTCTACCCGACCAGCTACATCAAGTCGAAAGGGCTCGGCAAGGCCTGCGCGCTGTTGACGGACGGCCGCTTCTCGGGCGGCACGTCGGGCCTGTCGATCGGTCACTGCTCGCCGGAAGCGGCGGCAGGCGGCGCGATCGGTCTCGTGCGCGACGGCGACAAGATCCGCATCGACATCCCGAACCGCACGATCGACGTGCTGGTATCGGACGAGGAACTGGCGCGCCGCCGCGAAGAGCAGAACGCGAAGGGCTGGAAGCCGGCGCAGCCGCGTCCGCGCAAGGTGTCCGCCGCGCTGAAGGCCTACGCGAAGCTGGTCATGTCGGCCGACAAGGGCGCCGTGCGCGACCTGTCGCTGCTGGACGACTGACGCAACGGGCTATTGCCGACAGTCGGTTGCGGGCCACGCAACCGACCGCTCGCCCGATTCAAAAGCCGCTCTCCGGAGCGGCTTTTTTTCGTCCGGCACTTGGGGGAATCCACAGCGCCGGCGGCATCAGTGACGGAAATCTTCGGGGCCTCCACCTCCCCCGCCTCCGCCACCACCGCCGCCGTGGTTGCCGCCACCATTTCCGCCACCTTGCGGCCGCGCATAACCGCCGCCGCCCCCGCCGCCCTGGCGCACCGGCGGTGGCATCGGACGCGCCTCGCCACCCGGCGCGGGCGGCGGGCGCAACACGGCCGGCGGCGGGCCGGCCGGACGCGCGTTGCCCGCCCCGCCCGGCATCGGTGAAGGCGCCGGTGCTGCCGGCGGCGGTGTGCGGATCGCGCCGTTCCAGCCGCCGCGTGCAGCCGACGGCCGCGCGTCGTGCACGGGCGGGCCGCCCGGTGCAACCTGCATCGGCCCGCCCGGTTGCGGACGGCCTTGTCCCGGCGGCATGCCTCCGGGGCCGAGCCTCGGTTCCGGACGATGCGCCCAGCGATCGCGGTCGTGGTACCACGGGCGGTGCCGGTAATAACGATCCCAGTACGCGGCGATCGCGAATCCCGTCACCGGAACCCCGATGATCGCGCCGTATTCGAGCAACGGCACGTAGCTGCCCTGGTACGGATACTCGAGCAACTGCGCATCGATCCAGCCGCGCACGCCCGGCAGCGCGACGTCGCACCACGAGTAGTCGCTCAGACAGCCGAATACGTCCAGCGCGGTATCGGGCGGGATCTGCGCGACCACCGGATAATCGGGCGCCGGCCCGGCGAACAGCTCGGCCGGCGAGTTCGTGTAAGCGCTGCTCTGCGCGTCGGCAATGCCCGGTGCGGCCGCAAGGCCGGCCAGGACGACGCACAGACTTCGGACAAACGTGTTCCTCATGATGCTCTCCCGCGCGGTGCCGCCGCGCGCCGGTCAATGCCGATCAGTGCCGATGGCCGCCGCCCCAGTGGCCGCCACCCCAATTCCCGCCGCCCCACGGACGATGCCAGTACCCGCCTCGCCCGCCCCAGTATCCGCCGCCCCAACGGCCCCAGAAGCCGATCGTGACGGGCGGCCCGTACCAGCCCGAGTAATACGCGGGGTAGTAATACGGATACGGCGGCGGCACATAGGCCGGTGCGACATACACCGGCGTCTGCGCCTCGACGTAGTCCGGCGTGGCAGGCGCCGTGGAAGGGGCCGGACCGGGCGCGGCCGGTGCAACCGGGAATTCGCGCTGCGTCACCGTGGCGGGCACCGGTGCGTAATAAGGTGCATAACCGTACGGGCTCGTGTAGTAGCAGCCGCCGAGCGTCAGCGCGGCCAGCGCGATGACGGCGGGCCTCGCGGCGGAAATCGGGTTCATCTCGTGCTCCGGCAGAATCCGCGCGCCGCCGCCGGGCGCGCGCCTGACTCTAGCTTACGTCCCCTGCAGATTTCCGCGCGTATGATCGGTTACTTTTTGTTTCCTGCCCCGGACGGTGCAGGCGGGCATGCGGTGTGCTCGCCCGTCCGCGGCGCCCGCGTTGAAGTTGGCGCAAATGCCCTCAACTTGAACGATGTCAGGCTGACCGGCGCGGACAGGTGTTCGCGAATGACCGGCGGCCGCCCACCGGCGGACTTCGGCCCGCCCAGACAGGAACGCGGCTCGCGCCGCCATCGACATGACTACGCCACGCCCCACTCCCCGGGCGGACACACCGCTCGATCCGATCATCCAGTTGCTGGCGCTTGCCGGCGAACAGGGTTATCTGACACACGCCGACCTCGTCGACGCGCTGCCGCCTGAAAGCGACAGCCCCGATGCGCTCGACGTCGTGCGCGCCGCGCTCGCCGACATCGGCATCGCCGTGCTCGACGAGCCGGCCGTGCCTGCGCCGTTCGCCGGCACGGCGCCGGTCGACGTCGATCGCGACACGCTCGACGAGGGCCGGGCCATGCTCGGCGACCTCGCACGCGGCACGAGTGCATCGACCGATCCGCTCGCGCTCTACATGCGCCGCATCCAGGCCGTGCCGCTGCTCACGCGCGAAGGCGAAATCGTGCTCGCCCGCGAAATCGAGACGGGTCGCCATCAGGTGCTGCACGCGCTCGCCGGGTATCCGGCGGCCGTCGACGCGCTGCTTGCGCGTCACGGTGCGAAGGGTGCAACGGGTGCGACCGGCTCTGCCGATGAAGACGAAGGCGACACGCCCGCCCCCGCCCGCTACGACGATCTGCGGGCCGCTGTGGCGAAGTTGCGCGACGCGTTGCACGCGCATGGCGTCCGTTCGGACGCATACCGCGACGCGCGCAACGCCGTGGCCGCCCTGCTCGGTTCGCTTGCGTGGGTTGCACCGGCCGTCGACGACGCCAGCCGCATCGTGCGCGCGCTCGCAACCGCACCGCATGACGCTGCGACGGGGGAAGCCGCCCGCTTCGACGCGCTCGCGCGGCGGGCTCTCGCGGCTGCACTGAGCGATGGCCAGCAGAAGGTGCGCGATGCAACGCGCGCGATGCTCGAGGCGAACCTTCGGCTCGTGCTGTCGATCGCGCGCAAGTACATGAACCGCGGCGTCGACCTGTCCGATCTCGTGCAGGACGGTTGTCTCGGCCTGATGCGGGCGATCGAGAAGTTCGAATACCGTCGCGGGTTCAAGTTCTCGACCTATGCGACCTGGTGGATCCGTCAGGCGATCACGCGTGCGGTCGCCGATCGCGCTCGCACGATCCGCGTGCCCGTGCACGTCGGCGACCAGTACCAGCGCGTACAGCGGCATGCGCTGCGCTTTCGCCAGCGCACGGGCCGCCGGGCGACGCCGGCCGAGCTTGCGGCAGAAATCGGCCTCGCCGAGGACAAGGTGCGCGCGGTGCTCGCGCTGCCGGCCGAGCCCCTTTCGCTCGACACGCCGCTGCCCGACGCGGACACCGGGCTCGTGGAGCTGATCGAGGATCAAACCTCGGCCAGCCCGTTCGAGCAACTGGCCGACACGCGCATGCGCGACTGTGTGCGGTCGCTGCTCCGGTCGGTCACGCCGGCCGAGGCCGACGTGCTGAGCCGGCGGTTCGGCCTCGGCGGCGCCGAGCCCGATACGTACGACGCCATCGCGCTGGACGCGGGCATGTCCCGCGAACGCGTGCGGCAGATCGAGAAACGGGCGCTCGCCGCACTGCGCACGGCTGCCGAGGCCGAGAACGCGCAGTCGTTCCTCGACGCGTAAGCGCACACGCGACGCACGGTCGTGCCGCCAACCGGCACGACCGTGCGCTTCGCGCATGTGCTACGTTTGCCATTGACGTGCATCAAGTTTTCTTCGTCGCGTCTCGCGACAATGGTGAAAAGCCGACCGGCGCATCGTTCGCCGTGTCCATTCCGTTTGAGCTTCCCCAGGTCCCTCGCCATGCAGACGACCGCCAGCCAAACGTTCGAGGAAAACCGGCACATCGCGACCTGCCTGCGCGAGGCCGCGCAGCGGCTGGCCGACCAGGGCGCGAATCCTTACCGGGTCGCCGCCTACCGCGCGTCGGCCGAGACGGTCGATGCGCTCGACCGTGATCTCCGCACCGTGTTCGAATCCGGCGGCACCGACGCGCTCAGTGCGCTGCCCGAGATCGGCACGGGCGTCGCGCAGGCGATTGCCGAGTTGCTGGTGACGGGCCGCTGGCGCCAGCTCGACCGGCTGTGCGGCGACGCCCAACGCACGTCCGCGTTCGAAGCCGTGCCGGGCATCGGCCACGCGCTCGCGCTGCGCATTCACGACCTGCTGCACATCGATACGCTCGAGGAACTCGAACGCGCGGCCCGCAACGGCCAGCTCGAAACGATCTCGGGCGTCGGCCCGCGCCGCGCCGCCGGCATCCGCACCGCGCTCGACGACGTGCTGAGCCGCCGCCGGCGCTGGCAGGGTCACATGCAACATGCCGGGCCCGGCACGGAGCCGCCCGTCGAGCTGCTGCTCTACATCGACCGCCAGTACCGCAACAAGGCGGCCGCCGGCGTGCTGCCGACGCTCGCGCAACGGCGCCTGAACGCGGACGGCTATGTGCCGCCGCCCGTGGTGATGCACATGACCAAAGGCGGCTGGCATTTCACGGCACTGAGCCTGCATGCCGCGATGCGCACGCCTGAAGCCGGCCGCCCGACGGACTGGGTCTCGCTCTATTTCTACGACGCCGTACAGTGCGAAAACCAGCGCACCGTTTTCACCGAAACGTACGGCTCGCTCGTCGGCAAGCGCATCGTGCGCGGACGCGAGATGGAATGCCGTGTGTATTACGCGGGATGAGTCAGTCGTCGGAGGTTTCGTCGACATCGAACGCTACATCGAGCACGGACGCAATCTCGCGACATGCATGGGTGAGCGCGCGTGAGCGGCGACCTGAATATTCCACCACGAGATCGAACCAGGTCGAATACGACACATAATCGGCAGTGCTTTTCCGCTTCGGCACGTCGAACCACAACGACACCGTGTAGCCGCCCTTCCAGCGTATCGGTATCACCTGCGTGAGCCGCAATTTCGTGATCGCGCCGTGGCGAAACCGGAAGCTGTCGTCGCCGACGCGGAACCCCGACCATGCGCCGTCGTTCGACACGAACACGGTCAGCGTTTGGTCAGGTGGCGCGGCCGGCACCCCACCTTCGGCGGCAAGTTCGGCCATCGACACCATCGACGCGCCCGAATCGTCGCGCCCGGTCTCGACGTCCACGAATGCTTCGATCGTCCGCTTCGCGTTGTCGTAGAAATAGCGTGCGACGTCGGGCTGCCCGTTTTCGGCAATCAGAACCAGTTGCTTGAATCTTGCATGCTCGCCGTATTGAAGCGGCACATCGGGCGCGTCGCCAGCGTCGCCGGCGTCGTCATCCGGTTCACCGTCCGGACTATCTGCCGGTACGGCCGGCGTGGCCGGCGCGGCCGTACCGGCCTGCCCGACGCCGCCACGCCGCCGCTTCACCCATGCGGTTCCCCACGTCAGCAGGGTGGTCTGCGCCGCCAGCACGGCGGCCATCGTCGCGCACCCCGCGAGAAACCCGTAATGCGGCCCGACCTTCGATGCCGCATACGCGGCCGGAAGCACATAAAGCACCAGCAATGGCGCAAGCAATATCGACAAGCGGCAACCCCGTTGTTTTTCGTTTTCGACTTCCGGCCGGGGCCGGCAGCACCGCGACCCTGCCGCTCGCGCATCGCACGAGCAGTCTACGCACCGTCCGCCTTCGTGCGACGCGCCGGACGACGATGCGCGGCGATGCGCAGCAGCTTCTGGAACGACGGACATTCGAGATGGCTTGGCGCCGGGCACACGGCCGCGTGCCGCAGCATATCGCGCACTGCGCCGAGACGGCGGATCGTGCGGTCGAGTTCGTCGGCCTTGCCGTCGAGCTTCGCGCGATCGATCGCGGGCTGGCCGTCCGCGCCGACCATCGCGAGGATGTCGTCGAGCGAAAAACCGGCCTCGCGGCCGAGTGCGATCAGCGCCAGCCGCTCCAGCACCGATTCGTCGTATTGCCGCCGCAACCCGTGCCGGCCGTTGGCGACGATCAGCCCCTTTTCCTCGTAGTAGCGCAGCGTCGACGCGGGCAATCCCGAGCGCCGCGCCACGTCCGCAATGTCCAGACGGCTCATGCTTGACCTCAAGTGAACTTGAAGTTGCAAGATAGTCGCCCGACTTCACGAACACAAGCCTGAAACGCCATGAAACCGCTGAAACCAACCCGTATTGCGCCAGACCGCGCAGCAGCCGTCCGCTTCGGAGGCGTGCGATGAATATGCCCGCTATCGTGCTCGACGTGCTGCTGATCGGCACGGGCGCCACGCTCATGCTGGACCTGTGGACGCTATTCCGGCGGCGAGCGTTCGGCACGCCGTCGCTCGACTACGCACTGGTCGGCCGCTGGCTCGGCCACATGCTGCACGGCCGGTTCCGGCATGTGTCGATCGTCGCCGCGCCGCCCGTGCCGGGCGAGCGTCCTCTCGGCTGGATCGCACACTACGCGATCGGCATCGCGTTCGCGGCGCTGCCCGTCATGATCGCGGGCACCGCATGGATCGCCACGCCGACGCCGCTTCCTGCACTCGTCGCCGGCCTCGCCAGCGTGGTCGCCCCGTTCTTCGTGATGCAGCCGGCGTTCGGCTTCGGCATCGCCGCGTCGCGCACGCCGCATCCGGGCGTCGCGCGCCGGCGCAGTCTCACCACGCATCTGTCGTATGGCGTGGGGCTCTATCTCGCGGCGTTCACGCTTGCGGCACTGGGCCGTTGACGGGCATCAGACGTCGTCGCTTCGTTGCGCCGTTCCCTCGTAATGGTCGAGCGCGTCGAGCAGTTTGCCCGGCTGGCTCATCTCGGCCCGCAGCCGCGCGGCTTTCTCGATATCGGCCGGCGCCGTGAGCTTCGCGCCCTGATCGAGATAGGCCTGTGCGCGCGTGTCGCCGGCTGCGACAGCCAGACCGAAAAGCGCATTCGCGGCGATCGGATCGTGGTCAACGCCGCTGCCCACGAAGTACAGCATGCCCAGCCGGAACAGCGAGCTCCCGACGCCGCCCGCCGCGGCGAGCCGGTACCAGCTCGCCGCTTCGGCGTCGTCCTCGTGCACACCCTGTCCGTTTTCATACATCAGGCCGAGATTGTTCTGCGCGTTCGCGTTGCCCTGTTCCGCGGCGAGCCGATACCACTTGAACGCCTCGGTGTCGCTCTGCTTCACGCCATGCCCGGTGTCGTACAGGAAGCCGAGGCTGTTCTGCGCCTGCGGATCGCCCTGGTCCGCCGAGCGCCGGTACCATTTGGCGGCTTCCGCGAAATCCTGCGGCACGCCGGCGCCGGCGTCGTACATCATCGCCAGGTACAGTTGCCCCCTGGGCAGCCCCTGGTCGGCCGCAAGCCGGTAGAGCCGCACCGCTTCCGTACGATCCCGCGGCACGCCTTCGCCGTCCTCGTACGCGCGGCCGAGATTGCACCATGCATTCGCATTGCCCTGCGCGGCCGCGCGCCGGTACCAACTCACGGCCTCCGAACGGCTTTGCGTCACGCCGACGCCGGTCTCGTAAAGCGTGCCGAGATTGTTCTGCGATGATGCATCGCCATGATCGGCGGCCCGCCTGTACCACTTCACGGCTTCGACGGGATTCCGCTCGACGCCGTCGCCGTGCTCGTACCTGAGCCCCACGTTGAATTCCCCGTCCACGTCGCCGCGCTGCGCCTTTGCCATCGTTGCGTCGAACGTCTCGGGCACATCGTCGTGCGCGAGCCAGACAACGCCGATCCCGAGGATCAGTACCAGTGCGAGCGCGATGAGGATCGCAATGCGGGTCTTCCGGCCGATTCGTCGTGCCTGGGTCATCTCTCAATGTTCTCTTTTTTATGGTTGCAAACGGGGCGCCCGAACGGCCGCCCGCGTCACTCGCCGCCGCAGTCGATCAGGTTGTGGCGCACACGTCCGAGCAGCCGCACCAGCGTATCGCGCTCGTCGGGCGTGAAGCCGCGCAGCCCGTCGTCGGCGACGGTATCGCCCACTTCCAGCATCTGCGGAAAGATCTCGCGCGCCTTGTCGGTCAGACGGATCACGAACGCGCGGCGGTCGTCGTCGTTCGCGATGCGTTCGATCCAGCCATAGCCCTCCATCCGGTCGAGCAGGCGCGTCAGCGAGATCGGCGTGATCTCGAGCCATTCGGCCAGCCGCGCCTGGTTCATCTCGCCCTTCCACGTCAGGTACGCGAGCACGCGGCTTTGCGCCCGCGTCAGCCCGATGCGCTTCGCGCGCCGGTCGAACAGGCGTCCGTTCAGGCGGGCCACGTCGGCGATCAGGTAGCCGATCCGGTTCTCGTAGGTCTTGTCCATCAGCCGATTATAGGGTCAAGCCGCCAGCGGGCCGCGGCTCGCGCCACGGCAATAAGCGGCTATATAATAAGCGTGCTTATAGTTTGAGCCATACCGGATCGCCGCCCACGGCGACCGCCCCACGGAGACACCCGCTTGAACCCCGCCGCCGACGCCCCCGCCTCGCCCGCCCTGAACCGGCCGATGCTGACCCTGTCGATCATGCTCGCCACGTTGATCCAGACCCTCGACAGCACGATCGCGAACGTCGCGCTGCCCCACATGCAGGGCACGCTGTCCGCGTCGCAGGACGAAATCACGTGGGTGCTGACCTCCTATATCGTCGCCGCGGCGATCGCGACGCCGCTCACCGGCTGGCTGTCCGACCGGCTGAGCGTCAAGCGGCTGCTGATCGTGTCGATCGCGGGCTTCACGGTTGCATCGGCGCTGTGCGGGCTGTCCGAGACGCTCGTGCAGATCGTCGGCGCGCGGCTGCTGCAGGGCGTATTCGGCGCCGCGCTGGTGCCGCTGTCGCAGTCGATCCTGCTCGACATCAACCCGCGCGAGAAACAAGGCCAGGCGATGGCGATCTGGGGGATGGGCGTGATGGTCGGCCCGATCCTCGGCCCGACGCTCGGCGGCTGGCTCACCGACAGCTACAACTGGCGCTGGGTGTTCTTCATCAACGTGCCGATCGGTGCGTTCGCGCTCGCGGGCGTGATGACCTTCCTGCCGGCGCGCGCGCCGCGCCCGCACGTGAAATTCGATGCGTTCGGCTTCGCGACGCTGGCGCTCGCGATCGGCGCGTTCCAGGCGATGCTCGATCGCGGTGAACAGCTCGACTGGTTCGGGTCGTACGAAATCCGCATCGAAGCGCTTCTCGCAGTGCTCAGCTTCGCGTTCTTCCTCGTGCATACGGCGACCGTCGGCAAGGCGTCGTTCTTCAAGTCGGAACTGCTGCGCGACCCGAACTTCGCCACGGGCACGCTGTTCATCTTCGTCGTCGGCGCGGTGCTGTACGCGACACGCGCGCTGCTGCCGCCGATGCTGCAGAACCTGATGGGCTACCCGGTCGCGACGACGGGCCTCGTCACCGCGCCGAGCGGCGCCGGCACGATGATCGCGATGCTGTTCGTCGGCAGGCTGCTGAAATACGTCGATGCGCGGTTGCTGCTGCTCGCCGGGCTGTCGATTTCCGCGCTCGCGCTGTGGCAGATGATGCAGTACACGGTCGTGCTGTCCGAATCGGACGTCGTGTGGCCGGGCGTGGTCCAGGGCTTCGGGCTGGGGCTCGTGTTCGTGCCGTTGAGCGCACTGTCGTTTTCGACGCTGCCGCCCGACCTGCGTGCGGACGGCACGGCCACCTACAGCCTGATGCGCAACATCGGCAGCAGTATCGGCATCTCGATCGTGCAGACGCTGATGACGCGCAATACGCAGGTCGCGCACGCCGATCTCGCGACGCACATCACACCGTTCAACCCGGCCGTGCAGGCGATGGCCGGTAGCCGCCTCGACATCGCGCTGCTCGACCGCACGATCAACCAGCAGGCGACGATGATCGCGTACCTGAACGACTTCAAGCTGATGTTCGTCGCGACGCTGCTGATGATTCCGCTGTTGCTGCTGATCCGCCCGCCGCAGAAAGCGGCGAGCGTCGACGTCGCGCACGCGGCGATGGATTGACAACGCGACGGGCACACGCCCGTCGCGGGCCGAAACGTCAGACCTTCATCGTGCCGGTCCGCACGTAGCGCTCGTGCCACGACAGCGCTTCGGCGAGCAGGTGCGGCGTGTGCTTGCCGAAGCTCTCGTGCGATGCGCGCTCGAAGTAGTCCTCGAGCATCGGCCGGTAGTCGGGATGCGCGCAGGTCGCGATGACCTTGCGCGCGCGCTGCTTCGGCGACAGGCCGCGCAGGTCCGCAAGCCCCTGCTCGGTGACGACCACCGCGACGTCGTGCTCGGTATGGTCGACGTGGCTCGCCATCGGCACGATCCGCGAGATCGCGCCGCCCTTCGCGGTGCTCGCCGACATGAAGCACGACAGGTAGCCGTTGCGCGCGAAGTCACCCGAGCCGCCAATGCCGTTCTGGATCTTCGTGCCCATCACGTGCGTCGAGTTCACGTTGCCGTAGATGTCGGCCTCGATCATGCCGTTCATCGCGATGCAGCCGAGGCGGCGCACGAGCTCCGGATGGTTGCTGATCTCCTGCGGGCGCAGCACGATCTTGTCGCGGAACGTCGCGATTTCGTCGGCGAAGCGCTGCACGGCGGCCGGGCTCAGTGACAGCGCGGTGGCCGACGCGAAGCTCAGCGTCCCGTCGTCGAGCAGGTCGAGCATGGCGTCCTGGATCACTTCGGTGTAGGCCGTCAGGTTCGAGAAGCCGGCCGAGCTGAGTTCCGCAAGCACCGCGTTCGTGATGTTGCCGACGCCCGACTGCAGCGGCAGCAGGTTTTCCGGCAGGCGGCCGCGCTTCACTTCGTGGCGCAGGAAGTCGATCAGCTGCAGCGCGATCTGCTTCGACGTCTCGTCCGGCGCGGAGAACGCGTTGCTGCGATCCGGCGCGTCGGTCTCGACGATCGCGACGATCTTGTCGGCCGGGCAGCGCAGGTACGGCTCGCCGATCCGGTCGTCGCTCTTCGTCAGCGGAATCGGCTTGCGGTGCGGCGGCAGCGCGGTGCCGTAATAGATGTCGTGCATCCCGTCGAGGCCGAGCGGCTGGCGCGTATTCACTTCGAGGATCACGTGCTTCGCGCGTTCCAGCCAGGTCTTGTTGTTGCCGATCGACGCGGACGGGATCAGCAGCCCGTCCTCGCGGATGCCCGCGACTTCGACGATCGCGACGTCGAGATCGCCGTACAGCCCGAACCACGCGTACTGCGCGACGTGGCTCAGGTGGACGTCCTGGTAATCGACTTCGCCGCTGTTGATCTTGTCGCGCAGCGTCGGGTCGGACTGGTACGGCAGCCGCATGGAGATGCCGTTGGTGCGGGCGAGTGCGCCGTCGAGTTCCGGTGCGGTCGACGCGCCGGTCAGCACGTTGATCCGGAAGTCCTCGCCGCGCGCGTGCGCCGCGTCGATATGGGTGGCAAGCGCGGCCGGTACGGCCTTCGGATAGCCCGAACCGGTGAAGCCGCTCATGGCGACGGTCATGCCGGGACGGATCAGCGCGGCGGCTTCGTCGGCGGTGCGGACGAGCGAACGCAGGGCGGGAGCGAGGATGCGTGATGAAGACATGGCAGGTTTCTGACGCTTGGGTCGGTCGTTGACGTCGCTGGGGGTGTCTCCTGAGCGACATGAAGCCCTTGGGGCCGCGCGGGGCGGCCGGCACCACAGGCATGGTCGGAGTATCGCAGAGGCCATCGCCGCGAAATGTCCGCTGGATGCAAAAGATCCTTACCGAATATGCCGGGTATCGAACGACCGTTCTGTGACAGGCGATCCGCACGCCGCCGATTGCACCCGAAAGGTGCACGAAAGCATCGGAACGAATGACCGGCCCCGGATCGCCAACCTTCGCGAATCAATCGGCGGATTTTCATTGCAATTTGCCGCCCGACGTTCGGTAATGACCGATGGCCGCGCGGCGCGGCCAATTGTCGCCCGATGCGGCTTTGCCGGACCTGATGCACATCAACGTCGCATGCGCTGCGTACGGCCCGCCGCCTCGCGCGATAATCTTCGCCGTATCGGCCTGAGAGGCCCGTCCGTCCTTGACAGCCGCGTGACGCGAACCACACTGGAAGACGGGCCCGGCCGCGCCGTTTGCAGCCCCGATCGCCCGCCCTTTCGCGCATCCGGTTTCGACTGGCCGATACGCGCAAGACGCGGTAACACTCCCGTATGTCAGGACATTGATCGAATAAAAAGCATCAAATTACAATTCCGTATATATTTCGCCGATGGACCAAAGAAAAACCGCCACACGCGCCGAGCCCCCCCTGCCACGCACCTGGGATGCGCGGCTCGCGCGCTCGCTTGTCCGACCGCTCGTCGATACGCCGGTCACCCCGAATCACCTCACTACCCTTCGTCTGCTGATCGGCCTCGCCGGCGCCTGGTGCCTTGCGCACGGCGGCTTCGGCTGGAGCAATGCGGGCGCGTTCCTGATCGTGCTGTCGAACTTCGTCGACCACACCGACGGCGAACTCGCGCGCATCAGCGGGAAGTCCAGCAAGATCGGGCATTTTTACGACCTCGCGGCCGATGCGCTCGTGACGGTCGCGCTGTTCGTCAGCATGGGCCTCGGCATCGTCGCCCAGGGCGGGCAGATGGCCGCGTCGCCGGTGCTGCTCGGCGCGGTGGCCGGCGCGGCCGTCGCGCTGATCTTCTTCCTGCGCATGCGAATCGAATCGGTCGCCGGCAAGGCCGGCACCAAGCAGGCGTTCGCCGGCGGCTTCGAAACCGAAGACGTACTGTACCTGCTGCCGATCGTGACGCTCGTCGACGGCGTCGAGCCGTTCCTGCTCGCGGCGTCGATCGGCGCCCCGCTGTTCGCCGCATGGGTCGTGATCGACTGGTGGCGCATCGTCCGCCGTGGCAACACCCCGCAGAACCCTACTGAAATCCAGGCTTCCAAATGACTCCTAGCACGCGCGACGACTCCGTGCTGAGCCCGGCACGCCCCGCGCCCGTGCGCGCGGCCGCGGCCGACCCCGATCGCACCGTGGCCGACAGCGTCGGCCAGCTCGACCTCGACCGCCTGCGCGGCGACTACATGCGCCAGGGCTCGTTCCTGTACCTCGACGCATTCCTGCCGGCCGACGCGCACGCGAAGCTCGCGGCGGCCGCCCGCGCGATGCAGGCCGGCCTGAACCGCAATTACCTGCCCGGCCACAAACAGGGCGGCAGCGTGAGCCGCCATACGATCGACGAACAGGCGCCGTACATCGCCGAACTGTATCGCTCGAAGGCACTCATCTCCTTCCTGGAGAAAGTCACGGGCGACAAGCTGATGCTGTCGCCGGACGACGATCCGCACGCCTACGCGCTGTATTACTACACGAAGCCCGGCGACCACATCGGCTGGCACTACGACACGTCGTACTACGACGGCCGCCGCTATACGCTGCTGATCGGCGTGATCGACGAATCGTCGTGCCGGCTCGACTACGAGCTGCACACGCGCAATCCGGACGTGGCCGACGAACCGGGCTCGGTGCAGATCGCCGACGGCGGCATCGTGCTGTTCGACGGCGACAAGCTGCGTCACCGCATTACGCCGCTCGGCCAGAACGAGATGCGCGTGTCGCTCACTTTCGAATACGTGACGAACCCCGGCATGCGGCCGTGGAAGCGCTTCATCTCGAACATGAAGGACGCGATCGCGTATTTCGGGTTCCGCCAGGTGTTCAAGCAACTGGCCACGCGGCGCACGACCAGGTCATGACGCGCGCGGGCCTCATCCTGCTGTCCCTCGGGACGGCACTCTTCATCGCACTCCTTGCCTGGCAGGGCATCGGCGCGGTCGCGTCCACGTTCCTCGCGGCCGGCTGGGGCCTCGCGCTCGTCGCGGCGTTCCACGTCGTGCCGCTCGTGATCGACGCAATCGCGATCTCCGTGATGTTCCGCCGCGGCCAGCCGGGCGCCGAGCTCGGCAACGCGCTGCGCGCGCGCTGGGTCGGCGAATCGGTCAACAGCCTGCTGCCTGCCGGGCAGATCGGCGGCCCCGTGCTGATGGTGCGCCACCTCGCGCAGCGCGGCACGCGGATGGCCGATGCGGCCGCCGCCGTGACCGTCAGCACGACGATGCAGGCACTCGCGCAGATGGCGTTCGCGTTGATCGGCATCGCGGCGTTCAGCCTGTACGCGACGCACGAGTCGGTCGCGCACCTGCGCACGCCCGCGCTGATCGCGACCGGCGTGCTCGGCGCGCTTGCGTTGCTGTTCTATGCGGCGCAGCGGCGCGGGCTGTTCGGCCGCGGCCTGCGCCTCGCGTCGAAGCTGTTCGGCCCGCGCGACTGGTCGTCGCTGGCGACGCGTGCCGATGCGATCGACGACGCGGTCGGCGCGCTGTACCGCGATCGCGCGAAGGTCGCGAAAACATTCGCGTTGAGCCTCGTCGGCTGGATCGTCGGCACCGCGGAAGTGTGGCTCGCGCTGCATTTCCTCGGGCATCCGGTGAGCTGGCTCGATGCGCTGCTGCTCGAGAGCGTCGGTCAGGCCATTCGTGGCGCGGCCTTCGCGATCCCGGGCTCGCTCGGTGCGCAGGAAGGCGGCTATCTGCTGCTCGCCCCGCTGGTCGGACTGCCGCCCGACGCGGCGCTCGCGCTGTCGCTCGCGAAGCGTGCGCGCGAACTCGCGCTCGGCCTGCCCGGCCTGCTCTATCTGCATTTCAGTGAAAGAAACTGGCAGCGGCGCCGTGCGCCGCAGCCGCTCGCCGACTGATCGTTCAGATCGCCGGCTTTTTGGTTGGAGAACCCATGCGAGCCATCATTCTTGCGGCAGGCCTCGGCTTGCGCCTGCAACAACCGCCCGAAGCGCAGTTCCCGAAGTGCCTACTGCGCTTTGACGACGTATCGCTGCTCGAGCGCCATCTGCGCGTACTCGACGCCGCGGGCGTCGACGAGATCGTGCTCGGGCTCGGCTTTCAGCACGAGACGGTCGAGCAGGAACTGAAGCGCCTCGGCCGCCAGGCCGAGATCGTGATCAACGACCGCTACGACCTCGGCAGCGTGCTGACCGTGCATACCGTCGCCGATGCGATGACGCGCGGCGGCGACGTGCTGCTGATGGACGCGGACGTGCTGTACGACGAGAACATCCTGCACGCGCTGGTGGCCGATTCCGACAAGGCAGTCGACCGCCTGCTGATCGACCGCGATTTCGAGGCCGGCGACGAGCCCGTCAAGCTGTGCCTGAAGAACGGCGTACCGGTCGAACTGCGCAAGCAGCTCGCGGTCGATCTCGACTACGACACGATCGGCGAATCGGTCGGCTTCTTCCGCTTCACCGAAGGCACCGCGCGCCGCCTCGCGACGATCGTCGCAGGTTACGTCGACAGCGGCCGCGCGAACATGCCGCACGAAGAAGCCGTGCGCGACCTGCTGCTCGAAGGCGGTCATTCGTTCGACGTGGCCGACGTCACCGGCTCGCCGTGGATCGAGATCGATTTCCCGAACGACGTCGCTCGCGCCACGCAAGAAATCCTCCCCCTGATTCAACGCACCACCGCAGGAGCCGCACGATGAACGCTCGCGAACCCAATTTCACCGAATCGCGCAGCGCACGCCTGCGCCGCATGCTCGTCAGCAGCGACCTCGAATTCCTGATGGAAGCGCACAACGGGCTGTCCGCACGGATCGTCCGCGAAGCCGGCTTCAAGGGCATCTGGGCATCGGGCCTCGCAATCTCCGCGCAGTTCGGCGTGCGCGACAACAACGAAGCGAGCTGGACGCAAGTCGTCGACGTGCTCGAATTCATGGCCGACGCGAGCGACCTGCCGATCCTGCTCGACGGCGACACCGGCTACGGCAACTTCAACAACGTGCGCCGCCTCGTGAAGAAGCTCGAACAGCGCGGCATCGCGGGCGTTTGCATCGAGGACAAGCAGTTTCCGAAGACCAACAGCTTCATCGGCGGCGAGCGCCAGCCGCTCGCGGAAATCGACGAGTTCTGCGGCAAGATCAAGGCCGGCAAGGATTCGCAGACCGATCCCGACTTCTCGATCGTCGCGCGCGTCGAGGCGCTGATCGCGGGCTGGGGAATGGACGAGGCGCTGCGCCGCGCGAACGCGTATGCGGAAGCCGGTGCCGACGCGATCCTGATCCACAGCAAGCTGTCGCGCCCGGACGAGATCCTGCAGTTCGCGCGCGAATGGAGCGGCAAGGCGCCGCTCGTGATCGTGCCGACCAAGTACTACAGCACGCCGACCGACGTGTTCCGCCAGGCCGGCATCAGCACCGTGATCTGGGCGAATCACCTGATCCGCGCGTCGGCCTCCGCGATGCAGGCGACCGCACGCGAGATCCACGAGAGCGAAACGCTGATCAACGTCGAGGACCGCGTTGCATCGGTCAACGAGATCTTCCGGCTGCAGGACGCCGACGAGTACTCGGCCGCCGAGCGTATCTACCTGTCGTCGTCCTCACGCGCGTCGAACGCCGCGATCGTGCTCGCCGCGAGCCGCGGCAAGGGCCTCGAAGCCGTGACCGAAGACAAGCCGAAGGTCATGCTGCCGGTCGCCGGCAAGCCGCTGCTGCGCTGGCTCGTCGACGGCTTCAAGACGCACGGCGTGAACGACATCACCGTGGTCGGCGGCTATCGCGCCGACGCGATCGACACGTCGGGCATCAAGCTCGTGGTCAACGAACGCCATGCGCAGACGGGCGAACTCGCGTCGCTCGCATGCGCGGCCGAACGCCTGACCGGCGACACCGTGATCTCGTACGGCGACCTGCTGTTCCGCAGCTACATCGTGCGCGACCTCGCGGAGAGCGAGGCCGAGTTCAGTGTGGTGGTCGATTCGTCGCTGACGGAAACCAACCAGAGCGTGCGCGACTTCGCGCTCTGCTCGGCTGCCGACGATCGCGGCCTGTTTGGCCAGAAGACCTACCTGCAACGCGTGTCGAGCGACGTCGCCGCAGGCACGCCGCACGGCCGCTGGATCGGCCTGCTGAACGTGCGCGGCGCCGGTGTCGAGCGCCTGAAGGCGATGCTCGCGACGCTGCAGGCGCGCGACGATTTCGACACGCTCGACATCCCTTCGCTGCTCAACGAACTGATCGCCGCCGGCGAGAAGATCGAGGTGCAGTACGTGCACGGCCACTGGCGCGGTGTGAACGATCTCGAAGACTTCCGCCGCGCGGGCGACTTCGCGCACGGCCAGACGCCGCTGTCCGAACCGGGCGCCGGCAACGGGGGCGCGCAATGATCGAAGCGGCCCAGTTCGTCGAAGCCGCGCGCGAGCGTGGTTTCGACTGGTACGCGGGCGTGCCCTGCTCGTACCTGACGCCGTTCATCAACTACGTGCTGCAGGACCCGACGCTGAACTACGTGTCGGCCGCGAACGAAGGCGACGCGGTCGCGCTGATCGCGGGCGCGACGCTCGGCGGCAAGCGCGGGATCGCGATGATGCAGAACTCGGGGCTCGGCAACGCGGTGAGCCCGCTCACGTCGCTGACCTGGACGTTCCGCCTGCCGCAACTGCTGATCGTCACGTGGCGCGGCCAGCCGGGCGTTGCCGACGAGCCGCAGCATGCGCTGATGGGCCCGATCACGCCCGCGATGCTCGACACGATGGAGATCCCGTGGGAGACGTTCCCAACCGACCCCGAACAGGTCGGCCCGGCACTCGACCGCGCGATCGCGCACATGGACGCGACGGGCCGCCCGTATGCGCTCGTGATGCAGAAAGGCAGCGTCGCGCCGTATGAGCTGAAGGCCAACCCGGCCGTGCAGCCGCGCGCGCACGTCGCCGCGCAAGCGCCGTCGCGTGCCGCATCGGCCGATGCGTGGCCGACCCGCCACGACGCGCTGCAGCGCGTGATCGCGCACACGCCGGTCGATTCGACCGTCGTGCTCGCGTCGACCGGTTTCTGCGGCCGCGAACTCTACGCGATCGACGATCGCCCGAACCAGCTGTACATGGTCGGCTCGATGGGCTGCGTGACGCCGCTCGCGCTCGGCCTCGCGCTCGCGCGGCCCGACCTGCGCGTGGTGGCCGTCGACGGCGACGGCGCCGCGCTGATGCGCATGGGCGTGTTCGCGACGCTCGGCACCTACGGCCCGGCCAACCTCACGCACGTGCTGCTCGACAACGGCGCGCACGAATCGACGGGCGGCCAGGCAACGGTGTCGCAGCATGTGTCGTTCGCCGGTGTGGCAGCCGCATGCGGTTACGCATCGGCCGTCGAAGGCGATGCGCTCGACGTGCTCGATGCGACGCTTGCCGCGTCGAGCGATGGCGCGCAGTTCGTGCGCATCGCGATCCGCACGGGCGTGCCCGACGGCCTGCCCCGCCCGACCGTCACGCCGGTCGAGGTCAAGACCCGTCTGATGCGGCACATCGGCGCCGCCCAGACCGAAGCCTACGTTGAAGGAGCCCATTGATGCTGCTGCTGAACCCCGGCCCGGTCACGCTCACGGAACGCGTGCGCCGCAGCCTGCTGCAACCCGATTTGTGCCATCGCGAAAGCGAATTCTTCGACCTGCAGGATGAGGCGCGCGCGCGCCTCGTCGCCGCGTACGAGCTCGATCCGGCGGAATGGACGGCCGTGCTGATGACGGGCTCGGGCACGGCTGCCGTCGAGAGCATGATTGCGGCACTCGTGCCGCAGGACGGCAAGCTGCTCGTGATCGAGAACGGCGTGTACGGCGAGCGGATCACGCAGATCGCGACGCAGTACGGGATCGCGCACGACGTGCTGAAGCATGAGTGGATGCAGGCGCCCGATCTCGCGCTGATCGCTGCGCGTCTTGATGCGGGTGGGTACACGCACGTCGCGGTGATTCATCACGAAACGACGACGGGCCGGCTGAATGATCTCGGCGCGATTGCTGAAGTGTGCCGTTCGCGTGGCGTGAAGATGCTCGTCGACGGTGTCAGCAGTTTTGGCGCGGAAGCGATCGTTTTTGCTGGCGGTGATATCGATGCGGTTGCCGCGACGGCGAACAAGTGCCTGCACGGTGTGCCGGGCGCGGCGTTCGTGATCGTGCGTCGTAGCGCGCTCGCGAAGGCTGCGAGCCGTACGTACTACCTCGATCTCGGTCGTCTCGCGAAGCTGCAGGATCAGCGGAATACGCCGTTTACGCCTTCTGTGCATGCGTATTACGCACTCGTCGAGGCGCTGCGCGAGTTTGATGAGGCCGGCGGCTGGCGGGCGCGGCATGCACATTACAAGGCGCTCGCGGATCAGGCGCAGGCGGGGCTCGCTGCGCGTGGGATGCCGCTCGTGCTGCCGGAAGGTGCTTCGTCGGTCGTGCTGCGTGCGTATCGGCTGCCGCAGGGCGTCACGTACGAGACGCTGCACGACGGGCTTAAGGCGCGCGGCTTCGTGATCTACGCGGGGCAAGGCGGGTTGTCGAAAGAGCTGTTCCGGATTTCGACGATGGGTGCGATTCAGGCGGCTGATGTCGAGCGGTTGCTGGAAGGGTTTACGGCGTTGACGCGGTAAGCGTTGGTCGTACCTTTGTCTGTGAAAGGCCCTTCTCGCAAGGGCCTTTTTTATTCTTTGCGGATTTCTTGGAAACTCTGGGCGAGGTGTCGACATTCGTGAGGGGGTACTCGATGACACCGTTCGAATCGTCGACAATCACTTCATGCGCCACAGGAAAATCCTCGTTAGCGCTTCGCCTCCCCCGCTATTGCAGAGCTTTACATTGATTGATAAAACTCGCGATTACGCTCGTAACCTCCTGTGGCCGTTCGAGCGACGGCAAATGTGCGGTTCCTGAAATCTGGTGAAACGTCCCGCGGGATACGTTAGCCGCAACGTAACGACTGCGCTCCTGAATTCCGGGAAGGTCCAGATCCCCACACATCACCAGCGTCGGTACCAATAGTTCGCCCAACCGTCCGTAAGCAACCGGTGCATCAGTGTTCGTGCCCGTCGGCGGCAAACCGAGAACAGCAACGTTCATCTCGTCAAACAGTTTGCGAGCTTCACCCGCCACACGTCCCTCAGGTTGAAACGGACCATCAAGCCAGAGCGTCGCTCGAATCGCGACGGCCTCTTCAATATCTTTCCTCGCTTCTGCCGCCGCCAAACGGGTGATCAAATCTTCAACCCGCGCTGCATGAGTCATTTTCGGCGCACCTGTCACACTCGGCGCGACAAGAACGAGACCGCGAACATACGACGGATACCGAAGAGCTGCGTCGAGCGCTATGCCTCCACCTTGAGAGCAGGCAACGAGTATTGCAGGAGATCCACCCGCCACCGATTGGAGAACGGCAATCAAATCTTCAACGGCAGAGTGGTCCTCTGTCTCGGCAACTGTTTCGCCAAATCCGCGTCGATCATAGGCGATAGCTTGGTTGCCAACGCCGATTTCGCGAATCTGCTGGCCCCACATCCGGCGATCGGCGACCCGGGCGTGCAAAAATACAATCGGTTCTCCGCTTCCGAAGACTTCCGTGGCCAGCATGGCACGACCTGAAGTGATTAGAAGGCTTTTCATCGCGAACCGCCGCATATTTGAGAATGTGCATGGTACACGCTGTGCTGACTTGGAGTCTTCGCCGCTGAATGGTTGCTTTACGAGAAACCGGGTGACTGAAAAAGATCGGAGGTCGCCACTCGCATACGTCAGACGCAGGTCGACCACGGCCGACCGCGTCGGGCGGCAGTCGGCCAGTTGCGGACGCTGGCCGATGCTGTCACGCGGACGTTCGAACGACGACTCCGCAGCCAGCAACGGCCACTTGAGCGTCGATCCAGAACGTCTGCTTTTGCTCGCACGCGCACCCATCGCACGAACCCGCAGACTGTCCGCGATGGCAAAATGCTGCTATCCGTCACGGCCTGCGGTCGGGAAACAGTCGGACTGCTTCCAATTGCGTCAATCAGGAACCAAAAAATCCTGAGTCGGGCCTCTGAATCTCCTTGCGCCCCGTCAGTGGATTTCAGGCCTCGTGCAGGCAAGCACCTCGTAACATCACGATGATCCCCAAAATCAGCCATAGCATTGTTGCTTTGGTCCACGAATACGTCCTTTTTTGGCAGCCAGCGCAATGAACTCATTGGAACGCGATTCGAACCGACCTGACGTGCTGATTATCGGCGGCGGGCCCGCCGGTGCGACGGCGGCGGCCTTCCTGGCGATGAAAGGACGCGACGTTGTGCTCGTGGAGAAGGAAGCGCATCCGCGCTTCCATATCGGCGAAAGCCTGCTACCACGTAACCTCGACATTTTCGAACGGCTCGGCGTTCTGGATCAGGTACGAGAGATCGGTGTCCATAAGCCGGGTGCAGAGTTCGTCTCGGACCGTACGGGTCGCAGCTGCGCGTTTCCGTTCGAAAACGCACTGAATCGAGACCGTACGCACGCCTGGCAAGTACGGCGTGCGGACCTTGATGCCTTGTTGTTCAGACAGGCAGTCGCGTGCGGGGCTGATTGTTTCGAGCGTACTCGTGTGACGCAGGTCAAGCTGGACGATGCCGGCGGACGTCACGCCGTGTCCGCGCAGGACGAATCGGGCGGCACCCGCGAATGGCATCCGCGCTACGTGCTCGACGCTTCGGGCCGCGATACGTTTCTCGCGTCGCGGATGAAGGTCAAGACCTCGAACAAGTACAACAACACGGCGGCCGTTTATGCGCATTTCACTGGTGTAGAGCGTCGAGAAGGCGAACTCGCGGGCTACATCAGCATTCATCTTGCGGAGGATGGCTGGTTTTGGCTGATCCCGCTACCCGGTGACACAATGAGTATTGGCTTTGTCGGCAATCAATCGGCGTGGAAAGCGCGCAAGGGAACGCCGACCGATCTGCTCACCGAGCGTATCGCTTCGAGCCCGACCGTCGCGGCTCGCGCGCAAGGCGCACAGCGCGTATCGGACGTCTACAGCACGGCCAATTACAGCTATCGCGCGCGAGAGGGCAACGGTAACGGGTTTCTGATGATCGGCGATGCCTACGGATTCGTTGATCCGATGTTCTCGACAGGCGTATTGATGGCGATGATTGGTGGAGAACTCGGCGCGGAGGCCGCCCACGTTTGGCTCGACGATCCGGCACGAGGAACAAAGCTTGCACAGGCAGCCAACCAAGAGCTGTCAGAGGCGATGGATCGGATCAGTTGGCTGATCTATCGAGTGAACGATCCCGTCATGCGTACGCTTTTCATGGCTCCGTCCAATCGCCTGTGGATGCGGGACGGCATCGTCAATCTGCTAGCAGGAAATCTTCGGGGGAGCTGGCGCGCCGCACTCCCGGTGATGTGCTTCAAGGTCGTATATCACGTGCTCTCGGCACTGCACCGCCGTGGAATCGAGATTTCGCTGCCGGAGATGCCCGCGCCTGGAGCCTGATCGGCCTGGCTACCCGGACCCGCTCGGTAGCGACCGCTTGCCGATTGCGCATCGGACATTGCCGAAGGCATTGGCGACGGACCGCAATGAGTCGAGGATGTGAGTTCGTTGACGCAGAAAGCTGACGTTCGGTTGCTCGACGCCGACGCTGTCAGCAATCCGCCACATTGCCGACGTAGAACCCAGCCCGCCCCAATGTCGGCGACAGCCGGCGACCCGTCGGCCACCAATCAAAATCCGATGACCGTTGTGCGCCGGGACCCGCCGTGCGACGCGCCAGTGAAGGGCCGAGAAGGGTCGGTACTCGACATCCACGGCATCAATGAAGAACCTTTTGACTATGAGAATCCTTCGTTTCGCCCCGCTGCTGGCGCTCGTCGCCGCCTCCGCCGTTCAGGCTGCCGACAACCAGCCTTGCGGCGACGATATCGTCACGGCCATCGCCCGCTGGGCCGGCATCGCCAGCGCACGGATCGCCACGCGCGACGCGGACAGGCTCGTCGTCGCGTCGGCGTGCAAGGTCATGCCGAATGCGCCGGACACGACGATCGCGGCCGTCGCGTTCGATTCGCTTCCGAAAAGCAAGAACCCGGACGAAAGCAATAAGCTGCAGGTCGTCGCGCTCGTTGAAGGCGGCAAGGTCGTGGCGGCCGAGCGGTCAGTGGTTCAGGAAGATGCGATAACGGAAATCGGCGAGAACAGCTATCGCATCGATACGGCACCTTACCGGTTGTCGCCGGACGTTCGCGCGTTCGGTGTCGTGTTCTCGAGCAGCGCGCGGGGGCCGAGTTGTCCCGATGCCTACACCGAGAACGAACTGACACTGTGGATTCGCGACGGCGCCCGCATCCGCCCTGTGTTCGGTACAAATCTCAATGGTTGGGTCGCTATCGCAGGCACCTCGTGTGGCCCCGATACTAGCGACCTGCGCAGTGAGTCTGCTCGCATGACGATTGCTGTTGAAAAGACGGTGCACAACGGTTTCGCGGATCTGTCGATTACGGCACACGTCACTGACATGGAAAGCGACGACAAAAAAGACTCGTCTGCGGGAAAACGTACAGTACGCACGGTCGTCAAATACGACGGCAAATCGTATGGAATCGATATGTTCCGGAACTTCTGGTATTCGCCCGCCGCGATGAAGCGCTTCAAGTAAGGCTCCGGCGGGACGCCGGCCCGCCCGCCTACTCCACCACCTTCGCCCCGATTGCATCGCTCGACGCGGGCATCCGCAACGCATCGTCCCGCACGCGTCGCGCCTCACGCGCGATATACCGATCCTTCAACCGCAGGAACGGTTTCTCGACGAGGAAGTAACTGGCTGTCGCGGCCAGCAGCGCCCACACGATCCCAAGCGGAAACGCGTGCGCAACCGGCAGATCCGGGTTCGCAAACGGCTGCTGCCACAGATACAGGCTGAACGAGATCGTGCCGATGAACACGACCGGCCGCGCGCGCAGCCAGCGCGCACACCAGAACTCGTCGCGGAAATTCAGCACGACGATCACGATCGCGATCAGCGCGGCTTCGAGCGTCACGCCGTACGTCGCATTCCAGAAGCCGCCGAGCCGGTGTTCGGCGAGCGGCATGCCGAGCAGCACGACGAAGACGATCGCCGTCACGATGCGCGCCTCGCCCCTCCACGAGCCGATCCACGCTTCGAGCCGTTCGCGGTTGAGCGATGCATAGCATCCGATCAGGATCGGATCGACACCGGTGTGGAGCATCATCCCGAGCTGCCCGCGCAGCGCCGGCGCAACGAAATACGTGACGGCGCGCACCAGCGGCACGACCAGGATCAGCGCGGCCAGCCAGCGCGTGCCGGCGCGCCGCATGCCGAACACGAACAGCAACGGCCAGAACCAGTAGAACTGTTCCTCGAGCGCGAGCGACCAGAAATGGCCGAGGTACCACGCACCGTCCGGATGCAGCGTGTTGTCGGCGGTCAGCCCGAACCAGGCCGAGTAATTCCACAGGTGCAGCGCGGCATACAGCCACTGCCGGCGATCGACGTCGAACCAGCCGGCGAACGCGACGATCGCAACGGCCGCGAGATAGACATAGCAGGCCGGCCAGATCCGCAGCGCGCGGCGCACGTAGAACGACGTCAGCGCGATGCCGCCGGTTCGCGCGAATTCGGCGCGCAGCACATTGGTGATCAGGAAGCCGCTCAGGACGAAGAAGATCAGCACGCCGAGCCGGCCGTCGGCGACCAGCCGCAACGGCGCGTACCAGCCCGTGTAGCCGCCCGGCAGCACATGTTCGGCGTGTCCGACCACCACCATCGCGACCGCGACGGCGCGCAACCCGGTCAACTGCGTGACGCGTTGGTTCATCGGCTGGTTCCCGTTGGCACGGTAAAGGAGCAGGAGATGGCCGGCGCGCCGACTGGCACGCCGATATGCCGCCGGGATTTTGTATGAAAAATATCGGAATGAAATTGCTTCAAAAATCCCCGAGCTGACAGTGGCGGTCGCGCACGCCACAGCGAGCAAACGTCGAGCGCGGCGAATGGGCATAATGACAAGCCTTGTCCGGCGGCGGCCGGTCCGATGCCCACGCAACGATTTTTGCGGCGCAGCAACACCCGACGTACCGTACCCGCCCGCACACCGGCCCGCGCCTCGTCCGCCTCTCCTGTCGACCTTCACCCGGAGCCTGTCTGTGTACCCACCGATCGAACCCTACGCCCACGGCCACCTCGACACCGGCGACGGCCATCGCATCTACTGGGAGCGCTGCGGCAACCCGGCCGGCAAGCCCGCCGTGTTCCTGCACGGCGGCCCCGGCGCAGGCTGCAGCCCCGACCATCGCCGCCTGTTCGATCCCGAGCGCTACGACATCCTGCTGTTCGACCAGCGCGGCTGCGGGCGCTCGACGCCGCATGCGAGCCTCGAGAACAACACGACCTGGCATCTGGTCGCCGATATCGAACGCCTGCGCGAGATGGTCGGCGCCGAGCAATGGCTCGTATTCGGCGGATCGTGGGGCAGCGCGCTGTCGATTGCCTACGCGGAGACGCACCCCGAGCGCGTGAGCGCGTTGATCGTACGCGGCATCTTCACGATGCGCCGCGCGGAACTGCTGTGGTACTACCAGGAAGGCGCGTCGTGGCTGTTCCCCGACCTGTGGGAAGACTTCGTCGCGCCGATTCCGGAAGCCGAGCGCGGCGACCTGATGGCCGCCTACCATCGCCGGCTGACCGGCAATGACGAAGCCGCGAAGCTCGAAGCCGCGCGTGCATGGAGCATCTGGGAAGGCCGCACGATCACGCTGCTGCCCGATCCCGCGCTCGCCGCGCATTTCGCCGACGGCCACTACGCGCTCGCGTTCGCGCGGATCGAAAACCACTACTTCGTGAACAAGGGTTTCGTCGAGGAAGGCCAGTTGCTGCGCGACGCCCATCGCCTCGCCGGCATTCCGGGTGTGATCGTGCAAGGCCGCTATGACATCGCGACGCCCGCACGCACGGCGTGGGAACTGTCGAAGGCGTGGCCGGATGCGACGTTCGAGATCGCGCCGGGCGCCGGGCACGCTTACAACGAGCCGGGGATCCTGGAAGCGTTGATCGCGGCAACGGACCGGTTCGCTGCGTAGCCCACGCAGTGCAACGCAACGCGGCGCGTGCTGCCCGCACGCACACGCGCCGCCCGATCAAAGCACGGTTTCGACGATCGTCCTGCCGCTGATCGCCTGCTCGACGAGCTGCTCGTCACCGACCTTGCGGATCGCGTCGTCGAGCAGCCCTTCCGGCTCTTCGGTCGCGACCTTCAGCAAGCCCGACAGCCCGCGCGCGTCGAGCACCACCAGCGTCTCCATCGAATCCGCGCGGCTGACGAGCACGCGGCGCAGCGCCGGCCCCGCGCCGAAGCTCGCGCAAAGCGCAATCGTCTCGCTGCCGAGCGTGTAGTCGAAGTGCTTGATCATGGTCTGCCGCCGTTGCAAAAATGGCGACGCGCGACGGCGCGGCGCCGTGACGTCGACGCACCCGCGCGTGCCGCCGGCGCGCCGGACAATTCCGGACCGTTCGCCGGCATCACCATGCTAGGCGTGCAGTATTAACGAAGACTTAAACGGGAAATCGCCCGCACGGGCGACACGCGTTACGGCACGTCGAGCGGCTCGACCGTCACGCCGACCTTCAGCTCCTGGTCCGCGCCGCCGCCGCGAATCACGCCGCGCAACGGCGTCACATCGGCATAGTCGCGGCCGATCGACAGCATCACGTAGTCGTCGCCCGGCGCGCGATCGTTGGTCGGATCGAGCTGCAGCCAGCCGTTGTCCTCGGGCCATGCCGGGTCGTACACCTCGACCCACGCATGCGACGCATCGGCGCCGATCAGCCGCGGCTGACCGGGCGGCGGCTGCGTGAGCAGGTAGCCGCTCACGTAACGCGCGGCCAGCCCGAGCGAGCGCAACGCGCCGATCATCACGTGCGCGAAATCCTGGCAGACGCCCTTGCGCAACTGCAGCGCATCGAGCGCCGACGTCGTGATGTCGGTGCTGTTCGGCGTATACGCGAAATCGGCGTGCACGCGTCGCATCAGGTCCCAGGCGGCCTGCACGAGCGGACGTTGCGGCGTGAAGCTCGCGGCCGCATACGCGGCGAGTTCGGGATCGCACGCGACGTGCGGCGACGCGAACACGAATTCGCTCGCTGCGTCGTACGGCTGCCCCGCGCGGAACCGCAAGCGGTCGCGCACGGCTTCCCATGCGGTCGCCCGTTTTGCATCGGGATTGGCGATCGCAGGCGGCGGCTCGCCGCGCGCGCCGAGCGACCACACGGGCGGCGTCACGCGCACCGTGCTGCGGCTGCGCACGAGCAGCGCGTCGTGCGGCTGGTTCAGCGCGAATGACGCGCGCGCATTGCCGAATGCGTCGATCTCCGTACCGACCGATTCCGGTGCGGGCTCGATGTCGAGCGAGAACGACAGCACTTGCTGGCGCGGCGTCACGAGCGGTTGCAGGCGCGCCTGGTGCTGCGCGGATTCGACACGCGCCGCATACCGGTATTCGGTATCGTGCGTGACGCGCAGCAACCGGCCCGGTGCACCGGCCGCTGGTGCGGCCGGTGCGCTTGGTGTCGCTGCCGGTCGTGCATTGCCCGCGCCAGACGGCGCCTTTACCGCGCCTTTCGTCGTCACCATAGCGTCCTGCCCGCCTCGCGCACGTGGCTGAAATAGCGTTCGCCGATCCGGTTCGACAGCTCCCAGACCGCCTTCACCGTCGTGTCGAGCGCGGCGAGCAGCTTGTCGTGCCGGCCGCCCTCAGCGGTTTCGCAAAGCTCGTGCAGCGACCACGCGGGCACGTCCGGAATCGTCTCGGCCAGCTCGGACAGCGCATAACCTTCGCTGCGCTCGACTTTCGTCAACCGGCCGCGCAGCGCCTGCACGACCCAGCCGAGCGAGCGCGGGTTGTCGGTATCGAGCAGGACGAGCGACAGCAGCGGCGCGACATCGAAGCCGCGCTGGAACCGCGAGCGGAACGTGATCGTGCTGTCGAACAGCTCCAGCACGAGTTCGAAACCGTCCTGCCGATGCACCGCGCCTTCGTCGAACGCGAACTTCAGCACGCTGCAGAGGAAGTCCAGCCGGTCGATCTGCCGGCCGATCGAGAGCAATCGCCAGCCGTCGTCGCGCGTCATGTTGTCGGTCTGCGCGCCGGTGATCGCGCCGAGCAGCAGGCCGAGACGCTCCAGCAGCAGCAGCGCTTCGTTGCCGATCTGCTCTTCGGCCTCGGGCAGACCGGCACTGTCCGCGAACAGTTGTGTCGCGTCGTCGATCAGTCGCCATTGATCGCTCGACAGCCTTTCGCGGATCGCGGCGGCCGCGCCGCGCATCCCGAACAGGCACGACGCGATGCCCGACGTGCGATCGGCACCGCGCGTCAGCGAGGTCGCGAGCGCATGCTGGAACGCGCGCGGCGCTTCGACGGCATTCGGCGCGTCGGCCGCGATCAGGCCCGTATCGCGGCACAGCGTGTCGATCAGCTCCAGATGCGCGGGGCTGTCGACGTCGTCTTCGCCGCGCAGCCTTTCGAGCGCGGCGCGCGCCAGTCGCATCAGGTTGGTCGCCCGCTCGGTGTAACGGCCGAGCCAGAACAGGTTCTCGGCCGCACGGCTCGCGATCGCGCGCGGCCGTTCGACGAGGTCGTCGGGGCCGAGGTGCGTCTGCAGCAGCGTCGTCGAGTCGACGATGCCTTCGGTCATCACCCACGTATCGACGGTGCTGCCGCCGCGCGGCATCGGCGCATTGAACAGCGTGTCGCGCGTGCCGACCCGCGACAGCCCGCCCGGCAGGAGCCGCCAGCGCTGCGCGCCGTCGGCGAGCGCGAAGACGCGCATCAGCAGCGGCTTCGGCACGATGCGTGCGCTGCCGTTGCCGTCGGGCGCGTCGGGCCGCGGCCAGGTCGGCGCCTGCGACAGCGGCAGGTCGGCCTGCACCGTGTAGTGTTCGGGCTGCGCGAGGATTCGTGCGCGCCATTCGGCCAGCTGCGCCTGCGTGAGCCGCGCGCCGATCACCGGCTCGAACGCGCCGCCAGCCTGTACGTCGGGTGGATAGGACGCCTTGACGATACCGCGCGCGAGATGCGGCAGCGCGTCGGCGCAGGCAGCCTCCTCGCCGCACCACCACGAATGCACGGCCGGCAGCGTGAGCGTTTCGCCGAGCAGCCCTTCGGCGAGGCGCGGCATGAAGCCGAGCATCGCCGGCGATTCGAGGAAGCCCGAGCCCGGCGCGTTCGCGAGCAGCACGTTGCCCGCGCGTACGGCCTGCAACAGCCCCGGCACGCCGAGCATCGAATCGGGCCGCAGTTCGAGCGGATCGAGCCACGCGTCGTCGACGCGGCGCAGGATGCCGTGCACCGGCTCAAGCCCGCGCAGCGTCTTCAGGAATACGCGGTTGTCGCGGGCGGTCAGATCGCCGCCTTCGACGAGCGTGAGGCCGAGGTAGCGCGCAAGATACGCGTGCTCGAAATACGTCGCGCTGTGCGGCCCCGGTGTCAGCAGCACGATCCGTGAATTCTTGCGGGCCGGGCTGAGCGACTGCATGCTCTGCAGCAGTGCGCGGTACGCGGACGCGAGCCGCTGCACGCGCAGCCCGCGAAACCCGCGCGGAAAGAGCCGCGACACGATCAAGCGGTTTTCGAGCAGGTAGCCGAGCCCGGCCGCGCCTTGCGTGTGCTGCGCGACGATCCGCCACTGCCCGTCGGGGCCGCGCGCGAGATCGAACGCGACGACATGCAGCCATGTGTCGCCCGGCACGTGTGCGCCGCGCATCGCGCGCAGATAGCCGGGATGGCCGGTGACGAGCGCGGGCGGCAGCAACCCGCGCTGCAGGATCGTCTGGGGGCCGTACAGGTCGGCCATCGTTGCATTGAGCAACCGCACGCGCTGCAGCACGCCGCGTTCGATCGCGACCCAGTCCTCCGGCGTGACGATCAGTGGCAGCAGGTCGAGCGACCACGGGCCGGCCGCGCCGTCGCCGGCGCGCTGCTCGTGCAGTTGGTAGAACAGGCCGTTCTCGCGCATGCGCCGGTGCAGCGCGTCGGCGCGGCGATCGAGGTCGGCCACACCGTCGCTGCCGATCGATGTGAAGAAACTGCGCCACGCGGGCGCGAGCGCAGGCGCATTCAGGCCGGCCGCGCTGCCGCGCAGTTCGTCGTAACGGCCGGCGGCCGCCGGCGCCGCGAGCGCGGCGGCCAGTTCGGCGGCATCCGGCTGCGCGCCGGAATCGAAAAGCGTGGGCATCGCGTCGGGGGCGGCGAGATGATCGGTGTCAATGGGCGGCACGATGTCGTTCCGTCTTCAGGGCGCAACCGCGCGTGCGCACCGCCGCGCCAGCGGCAAGCTGCTGCGGCGCGCGGCCGCAATCTGCCCGCATCCTAGCATTCCGGCGGGCCCGCCGGGAGGTCGCGAGCCGCGTATCGTGATCCGCCCCGTCATCGATGGATCACGGCCGCCGCAAGTCGAGCGTGAACGGGAATTCGCGGCTCGGCGCGGCAGCCGCGACATCCATCCGCCCAGGCGTATGCCCCATCTCGACGAAGCGTGCGAGCCGGCGGCTCTCGGCTTCGTATGCATTGACAGGGAACGTCGCGTAGTTTCGGCCGCCCGGATGCGCGACGTGATAGCGGCAGCCGCCGAGCGAGCGCTGCAGCCACGTATCGACGATGTCGAACGTGAGCGGTGCATGCACGCCGATGGTCGGATGCAGCGCGGACGGCGGCGACCACGCCTTGTAGCGCACGCCCGCGACGTACTCGCCGACGGTGCCGGTCGGCTGCAGCGGCAACGCGCGGCCGTTGACGGTCACGACATGCCGGTTGTCGTTCAGCCCCGTCACGCGCACTTCGAGCCGTTCGACCGACGAATCGACGTAACGCACCGTGCCGCCGGGCGCCCCCTCCTCGCCCATCACGTGCCACGGCTCCAGCGCGCCGCGCAGCGACAGCTGCATGCCGTTCACCGCGATCTGGCCGAACAGCGGGAAGCGGAATTCGAAGTGCGGCGCGAACCACGCCGGATCGAACGCGAAACCGGCATCGCGCAATTCGGCCAGCACATCGTCGAAATCCATCTGAAGAAACTCAGGCAGCATGAAGCGGTCGTGCAGCGCGGTGCCCCAGCGAGTGAGCGGCGTCGTGTACGGCGCGGCCCAGAAACGCGCGACCAGCGCGCGCAGCAGCAGTTGCTGCACGATGCTCATCCGCGCATGCGGCGGCATCTCGAACGCGCGCAGTTCGAGCAGGCCGAGCCGGCCGGTCGACGAATCGGGCGAATACAGCTTGTCGATGCAGAACTCGCTGCGGTGCGTGTTGCCCGTCACGTCGATCAGCAGGTTGCGCAGCACGCGGTCGACGAGCCACGGCGGCATGTCCTGCCCGAACAACAGCTTGTTGCGCTGGATCTCGGCGAACGCGATATCGAGTTCGTAGAGCTGATCGTTGCGCGCCTCGTCGACGCGCGGCGCCTGGCTCGTCGGCCCGATGAACAACCCGGAGAACAGGTAGGACAGCGACGGATGGTTGTGCCAGTACGCGATCAGGCTCGCGAGCAGGTCCGGGCGCCGCAGGAACGGGCTGTCGGCCGGCGTCGCGCCGCCGAGCACGAAGTGGTTACCGCCGCCCGTGCCGACGTGGCGGCCGTCGACCATGAACTTCTCGCTGCACATCCGCGACTGCCATGCGGCGTCGTACAGAAATTCGGTGTGGTCGACGAGCTCGTCGAAGCTCGCGGCCGGATGGATGTTCACTTCGATCACGCCGGGATCGGGCGTCACTTGCAGCATCTTCAGCCGCGCGTCGCGTGGCGGCGGATAGCCTTCGAGCACGAGCTTTACACCAAGTGCGTACGCGGTCAGCTCGATCGCGCCGAGCAGTTCGAGATAATCCTCGAGCGCGGCGAGCGGCGGCATGAACAGGTAAAGGATGCCTTTGCGCACTTCGACACACAGCGCGGTGCGCGTGATCCATGCGGCCGATTCGAAGCGCTCGGGCCGGCGCTGCGGATCGAGCGCCGCGGCGCGTCCGTCGGCGGCCGTGCCGTCGTTGCGCCACTGCATGACCGTCTGCGCGGACGCCTCGCGATGCACGCCGGACAGGTAGCGCGGCGCATCGGCCGGGCCCGCGTAGCGCGCGCGGATCGCGGCGGCTTCCGGCAGCGCGGCGCGCGGCGCGAACGGATCGCGCTCGACGAGATACGGATGGTCGGCGCGGCTGGCCCACGGCAGCGAATCGAGCGGCAGCCGATAACCCATCGGCGAATCGCCCGGCACGAGGTACATCCGCTCGTCGCGGAAGAACCACGGGCCCGTCTGCCAGCGCGGCCCGTCGAGGCCCGACCGATCGTGACCCGGCTGATCGTCCACGCGCTTGACCGGCAGCACGTAGCCGACGACGCTGTCGAGCTGCTGATCGAACACCTTGCGCAACCGCGCGCGCTCGAGCTCGTCGTCGAGTCGCGAGTCGAACGGATCGACGTTGACGGGCAGCCGGCGCTCGCGCCACAGGTAGTACCAGACGTCCTCATAGCCGGGCCGGATGAATTCGCCGGTCAGGTTCAGCCGCGCGGCGAGCGCATCGATGAAGCGCTTCGCGTCGTCGGTCGTATACGCGGACGGCTCGCGCTCGTCGGCGAACAGCGACGGATCGTGCCACACGGGCTGGCCGTCCGCGCGCCAGAAAATCGACAGCGCCCAGCGCGGCAATTGCTCGCCCGGATACCACTTGCCCTGCCCGAAGTGCAGGAAGCCGCCGTCGCCATATTCGGCGCGCAGCCGCTGCACGAGTTCGGTCGCATAACCGCGCTTGGTCGGGCCGAGCGCGTCGGTGTTCCATTCGGCGCCGTCGCGATCGTCGATCGACACGAAAGTCGGCTCGCCGCCCTGCGTGAGCCGCACGTCGCCGGCCGCCAGCGCGCCATCGACCTGCGTACCGAGCGTCAGCACGGCGTCCCATTGCGATTCCGTATACGGTTTCGTCACGCGTGGCGATTCGTACACGCGCGTCACGGTCATCTCGTGCTCGAACGACACCTCGCACTCGTCGATCAGCCCTTCGACCGGCGCGGCGCTCGTCGGCTGCGGCGTGCACGCGAGCGGGATATGCCCTTCGCCCGCGAGCAGGCCCGATGTCGGGTCGAAGCCGATCCACCCGGCGCCCGGCAGGTAGACCTCGCACCACGCGTGCAGGTCGGTGAAGTCGACCGACGTGCCGCTCGGGCCGTCGAGCGATTTCACGTCGGGTGTGAGCTGGATCAGGTAGCCCGATACGAAACGCGCGGCGATGCCGAGATGACGGCACAGCTGCACGAGCAGCCAGGCGCTGTCGCGGCACGAGCCGGACGCGAGCTCGAGCGTCTGCTCGGGCGTCTGCACGCCGGGCTCCATCCGCACGAGATAGCCGATGTCGCGCTGAAGCTGCTGGTTCAGCGCGACGAGGAAATTCACGGTGCCGGCTGGCGTGAGATCGACGCCGTCGAGATACGTACGGAACAGCGGCGAAGCGCTCGTCTTCGGATCGCACACGAGGTACGGCGCAAGCTCGGTCTTCAGTGCGTCGTCATAGCTGAACGGGTATTGTTCGGCGCTCGCTTCGAGGAAGAAGTCGAACGGGTTGTACACCGACATCTCGGCGACGAGATCGATCGTGATCTCGAAATGCTCGGTGCGCTCCGGAAACACGAGCCGCGCGAGATAGTTCGAGAATGGGTCCTGCTGCCAGTTGATGAAGTGCTGCGCGGGCTCGACCGTCATCGAATACGCGAGGATCGGCGTCCGGCAATGCGGCGCGGGACGCAGCCGCACGACCTGCGGGCCGAGGTTGACGAGCTGGTCGTAGCGATAGCGGGTGGTGTGATGCAGCGCGACGTGGATGGACATGGGAGCTCGATTCGGGTTGGGCCGGCCGCGCACGCCGCGTCGCACTCGACGCGGCGGCCCGGCATGGCGGATTCGGCGAAAGCGTGCGTCGGATCAGACGAGCTCGGGCGTCTGCACGACGCTGATCTCGACGCCGACGGCCGTCGCGCCGAGCCCCGTCACCGGCTGCGCGTCGCGATAATCGAGGCCGACCGCGATGCGCACGTAGCGCTCGTCCGGGCAGCGGTTCATGAACGGATCGAATCCGACCCAGCCGAGCCCTTCCACATAGGCCTCGGCCCACGCATGGCCGGCCGGCTGCTGCATCAGCGCGGCGGCCAGCGGCTGCGCGCCGAGCGCCGGTTGCGGCAGCCCCTGCGATTGGGCGGCGTGCGATGCGCCGAGCACCTGCTGCATGCCTTCGCCGCTCTGCAGCGCGAGCGCCTCCTCCTCTTCGACGTCGCCGGCGTTCTGCTTCGCATCGGCGATGCGCTGCATCGCGCTGTCGGCGAGCACGTAGCCCGAGATATAGCGCGCGGGAATCTTCAGGACGCGCGCGGCCGCGATGAACGCATGCGCATGGTCGCGGCTCGTGCCCTCGCCGCTTTGCAGCGCGGTCTCCGCGTCGACGGGCGCGTCGGCGGCCAGGTTCGGCGCATACGCGATGCGGCCGTGCACTTCCGTCATCAGCCAGTGCAATGCGTCGAGGCCGTGCGGATCGATGGGCAGCGCTTCCGTGAGCTTGCGCACGGTGTCGCCGGCCTTCGTGAGCGCGGTCTCGCGCTCGAAGATCCACGGCGGCGCATAGCCCTCAGGATTCCCCAGAATACCCGCGCGGTCCTGCGTCTCGACGACGCCGGCCGCGATGACGACGATCTCGGCCTTCGCGCCGCGGTCGTGACGCACGAGATCGATCCGGTTGCCGAGGCCGTCGTCGTACGACAGCGACGGCTCGACGCCGTCGATCGTGACCTGCCACGCGCGCACCGTCTGCCCGGGGCCCGACTGCGGGCGCAGCCGCAGCCGTTGCAGCGCATGGGTGGCTTGATCGTCGAACCGATAACGCGAGATGTGTCGAATGGCGAGTCGCATGGCAAGTCTCAGTCGAAGTTGTAAGCCTGGGCGATTTCGATCCCGAGGCTGTTGTTGCGGCCGATGAAGTCGGTCAGGAACTCGTGCAGGCCGCTCTTGAAGATCCGCTCGACCGAGGTATCGGACAGCATTTGCAGGATCTTCGTGGCCGTGTCGTGACACGGGTGTGTCACGCCGTAATCCTTCGCGAGCAGGTTCAGGCTCGACACGACGCGTCCGTAGCAATAACGCAGCGAACGCGGCATGCGGCCGTTCAGGATCAGGTAGTCGGCGATGTTCATCGGCTTGTACTGCACGTCGTACACCCAGCGGTACGAACGGTGCGCGGCGACGCAGCGCAGGATCGTCTCCCACTGGTAGTTGTCGAGGATCGTGCCGACGTGCGACACGGACGGCAGCAGCAGGTGGTACTTCACGTCGATGATCCGCGCGGTGTTGTCCGCGCGCTCGATGAATGCGCCGATCTGCGCGAAATCGAAGATCTCGTTGCGCAGCATCGTGCTGTAGAAGCTGCCGAGGATCAGCGCGGTTTCGCGCTTCACCTGGTCGAGCACGGCCGGCAGTTCGCTCTCCGGTACCGGCTCCGCAAGCGCGCGGCGCAGCGAGAGCCACGCGCCGTTCACGCTCTCCCACGCTTCGCGCGTCAGCGCCGTGCGCACCATGCGTGCGTTCGAGCGCGCGGCCTCGATGCACGACAGCACGCTCGACGGGTTGTCGCGATCGCGCAGCAGGTAGTCGGTCACGGTATCGGCCGCATACGCATCGTATTTCTGCCGGTAGCCGTCGTCCGTGCCCGAGCTGACGAGCACCGACGACCATTCGGCCGGCGCGTCGGACGTGCGCGTGAGCGCCATCCGCAGCCCGGCATCGACGATGCGCGCGATGTTCTCCGCGCGCTCGATATAGCGGTACATCCAGTAGAGACCGCTTGCAGTACGTCCCAGAAGCATCTCGTGTCCACTCCGTCTTCGTTCGGTTGGCGCGCCGGTTGCGGCGCGCGCGGTCGCGTCCGGCTCAGTCGGCCAGCACCCAGGTGTCCTTGGTGCCGCCGCCCTGGCTCGAGTTGACGACGAGCGATCCCTCCTTCAGCGCGACGCGCGTGAGCCCGCCCGGCGTGATGCGGATCCGGTCCGACACCAGCACGAACGGCCGCAGGTCGACGTGGCGCGGCGCGAGGCCGGCGTCGGTCAGGATCGGCGTCGTGGACAGCGCGAGCGTCGGTTGCGCGATGTAGTTCGCGGGGCGCGCGCGCAGCTTCGCGGAAAACGCCTCCAGCTCGGCCTTCGACGCGCACGGCCCGACCAGCATCCCGTAGCCACCCGAGCCGTGCACCTCCTTCACGACCAGTTCGTCGAGATGCTCGAGCACGTACTTCAGGCTGTCAGCCTCGCCGCAGCGCCAGGTCGGCACGTTCTCCAGCAGCGCCTTGCGCCCCGTGTAGAACTCGACGATCTCCGGCATGTACGAGTAGATCGCCTTGTCGTCGGCGATGCCCGTGCCGGGCGCATTCGCGATCGTGATGTTGCCCGCGCGGTACACGTCCATGATCCCCGCGACGCCGAGCACCGAATCGGGGCGGAACGTGAGCGGGTCGAGGAACGCGTCGTCGACGCGGCGGTACAGCACGTCGATCGGGCGGAACCCTTCGGTCGTGCGCATCGCGACGCGGCCGTCGATCACCTGCAGGTCGCTGCCCTCGACGAGGTGCACGCCCATCTGGTCGGCGAGGAACGAATGTTCGTAGTACGCGGAATTGTGGATGCCGGGCGTGAGCACGGCGATGGTCGGGTTGTCGGCATTGCCGCCCGGCGGGCACACGGCCGCGAGCGACTGGCGCAGCAACTGCGGATAGGTTTCGACCGGGCGCACCTTCACCTGCTGGAACAGCTCGGGGAAGAGCTGCATCATCGTCTCGCGGTTTTCCAGCATGTACGACACGCCGGACGGCGTACGCGCGTTGTCCTCCAGCACGTAGAACTCGTTCTCGCCGGTACGGACGATGTCGACGCCGATGATGTGCGTGTAAACGTTTCCGGGCGGCCGGAAGTCGATCATCTCCGGCACGAATGCTTCGTTGTGCGCGATCAGGTGCTTCGGCACGATGCCCGCGCGCACGATCTCCTGCCGGTGATAAATGTCGTCGAGGAAGGCGTTCAACGCCATCACGCGCTGCTCGATCCCGAGCGATAGCCGGCTCCATTCCGCGCCCGAGATGATGCGCGGGACGATATCGAACGGGATCAACCGCTCGGCGGCCTCTGCGTCGCCGTAAACGGCGAACGTGATGCCCGTCTTGCGGAACACACCTTCCGCGTCGTGGGCTTTCTGGGCGAGGCTCGCGGGATTTTGCGTGTCGAGCCACCGCTTCAGGCGCGCGTAGGGCGCCCTTACCATGTCGCCGGATTGCAGCATTTCATCGAATGGCTTCATCGATCTTTTCTCCATCGATCGTTTTCCCCGGCATTGCGCATGCCGGACCGGCGTAATCAATGCTGTGCAAGGAACGTGCCTTGTGCAATCTCCTCGATATCCCCCCGTTTTTGCGCCACGCCAGGCACGCCCGCGCGGCATTGCGCACCACAACGGTGCAGCGCCCGACGCGACGTGCGTCCGCGTGCGCCGCGAGTGCGCACGGTCGATGCTGCGCCGCGTCTTTCGAACATAGTTCCCCCGCGTGTCACGATTGTGCAATCTGCACTGCACAAAAAAAACGGCGCGACCGGGCACCGGGCCGCCGCAATGGAGGCGGGCCGGCACGCGCACGGCGCAACCGGCCCTGGGGGAAGTACCGTCTGCGGCACGCCGGCAGCTCGACGCTGTGAACTGTCCGGTTAGCCGGGTCCGGCACCTCAACGCTATGTAGCCGTAATCCCGCCGACAACGCCCATGCATATTTCGACTGACACCGATCGAAAAAAAACATCGGGCCGATCCACGCGAGGCGCGGTACGCTAGAAAATTGGTGCAGCACACGGTGCCGCCGCCCTCAGGCGCCCGACTATAAAAAGCGACGATCGAAATGGAAGCAAAGTGGCTGGAAGATTTCCTGAGCCTTGCGGATACCAAGAGCTTCTCCCGGGCAGCACGTAACAGGCACCTCACGCAGTCGGCATTCAGCAGACGAATTGCCGCGCTCGAAACCTGGATGGATGCGAAGCTGGTCGACCGGAGCATCAACCCGATCACGCTGACGCCGGCCGGCCAGATGTTCCGCGGGCTCGCCGCGGACATCCTGCGCAGCATGTATGCGGCGCGCAATCTCGTGAACGGCTACGACCAGTTCGCGGCCAGCGACCAGGTCGTGCGTTTCGCCGTCGCGCATACGCTCGTCTTCACGCTGTTTCCCGAATGGCTCAAGCAGCTCAACGGCGAGGTCGGCCACGTGACCGCGCGCGTGAACGCGGTGAACGTGCCGGAAGGCGTGCAGCAGCTCGTCGAAGGCGAATGCGACCTGCTGCTCGGCTATCACCATCCGCAACTGCCGATCGTGCTCGATCCGAATCACTTCCCGTTCGTCAGCCTCGGCGTCGAGCGGATCCTGCCCGTGTCGACACCCGATGCGCGTGGCAAGCCCGTGTTCCAGCTGCCGGGCACGCCCGACGCCCCGCTGCCGCTGCTCGCGTATTCGTCGGGCGCGTTCCTCGGCAACATCGTCGAGATGCTGCTGCTGAATGCGACCGAGCCGTATGTGCTGCAACGCTGCTTCGAGACGCACATGTCCGAGGCATTGAAAGGCATGGTCGTGGCCGGGCACGGGATCGGCTGGCTGCCGGAGAGCTGCGTCGCGAAGGAGCTCGCGGACGGCACACTCGTGTGCGCGGGCACCGGCGACTGGATCACCGAACTCGAAATCCGCCTGTATCGATCGGCACGCAAGCGCGGGCTCGCGGCCGAGCAGCTGTGGACCTACATCATGAACCGGCCGCGCACGGCGGTCGAAGGTGCGCTCGGCGCCGAGCAGGCCGCCGCGCCGGCGATGCGCACTGCGCGTCGAATCGCCGGCGGCAGCCGCTGACCCCTGCGTTCGCGCCGTGCGGGTTCACGGCGTGAACGCCCTTTCCCGAGGCAGCAATCGGCAATCCCGCCGCAGTCCGTGAAATCCCGGTGCCCGGCCCGAAATCGGCATCAGACGAAACGCAAACGTTTGCGTTTCAATATCGTATTTTTTACTGTTGCGCCATTAAGTCCGAATATTCAGCCTGATTTTCCAGACAGAAATACCCTGTTACAGAACAAATCAAAAGTTTCTATTTACCTGTAACAATCCAAAATAACCAAAACGTCGCACCCTCTTTTCACGATGCACGCCCTGTATCCGAACCCTCATTGACCCGCCTCGAACACAGTCGCAAAAATTCCTTTTATCAGTCGTTACTTTTCGGCATGAACGTCGATACCTCCGGCCTGATTCAATGTGTGCTCGATCATTGCTACCGACGAGCAATAATCATATTCGGCAATATCGACTTTCTTCAGCGTTAAGTTATTCATACGAATTCATCGTTATCCTATTTAAATAGGATATTTCACCCCGTCCCATTCCGGCCACATGCGGTTGTTGGTTTAAAAACCATCGTGTATCAATAGCGTGTCGCAAAAAGAACGCAGGCAAATCTGACTCGGAATAAATGCCTGTCATTGATTCCGGACGGGAGGTTGCAATGTCTTCCTCGTATCGACAGCATGCTCGCCCTATCCTCAGCGTCTTCATCTCCGCGCTCTGCATGAATGCGATGGCCCAGGCCCCCGCGTCCGGTCCCGGCGCGAACCGCTACGTGATTTCGTATATCTGCGGCGACGCACGGATCGACGGGACCGCACCGCTCCCACCGGACGGACGGCCCTACAACCTGGGCGTGTCGTTTGCGTCCGCCAGTACCGGGCAGCCGCTTGCCAACGTGCAGGTACGCCTGCGGCGACATGGCCGTGTGCTCGTCGAATTCAACGCATCGGGGTCGCGCTGCCTGTTCAGCGTGCCCGATGCCAGCTACCGGGTCGAAGGGACTTATCAAGGCGCCACGCAGTTCGCGATCGTCGAAACGGGCGCGCTCACCACGCAATTGCGATGGTGAACGCCGCCTGAATCGGCCCCGATCGCGTCATTCACCGCAGCGTATCGAATCGAGGAGCATTGAATGACTCGTGCAGAACGACCGGACGACTCACTCGCCCGCCCGCCGAAGCCCTCGTGGGGCCCTGGAAAGAACGCGGCACTCAGCTTCGTCGCGTTCGCCGCGATCTTCGGCATCTTCGCGTATGCCGAACGGGACACGGTGGTCGGCCACGCAAGCATGGCACACGACATCTCCCGCGTGATCACGACCGCCGTCGGGAAATACCGCAAGGCGATCGTCGCCGCGACATCCCGCGCAACCGGTGCTTCCGGCACGACGGTCGCGGCCGCACCCGCATCGACGTATGCACAACAGGTCACGCCGCCCGCGCCGATTCCGCAGCCGTCCGCTTCGACGGGACGCGAGGTGTCGACCGTGCCGCCCGTCACGGTCGCGGTGGAACCGGAAGCCGCCCAGCGAACTCCGTCAGGCACCGTTGCAAAACGCCGGCAACCGCCCCGTGCGGCGCCCGTGGCACTGGCAGCCAATACACATGCCGCGCCGGCCTCCGGTCGCGCCATCGCACGGCACGGCGCCGTGCATCATCCGTCGCGAATCGAAACGCTGGCGAGCACGAGAAAGCGTCTGGATGACGCGCCGAAGCCGCGTTCGTACGGCGCCGATGCGGCGCGCATGCAGACGGCAAGCGTCACGCACGCGGAACTGGAAGGCGCACGTGCGCTGGCGAAGGCCCGCTCGTGCGCGGTGATCGACGAATGGAACTGTGTGGAGCAAAACGCGAGCCGTGCGCTCGCGATCGACCCGAAGAACAGTGAATCGCGTGCGCTGCTCGGGCAAGCGATCCGCAATCGCCTGTGAACCGGCCGGATGCCGCCGGGCCTCGCCGCCCGGCGGGGCGGCGGCCGGTGAAGCGCGGCGTCGGGCGTGCAACCGATGTGATCGTTTCAGAGTGAGGACTCACCGTGGACAACAATCGGAAACAACCATGCACTGCCGTCACTCCGTCCAACCGGCGGATCCTCCTGCATGCGCCGTTGGTGTTGCTGCTCGTCGCGTCGGGCCCCTGCTTCTCCGCCGAAGGCGACGCGGAACCGCGTGGCGCGAGCGAAATCGCCGGATCCGCACCGGATGCACTTGCGCCCACCCGGCAAACGAGCGTGACGTCGATACAGATCGCCGAGGATTCGGGCACGCTGCCCCCCCATGCGCCGACACTGATCGCACAGGCATCGGATGCGTCGATGCAGATCGCGCAGGCACCGAAACCGGCCATGCCGACCACGGTCGTGGTGGACCCGGACGCGCCGCCGCCGAGTACAACATCGCCGAATACACCGACCCCGGTCGCGCAGGCGTCGCACGCGCCGATGCAGCTTGCACAGGCATTCGACGCCGCGCCCCCGAATCCGCCCGCATCGCACGCGCGCACGTCGAATGCCCCGATGCAGCTTGCGCAAGCATCCGGTACCGCGCAGCCGAATACGCCAGCACCGGTCGCGCACACGTCGGGCACGCCGCCGCCAGCCGCACCGCCCGCCACAACGACGCTGACCGCACAGGCAGCCGGCACCCCGATGCCGAACTCGCCCGCCCCCGTCACGCAGACACCCGGCTCGCAACCACCGTCGCCCCAGGCGCCGAATTCGCAGACGCCCGGCGCCCAGCTCCCCGGCGAACCGATCCGGCGATCGCAAGGACCCGACGTCGAAACGCCGAATCCGCAGGCGCCGAATCTCCGCACCGCCGATGTCGCGACCGTGCGCAACGACGTGTTCGGCCTCGCGGCGAGCGGCGGCGCGATCAAGGCGCTCGACGAAGCGAAAGCGCGGCCCGATGCATTCTCGGCGGTCGACATCGCGCAACTGGAAGAGCTGTCGATTCGCCAGCAAGTGCGCGGCGGACGCGACAAGTCGCGTTCAATGACGAGTTCGGACCGCTTCGACGGTCTCGACAGCGCGCTACGCGCGGCCGACGACCTCGACAAGCGGATGCCGGCCACGCCGGAGTACACGCCGGTCAGGACGGCGCTCGCGGGCGACCGCACGGTCGCCTACGCGGCACGCGGCGACATGAAGCTGGCCGTCGCGACGTTCGAGACGATTCCCTCCAACGCGGAAATCTCGATCGACGCGCTCGCGGCCGTCGGTGATGCCTACCTGTACCTGAGCGAACCGGTGAAGGCAAACGCCGTGTACCAGCGCGCGCTGCAGCAGGCCACCGCGTCGCCGACCGACCGTGCGACCCGCGGCTTCCAGTACGGCGCCCGCACGCGTCCGATCGAACTGCGCGAGGGGCTGTTCTGGTCATACGTCGACCAGGGGCGCGCGGCGGACGCGAAGCAGGTGCTCGACGAGATGGGCAAGTCGCTGCCGCCCGCCAAACAGGTGACGAGCGTCGGCCCGGAAGAAAGCGATTACCTGCGCTACTACCGGCTACGCGCGCAATACCTGATCTTCACAGGTCGTGTCGACGAAGGAATCGCCGCGCTCGAACAGCTCGAGCAACAGGTGCCGTTCAACGCGGAGATCCGTGCCGCCCACGCCGACGCGGTATCGGGCCAGTCGCATCCGCGCCAGGCCATCGCGATGTATCGCGCGTCGCTGACCGATCATCCGGACAGCGTCGAAATGCTCGCGGGCCTCGGCCGCGCGTCGCTCACGGCGGACGACTACGCGTCCGCGAAGACCGTCGACCAGACCCTCGACAACACGTTCCCGGACAGCGGCGCCGTGCGCGGCTTCAAGCGCGACTACAACGCGTACCGCAGCCCCATTTTCACGACCGACCTGAGCTTCGAGCACGGCAACAGCGCACTGGCGGACAACAGCTTCTCGTCCGACAGCTATGTGTATTCGCAACCGTTCGGCGACAACTGGCGGGTCTTCTCGCATACGTTCTTCGGTTACGCGCAAACCGACGGCGGCAACGTCAGCCGCACGCGCACGGGCGTCGGCGGCGACTACCGGCACGGCCCGCTCACCGTGCAGGGCGAGGTCACGCGCTCGTTCGGCACCGACGGCCGAACCGGCGGCCGCGGGTCGATCGCCTACGCGCTGAACGACTACTGGACAGTCAGCGCCGGGCTCGACACCAACGACAACTCGCTGCCGTGGAAGGCCTATGCCGCGCACGTCTGGGGACGCTCCGCGAACGTCGCGGTCGTCTATCGCCAGAACGATCGCCGCGAGGTCAAGCTGAGCTACGGCGTCAGCCGCTACAGCGATTCGAACCTGCACCAGGAAATCGCGGCGAGCGCCACGCAGCGCGTGTACACGTCCGCCAACCAGCTCGTCAACGTATCGCTGGATCTCGGCACCGACAGCAACACACGCCAGGACGCGCCCTACTTCAGCCCGGGTCGCGACTATGCGGCCGCGGCAACCGTGATGCACCAGCTGACGTTGTGGAAGAAGGGCGACATGTCGCTGCAGCAACGCGTGTCGGCGTCCGGCGGCGTGTACAACGAGCGCGGCTTCGGCACCAGCCCGCTGTGGAGCGTGCGCCTCGAACACGCGTGGACGTTCAAGCACGACATCACGCTGACCTACGGCGTCGAAGTCAGCAGTCACGCGTACGACGGCCAGCGCGAGCGCTCCGAAACCGGCTTCCTGTCGGTCAACCTGCCGTTCTAGCAAGGAGATCGCGCAATGCAAACCAGACGGACCTTCATGTGCGGATGCCTGGGCACGTTTGCCGCCTGTTCGTTGTTCCCGGGCGTGACGAACGCCAGGATGATCGACCTGCTGCCGCCGTCCGATCCGGCCGACGGCAAGACGTTCCGCGTGATCTGCATGCACGACGTGCGCGACAACCTGATGGCGTCGTTTTCGTCACCGTCCGCAATGGTCGATCCGTTCGCGGTCGATACCGGTACGCTGACCGCGATCTTCTCGTGGCTGCAAACCAACAACTACCACACCATCACCGTCAAGCAGATCGAGGAGTCGCGGCACGGCGGCAAGCCGCTGCCGCCGCGCGCGGTGCTGCTCACGTTCGACGACGGCTTTCGCAGTCACTACACGAAGGTGCTGCCGTTGCTCGAGCGCTTCAAGTATCCGGCCGTGATGGGCATCGTCACCGCGTGGATCGATACGCCGGCGGATACGCCAATCCGCATCAGCGACAAGGTCCAGGTACCGCGCGACTACTTCATGTCGTGGGACGAGGTGAAGCAGCTCGGTCAGTCGCACCTCGTCGAGCTCGGCTGCCACACCCACAACCTCCATCATGGCGCGATCGCGAATCCGCAAGGCAACGAGTTGCCGGCGACCACGTCGCACCTCTACCTGCAGGACCAGAAACGCTATGAAACCGACGCCGAATTCGCGGCGCGGGTGCACGACGACCTGCAGACATGCGTGCGGCAGATCCGCGAACACACCGGCATCGTCGCCCGCTCGATGGTGTGGCCATACGGCGCGGAAAACCAGCCCGTGCGCCAGATATCGACGTCGCTCGGCATGGATATCCAGTTCAGCCTCGACGCCGGCCCGAATACGCCGGAAGTGCCGCTGGACCGGCTGAGGCGGATCCTGATGATGTACGACGTCGATATCGGCGGGTTCGAGCGCTCGATGCGCGAGCCGGCGTCCAACCGTGGCGACGTCGACGTGCCGGAGCGCACCGTGCAGGTCGATCTCGACCAGGTCTACGATCCCGATCCCGCGCGGCAGGAAGCGAATCTCGGCAAGCTGATCGAGCGCATCTACCGGATGCAGCCGAAATCGGTCTATCTGCAGGCCTATGCGGACCCGAAGGGCACCGGCGTGGCCGAATCGGTGTATTTCCCTAACCGGCACCTGCCGATGCGCGCCGACCTGTTCTCGCGTGCCGCATGGCAGCTCAATACGCGCTCCAACGTGCAGGTGTACGCGTGGATGCCGGTGCTCGCGTTCCGGCCGCCGGCCGACAAGCAGCGCGGGCTCGAGGCCGTCAGCGCATATGGCGGCGCGCCGGCCCGCGAGAACGGCACGCGCATGTTCCGGCTGAGCCCGTTCGATCCCGATGCACGGCTGATGATCCAGCAAATCTACGAGGACCTCAGCAAGCACGCGTCGTTCAGCGGCATCCTGTTCAGCGACGACGCCGTGCTCGACGACTACGAGGATGCGGGCCGGCATGCGCTGAGCACCTATGCGCAGTGGGGGCTGCCGGCCGACGTCGGCAAGATCCGCGAGAACCCCGACCTGATGAAGCGCTGGACGCGCCAGAAGTCGCGCTACCTGATCGACCTGACCCGGCAGCTCGAGCAGATCGTGCTGGCCCACCAGAACGTCGGCGACGTGCTGACCGTGCGCAACATCTTCGCGCTGCCGGTGCTCAAGCCCGAGTCGGAAGCGTGGTACGCGCAGAACTACGACGATTTCCTCGCCGCCTACGACTACGTCGCACTGATGGCGATGCCGTACATGGAGCAGGCGAAGGACCCCGAAGGCTGGCTGGACCAGCTCGTGCGGGCCGTGCGCGCGAAACAGCGCGGGCTGCAGCGCACCGTGTTCGAACTGCAATCGTACGACTGGCACGCGCACAAGGACGTGCCGGCCAGCACGCTGCTCGCCCAGATGCGGCGGCTGCGCAGCGAAGGCGCCGTGAATTTCGGCTACTACCCGGACAACTTCCTGAACGGCCAGCCGGAGCTCGACGCGATGCGCGACGTGATGTCGCTGAAGTCGCGCCTCGATCCGACCTCGATCAACGCGCTGATGCAGATGCAACAATCGAAGGGGGTGAAGACGCCATGACCACCCACAGCCTCATCACGCGCCTGCAGGATTTCGTCTTCTACTACCCGTTCTTCATGTCGTATCTGTGGATGATCGGCGGTGTGGTGCACTACTTCCTGCTCGAAGAAGGTCGCGAGCTGTCGACACGGACGATCGCATCGAGCGGCATCCCGAAGATCTCGATCGTCGTGCCCTGCTTCAACGAAGCCGCGAACGCGCGCAGCGTGATCGGCCACCTGAACAGGATGCAGTATCCGAACTACGACATCATTGCGGTCAACGACGGCAGCCAGGATCGCACCGGTGAGATCCTCAACGAACTGGCCGTCGAGATCCCGCGGCTGCTCGTGATCCATCACGCGCGCAACGAAGGCAAGGCGGTCGGGCTCACCACCGCGGCAGCGGTATCCAACGCCGAGTATCTGCTTTGCATCGACGGCGATTCGCTGCTCGGGCACGACGCGATCGGCTGGATGCTCGAGCACTTCCTGACCGATCCGGGTGTCGGCGCCGTCACCGGCAACCCGCGCATCCGCACGCGCACGTCGCTGCTCGGCCGCATGCAGGTCGGCGAATTCTCGTCGATCGTCGGGCTGATCAAGCGCACGCAGCAGGTGTACGGCCGCATCTTCACGGTGTCGGGCGTCGTCACGATGTTCCGCAAGACCGCGCTCGCCGACGTCGGCTACTGGAGTTCGGACATGCTGACCGAGGACATCGACATCAGCTGGAAGCTGCAATGCCGCGACTGGCGCGTCGTGTACGAGCCGCACGCGCTGAGCTGGATCCTGATGCCCGAGACGCTGAAGGGGCTCTACCGGCAGCGGCTGCGCTGGTCGAAAGGCGGCATCCAGGTGCTGATGAAATATGCGGGCACGCTCGCGCGGCCGACGCAGCTGATGATGTGGCCGCTGTTCGTCGAGTACCTGATCGGCATCGCGTGGGCCTATTCGATGTCGTTCATTCTGCTGCTCGCACTGGTGGACGTCGTCTATCCGCTGCCGCCGAGCTGGCACGTATCGGTCGTGCCGCACTGGCACGGGATGTTGCTGGTTGCGACCTGCATCCTGCAGCTGATCATCGGCAGCATGATCGATCGTCAGTATGACGAAAAACTCCTGATGTATTTCCTGGACACCATCTGGTACCCCGTTGCTTTCTGGCTGATCAGCATGATCACCACCGTCGTCGCCCTGCCGGCCGTCGTGCTGCGGGGCCGCGGCAAGCGGGCCGTATGGGTCAGCCCCGACCGAGGCATTCACCATGAAGAACGCGCCGATTATTGACCTTTCCCTGCGCACCCCGCGCGAAATGATCGCCGAACGCGGCCGCATCGTCGGCTCCGTGCAGGTCGTCTGGTTCCGCCTCGTGCGGCCCGCGCTGGTCGGCGCCGTATGGGCATCGATCTGCATCTATACGTACCGCTACCTGCTGCCGTTCAATCAGGCCGAGATGCCGATCGAGCAGATGGTGTTCTACGCGACCTCGATCGCGACCATCGCGGGCACGATCGTCACGTGGCTGATCGCCGGGCGCGTCGTGCATCCGCTCGCCTTCCGGCTGCGCGTGTCGAAGATGCTGCGGCGCTCGGCCAGCGCGAAGGTCCGCTCGGTGCCAACCACCGCGCTGGCCGGCGCCCGCCGGCGCGGCGCGCAGCGCACGACGCGCATTCTCGTCGCGTCGCACGACGCGAACGGGTCGATTTCCGGTATCGAATGGGTAGCCCACGCGGGGCCGCAGCCCCGCGAGTAAGTCGGCGGAGACGCGCTGCCGCGCACGGGTGCCATCCGTGCCGCGCGGCGCCGCTCCTGACGCCGCCCGCCACGCATCGCCGGCAGGCCGGCAACTTCTTCTGGACGAGGTGAATCATGTGCGGAATCGTCGGAGCAAGCGGCCTGAACAATCAGGTACCGCAACTGGTCAATGCGTTGAGCCGGCTCGAGTATCGCGGCTACGATTCGTGCGGCATCGCCGTGCAGGACGACGGGCGCCTGCGTAGCGAACGCACGTTGCGGCGCGTGACGGACCTGCAGGCGCGCGTGCTGACGCTCGGCCTGGAAGCGCAGACCTGCATCGCGCATACACGCTGGGCGACGCACGGCGCGCCGTCGGAAATGAACGCGCATCCGATCATGTCCGGCGACACGATCGCGGTCGTGCACAACGGGATCATCGAGAACCACGACGCGCTGCGCGTGGAGCTGCGCGAGCACGGCTACACGTTTCGCGGCCAGACCGACACCGAGGTGATCGCGCACCTGATCCACAGCGTCTATCGCGACGACCTGTTCGACGCGGTCGTGCGCGCCGTCAAGCGGCTGCGCGGCGCGTATGCGATCGCGGTGCTGAGCGCGCGCGAACCACAGCGGCTCGTCGCCGCGCGCGCCGGCTCGCCGCTCGTGATCGGCATCGGCGCCGAGCAGAACTACCTGGCGTCGGACTGCGCGGCGCTCGGCGACCTCACCGATCGCTTCGTCTACCTGGAAGACGGCGATGTCGCGCTGATCACGCCGGAACGCATCGCCGTGGTCGACTCGGGCGGACACGAGGCGCAGCGCCCGCTGTGCGAAGTGAAGGCGCGCGAAGGCGACGCCGCGCTCGGCCCGTACCAGCACTTCATGCAGAAGGAGATTTTCGAGCAGCCGAAGGCGATCGACAGCACGCTCGACGGCATCGACACGATCTCGCCGGCGCTGTTCGATGCGACCGACGGCACGCGCGCGCTGCTGTCGAAAGTCAGGAGCGTGTTGCTGCTCGGCTGCGGCACCAGCTACTACGCGGGCCTGACCGCGAAATACTGGCTGGAGAGCATCGCCGGCATTCCCGCGCAGGTCGAGATCGCCAGCGAATTCCGCTACCGCGACACGGTGGCCGATCCGCGCACGCTCGTCGTCGGCATCTCGCAGTCGGGCGAAACGGCCGACACGATCGGCGCGATCGAGCAGGCGCGCGCAATGGGCCAGGAGCTGTCGTTGGCGATCTGCAACGTCGCGACCAGCACGATCGCGCGCAACGCGCCGATGCGATTCCTCACGCGGGCAGGCATCGAGCTCGGCGTTGCGTCGACCAAGGCGTTCACGACGCAGCTCGTCGCGTTGTTCGTGCTGACGCTGACGCTCGCGCAACTGCGCGGCCGGCTCGATGCGGCGCAGGTCGCGATGCACCTGAAACAATTGCGCGCGCTGTCCGGCCGCATCAGTCACGCGCTTGCACTGGAAACGCAGATCATGGGCTGGGCCGCGAAATTCGCGCGCACCGAGAACGCGCTGTTCCTCGGGCGCGGCATCCACTTCCCGATCGCGCTGGAAGGCGCGCTGAAGCTCAAGGAAGTGTCGTACATCCACGCGGAAGGCTATGCTGCCGGCGAGCTGAAGCACGGCCCGCTGGCGCTCGTCACGAGCGCGATGCCGGTCGTCACGATCGCGCCGGACGACCGCCTGTTCCAGAAGCTGAAGTCCAACATGGCCGAGGTGCGCGCGCGTGGCGGCCGGCTCTACGTGCTCGCCGGCAGCCAGCTTGAAATCGACACTGACCGCGACACGCACCTGATCCGTGTGCGCGAGTCGGGCGACCTGCTGTCGCCGATCGTCAACGTGATCCCGCTGCAACTGCTCGCGTATCACGTCGGCTGCGCGCGCGGCGCCGACGTCGACAAGCCGCGCAACCTCGCGAAATCGGTGACCGTCGAATGAAGCAGCGAACCCGCCCGGCGCAGGCGGCCGCATCGCGCGTCGCAGCCACGGCCGCGCTCTGCGGCGCGTGCTGCGTCGGCGCGGTGTCGCTGCCCGCGCTCGCCGTCGTGCCGGCCGTGCATACGGTCGCCGTGCCGGCCCCGGCGTCGCCGCAGGACACCGGCGACCCGCGACGCTTCATGCACGGCATCGGCGTGGCCGACGCCGGCAACGGCAAACGCTGGGTGTTCTTCAGCAGCTCGGGCACCGTGCCGCGCGGCGCACTGCGCAACGGCAACTGGCCGCATGACGTGTACGTCGGCGAATGGCTGCCCGGCAAGCCACGCCTGCTGCACGTTCGTACATTCATCAGCCGTCCCGAAGCGCAGGAACCTGTATCGATTGCACAGAACGCGCGCGGCGACATCTTCGTTACGTTCGAGGACGGCTGGAACGCGCCGCAGGAAGTCAGCCAGCGCTACGGCATCTACCGCCGCGACCTGAAGCCGATCAAGCCCTACCCGAACGACGTCGAGTCGGGCGGCCACTCCGGGCACGTCGCGACGGTCGGCGAACACTTCGTCGTGTTCTATTCGGCCGACTGGGTCGACGGCGGCGGCGTCGACAATCTCGGCACCGGCAACGGCGTCTACCTGAAAACCTACGACGCGACTGGACGCGTGCTGAACCACGTCGCGGTCGCGCCGCATCGCCGCGAGTGGTGGCCCGTGATCGCGGGCTCGCAACGCACCGCCCTGCTCGTCTGGCAGAAATTCATCGAAGGCAGCACCGACGCGACGCTCGAATACGCGACGTTCGATCCCGTCACCGCGAAGCTGGACCTGCTCGGGACGCTGACCGACAGGATCCGGTACTACGTGTACTCGTCGGCCTATGTGCCCGAGATCGACCGTTTCATCGTCGTCACGACGACGGCAGACGATCGCGGCGTCGCGATGCTGATCGCCCCGGACGGCCGTCGCACGGCGACGCTCGACTGCCTGCCCGCGTCGGTACGCGAGTCGGGCATCGGGGTCGCCGGCACGCATGCGTACGTGCCGACCCGCGACGGGCGGCTGCTGACGCTTGCGCTCGGGGCGTCGGACATTTCAGTGCGCGGCGCGCAGCGGTCGCCGATTCCATGGGGTTCGACCGGTATCGCCGGATTCCCGGCCGGTGGCACGGCGATGCATTTCGTGTCGCTGACGCCGTCAGGCACGCGCGAAGCCGATTTCGCACCGGAGCGCGACACGCCGGTGCCGAAGCGTGACGTGCCCTGTTCGAGTCATTGACGGCGCGACACGGCGCGCGCGACGTCGGATGGCTCGCGCGGTTGCCCCCGTTCAGCCGGTGGTCCCGCTATCCTGGCCGAACCGCGCCACGCAATGCCACACCCACTTCGCCGTCTGATAATCGAGCACGCCGTCGCGCGCACGGCCGAGCACGGCCGGCGTCACGACGCGGTCGACGGCAATCCGCGCAATGGCATCGGCCGCCGCCGGCCCGCGGAATTGCTCGCACTCGGCCAGCCGATCCAGCGACAGCCTGAAACCGCCGTGCCACTCGACCCGGCAGCCCGAGCGCCCCGCCGCCGCCTCGACCGCCGTATCGCGATAGCTCGGATCGAGCACGATCGCGTCGACATCGTCGCCGAGACTCACCACACCGTGAACCTGCGCCTCGATGTAGTTGTCGAGCAGCGCATCGAGCCCGTCGCGGTTTTCAGCCGCGAGCGAGATCAGCGCCGTGCAGTCCTGAATCGCGAAATGCGCGGGCTGGTAATAGCTATCCGGATAGCAGAAGGTCGTTCGCCGATGCACATCGTTGCGCAGACGCAAATGACACGATCCAAAGCGTCTCGATCCGCCAACGGGATCGAGACGGTGATTCAGCGCACCGTACTTCGGCCGCAGCGCGGGATCGGCATCGTCGTACGCCTGCCCGAACATCCTGCTTTCCCACAGCCAGCGGTCGCCACCGGGGTACGCGGTCATGCCGCCATTGCTCGTCGCCGTTTCGAACTGGGACCGATACAGGCCGTCGCCGACGATCCGCTCGAGCGTGCCGATGCCGGCAGTCAGCGTGTCGGGATGGAAATTGAGCGTAATGGGGAAGGCAGCGCCTCGCCGCTCAGGCGACGGCCAGGATTGTCGGATATGGGCGAGCGCCCGGTCTGTGGCAGTGTCCATGCGGGTTGTCCGGTAGCGTCGAACGTTGCCGACGGTATCGTGGCGTGCGCGGCCCGGCACCGGATGTGGATGGCCGCACCGGCATGGGTCGACGCACGATACTACCGTGCGCTTGCTCCGATCGCACCTCCCTCGCCGGATTCGCCAGCGCCGCGCGTACCGGATAGACTGTCGCCCGATTCCTTCCATCGGCCGCGGTGCCCGCCTCCTGCCGCCGCCGGAACACCCTTTCCCGGAGAACGAATGCTGAAGCGCCAGTGGTTTTCGCTCGTGCTGCTGACGGTGTGCCTGCTCGGACAACGCGCGTCGGCGCAGTCCACACTCAAGCTCGACACCGACGGCACGGCCCGCGCCCTCACCCGGCAGACGCTGCTCGCGCGCCCCGACGCGACGGACATCCACGTGCCGCGCGACATCGCATACGGCCGGCCGATGACGTTCCGCGCGGTGCCGTTCACCGCTCTGCTCGGCGACACGCCGCTGCCGGCCGACGGCGTGCTTGAAACGCGCGCGGCCGACGGCTTCGCCGCGCAACTGCCGATGGATCTCGTGCGCCGCCATGCACCGGCCCGCGCCGTCCCGTGGCTCGCGATCGAGGATCCGGCCCATCCGTGGCCGAAGCTGCCCGGCAAGCAGGTCAGCGCCGGGCCGTTTTACCTCGTTTGGCTCGGTCCCGACGCGTCGTCGGTGCGCGGCGAGCAGTGGCCGTACCAGATCGTGCGCGTCACGATCGAATCGTCACCCCTCGCGCGCTGGCCCTCGCTCGCCGTCGATGCGGCGTTGCCCGCCGACGATCCGGCCCGCACGGGCCAGCGGCTGTTCGTCACGCAATGCCTCGCCTGCCACCGGCTCGACGGTGCGGGCAGCAGCCATGCAGGCCCCGACCTGAACACGCCGATGAATCCGGTCGACTACTTCCAGCCGGCCGCGCTGCGCCGCTATATCCGCAACCCGGCGTCGGTACGCGACTGGCCGGGCCGCAGCATGCCGGCGTTTCCGCCCGACCAGTTGAGCGACCGCGAACTCGACCAGATCGTCGCGTATCTCGCGTACATGGCAAAGCGCAAGGCCGGCAAGTAACGGGCAACCGACCATCCTGGGAACGTTGATGGCGCCACACGACACGCTGTTCACCCTCGCACCGATCGACGCCGTGCAGACGCACCCGCTCAGGGCGACGATCCTGCTGAACGGCGATCTGAACGCGTGCGAACTGGCCGGCGACCATGCGCCGACGACACTGCACGTCGGCGTGCTCGACGGCCGGTCGAGCCTCGTGGCGATCGCATCGCTCTGCGAGGAGCCGCGCGACGACGACCCTGCCCGGCCGGCGTGGCGGCTTCGCGGAATGGCCGTCGACCCTGCCGTGCGCGGCATGGGATTCGGGCGCGTGCTGGTGCAGGTCTGCGTGCGGCACGCGGAAGCACGCGGCGCTGCACTCGTGTGGTGTACGGCGCGTGAAGCAGCGTACCGGTTCTATGAAAAACTCGGGTTTGTGGCCGATGGCGCGCCGATGACGATGCCCGGGCGCACCGATACGGCGTTCTACGTGATGCGCCGATATATCGATCGGCATTCACCGCCGGCCTGACGCGCATCGCACGCGCGCTGCGGCAGAGGCAAGCAAACCCGGCCCGGCGAGCACCTTCCCGCCAGGCCGGGCGTGTCGCGCTCAGGCTTCCTGCGCGCTCTGCAGCACCGCGCGCAACAGCACGTCGGCGCCCGCCGTCGCCCATTCGGGCGTAATCGCTTCGGCCTCGTTGTGGCTCAGCCCGTCGACGCACGGCACGAAGATCATCCCGGTCGGCGCGACACGCGCGACATAACATGCGTCGTGGCCCGCCCCGGACACGATATCCATGTGCGACAACCCGAGCGCCTTGGCCGCGTCGCGCACCGTGTCGATGCAGCGTGGCGCGAACGGGATCGGCGCATACGTGAAGATCTGCTCGATCTGCGCGCCGAGGCCGGATTCGTCCGCCACGCGTGCGAGTTCCGCGCGCAGCACCGCGTCCAGTTCGTCGAGCACCGCATCGTCGGGGTGACGGAATTCGACCGTGAAGAAACAGCCGCCCGGCACCGTGTTGCGCGAGTTCGGCCGCGCCTCGATCATCCCGACCGTCGCGCGCGCGTACGGCGCGTAACGACGGCCGAGCACTTCGATGAACGAGATCATCCGCGCGGCGCCGACCAGCGCATCGCGGCGGACCTCCATCGGCGTCGTGCCCGCGTGCGCGTCGACGCCGGTGAGCGTCACTTCGTACCAGCGCTGCCCCTGCCCGGCCGTCACGACGCCGATCGTCTTGCCGGCCCGTTCGAGAATCGGGCCCTGCTCGATATGCAGTTCATACGCCGCGTGCACCGGATAGCCGCCGACGGGTTCGGCGCCCGCGTAGCCGATGCGCTCCAGTTCCGCTCCGATCGTCCTGCCCGCGCTGTCGGTACGCGAGAGCCCGTATTCGAGCGTATAGACGCCCGAGAACACGCCGGCCGACACCATCGCCGGCGCGAAGCGCGAGCCTTCCTCGTTGGTCCAGATCACGACGTCGACCGGACGCTCGGTCTCGATGCCCGCGTCGTTCAACGCGCGCACGACCTCGAGCCCGCCAAGCACGCCGTAGATGCCGTCGTAGCGGCCGCCGGTCGGCTGCGAATCGGCGTGCGAGCCCGTCATCACCGGCGCGGCATCGGGATTGCGGCCCGCGCGGCGTGCGAACACGTTGCCCATCTGGTCCACGCGCACCGTGCAGCCGGCGTCGCGCGCCCACTGCACGAACAGGTCGCGCGACTCGCGATCGAGATCGGTCAGCGCGAGGCGGCAGACGCCGCCCTTCGGCGTCGCGCCAATCTGCGCCATTCGCTCGAGCGACGCCCACAGACGGTCGCCGTCGACGCGCGGCAGGTTCACGGTGTCGTCACGCATCGCCGTGCTCCGGCGCGCGCTGCAGTGCGTAGCGGAAATCGCAGCGCTTGCCACCCTGCATGATCGTGCTCGTGCGCGTAAGCGCGACGTCCGGCGCATAGCCCTGGATGAAATAGCTGTCGCGTGCGCAGCTCAGCAGGTGCCCGATCTCGCCGAGCCCCATCGCGTGATACATCTCCGCGTAACTGCAGCGATGCACGTCGTAGTCGTAGTGCGCGTCGTCCGCGCGCCGCACCTCGACGTCGAGCGCATCGTCCTTCTCCCACAGCACCTGCAGCGCGATGAACGACTTCACGCTCGCGCCGTCCGGCTCCTGCGCGGCGAACGTGCGGCCTGCGTCGACGGCCGCGCCGCGCACGGCTTCCGCGATCACGGCCTGCGCACGCTCGGTGCCGAACTCGCGCTTCATGATCTCGTAGATCGGCTTGATGATTTCCGCTTCGATGCGGCGCCGCGCGAGGATCCCGAGGCGCGTGTCCTCGGGTGCGGTGGCGGATGTCGGGTTCGCTTCTGTCATGGGGATCGTCTTGGTTGTCTTGTTACTTACTTGGCTGCGGTGCGCGCGCCGCCAAGCACGTCGACGACGGTCCACTTGCCGCCGCGCACCTGGTAGATCGTGAAGGCCGGGTCCTTCAGGTTGCCTTCGGCGTCGAATGCGACGCGCCCCGTCACGCCCGGCCGGTCGATCGCGCGCACCGCCGCGACGAGCTTCGCCGGCTGCGTCGTGCCGGCCTTCTGCGCGGCCGCGATCAGCGTGGCGGCCGCGTCGTACGCGAACGGCGCATGCAATTCGATCGGTGCGCGGAAGCGCGCCTGGTATTGCGTGTCGAACGCCTTGCCGCCCGGCATCCGGTCGAGCGGCAGGCCCGGTTCGAGCGCCGTCACGCCGTCGCCGTCCTTGCCCGCGAGCGACAGGAAGGTCTGGCTCACGAAACCGCCCGCGCCGAGCAGCGGCGCATTCACGCCGAGCTGGCGCATCCGGCGGGAGATCGGCGCAGCCTGCGCATCGAGGCCGCCGAAGAACACGAGATCCGCGCGCTTGCCCTTGATGGCCGTCAGCACGCCGCTGAAGTCGGTCGTCTTGTCGTTCACGTACTGGCGATCGACGATCGCGCCGCCGTTCGCCTGCACGCCCTTGATGAACTGGTCGGCCAGCCCCGCGCCGAACGACGTGCGATCGTCGATCACCGCGATGCGCTTCGCCTTCAGCGTCTTCACCGCATACGCGCCGGTGAAATTGCCGCCCGCATCGTCGTGACCCATGATGCGGAACGCCGTCGCGTAGCCCTGCTGCGTGTATTGATGGCCGGTGGATGCCGGTGCGATCTGCGGGATGCCCGCATCGCGGTACACGCGCGACGCCGGCACGCTGCAGCCCGTGTTCCAGTGACCGACGACACCGATCACGTGCTGGTCGACGAGCTGCTGCGCAACCGCGACGGCCGTGCGCGGATCGGACTGGTCGTCGGCCGCGACGAGCTTGTAGACGACCGGCTTGCCGCCGATGGTGGGATGCTTCGCGTTCGCGTCGTCGATAGCGAGTTGCGCGCCGTTCTGCAGATCCTTGCCGATCCGCGCGGACGGGCCGGTCAGCGGCGCGGCGAGACCGATCAGGATCGTCTGCGGCGCGGATTGTGCGAACGCGGGAGCGGAGGCGACCAGGGCGGCGGCCGAGAATGCGAGGCTGGCGTGGAGAAATGCGATTTTCATGTGCGGGGATCGGCGAATCGGATCAAAACATGAAAAATATTAAATATTCATCACCCAAACCCCAAATACCCAATTGTTGGATGCTTATGCTGTTCTCGCCACATTAACGTATATCCCGGTAAACAAAGGATATTTTCATGTTGTCGCTTACCCTGACTTTTCGATAAAATTCGATACATGAAAAATATCGAACAATTGCCGCACGATCCTCCGCTGCGTGCGGTGCGTGCATTCGAAGCGTTTGCGCGTCTCGGGTCGGTCACCGCGGCGGCAGGCGAGCTCGACATCACGCCGTCGGCCGTCAGCCATCAGCTGCAACTGCTCGAAGCGTTCATCCAGACGCCGCTGACGGTGCGCGAGGGCCGGCTGCTCGCGCTCACCGACGAAGGGCGCGACTACTACCGCTCGATCAGCGCCGCGTTCTCGGTGCTGCGCAGCGCAACGCGCTTCGTGCGCGACCGCTCGTCGCTGCGGCAGATCACCGTCAGCCTGATCCCGCTGCTCGGCATCGGCTGGTTCATTCCGCGGCTGCACGCGTTCCTCGCCGACAACACGGACGTCGACGTCACGGTGCTGTACGCGCATCACCGCAATTACCGGAGCGACGCGTCGGACCTGTCGATCCGCTTCGGCACCGGCGACTGGCCCGGCTACCGCTGCGAGCGGCTGCTGCCGGGCGCGATGGTGCCGATGTGCAGCCCGTCGTTCCTGAAGCGCCACGGGCCGTTCCGCACGCCCGCCGATCTCGCGCGCGCACCGCTCGTGCACGACGAGGATCGCAGCACGTGGGTCAACTGGCTGCAGGGCGCCGGCGTGCGGCATGTGTCGCACGCGGTGGGGCCGATGTTCGAGGATGGGCAACTCACGCTGAGCGCCGCGCGCGCGGATCTCGGCGCGGCGCTGCTGCGCGCGCCGCTGGTCGAGCGCGAGCTGGCGAACGGCGAGCTCGTGAAGCTGTTCGATCACGTACTCGACGACGGGCGCGACTACTACCTGTGCACGCGCGAGGACGCGGACATGCCGGACGGCGCGCGGCGGCTGGCGGCGTGGTTGAGGAAGATGGCGGGGATTTGAGCGGAGCGGGCCGGCGATGGGACTTCAGCCCGCCCCGGGAAGCAGCAATCGCATCGGCCAAGCCACGACGTTGCGTATCCCGGGCCGGATCTCCATGATGCCCATTCCTTGTAATGGAGATTGCCATAAGCAGAGTTCCCGTCGATCTATCGGATGACCAGCACGCCGCGCCGACCTTCATCGCAGCGCTCAAGAACAGCTCCTGCGCCGACGTCATCCGCGACGCAATCGATGCCTATGTCGCTCGGCACGCGACAACATTTGCTGACAATGTTTTCGGTCTCTGGAAAGGCCGCACGGTCACCCGCCACGAGGATTTTCGGTCGGAGTGGTAAACGCGCGCCCCGGCACGGACTACCCGATCGGGCGTCTGCGCGACCTGGAGTCGACCCCCATGGCTTTCGCGTACTGACGCCCCTCCCCCTGCACCGGGTGCCCGGCGCTCACGCCGACAAATCAAGGGCCGGAAGCAGATAGAAAATCCCGATGCCCCGGATTGAAACAAGCAATTTCACAAACTCAGGGTGAACCCGGATACTGGCAACACTCCACTCACCACTGAAGACAAGGAATTCTCCAGATGCCGATCATCAACACCCAAATCAAGCCGTTCAAGGCAACCGCTTACCACAACGGCGATTTCGTGCCCGTCTCGGAAGAGAACTTCAAGGGCAAGTGGTCCGTCGTCGTGTTCTACCCGGCCGACTTCACGTTCGTCTGCCCGACCGAGCTGGGCGACCTCGCCGACCGTTACGCGGAATTCCAGAAGCTGGGTGTCGAAATCTACGGCGTGTCGACCGACACGCACTTCACGCACAAGGCATGGCACGACACGTCGGACACGATCGGCAAGATCAAGTACCCGATGATCGGCGACCCGACGCTCACGCTGTCGCGCAACTTCGACGTGCTGATCGAGGAAGAAGGGATGGCCCTGCGCGGCACGTTCGTGATCAACCCGGAAGGCGAGATCAAGCTGTGCGAAATCCACGACAACGGCATCGGCCGCGACGCAGGCGAACTGCTGCGCAAGGTGCAGGCTGCGCAATACATCGCGGCGCATCCGGGTGAAGTGTGCCCGGCCAAGTGGACGCCGGGTGCGGAAACGCTGACCCCGTCGCTCGACCTGATCGGCAAGATCTGACGATCGCTCCGCGCGCCTCGCACGAGGCGCGCGATGGCGGGCCGCCGCAGCATGCGGCCCGCACCCTCCTCCGGCACGACGTGCCCGACCATAATCATTAATACGGAATCCGAAACGCCATGCTCGACGCCAATCTCAAGAACCAACTCAAAGCATACCTCGAAAAAATCACGCGCCCGATCGAACTCGTCGCCTCGCTCGACGACAGCGCGAAATCGCAGGAACTGCTGGCGCTGCTGAACGAGATTGCGTCGCTGACGGATCGCGTGACCGTGACCGAACGCCGCGACGACGCCGAGCGCAAGCCGTCGTTCTCGATCGGCGAGCCCGGCAAGCCGGCCGGCATCCGCTTCGCCGGTATCCCGATGGGCCATGAATTCACGTCGCTCGTGCTCGCCTTGCTGCAGACGGGCGGCCACCCGATCAAGCTCGACGACGATGTGATCGAACAGATCCGCGCGCTCGACGGCGACTACGCGTTCGAAACGTTTTTCTCGCTGTCGTGCCAGAACTGCCCGGAAGTCGTGCAGGCGCTGAACGTGATGTCGCTGATCAACCCGCGCATCCGCCACGTCGCGATCGACGGCGCGCTGTTCCAGGATGAAGTCGAGGCGCGCCAGATCATGGCCGTGCCGACGATGTTCCTGAACGGCGCCTCGTTCGGCCAGGGCCGCAGCAGCGTGAAGGAAATCCTCGCGAAGCTCGACACGGGCGCCGGCGAACGCGCCGCGAAGTCGCTCGAAAACAAGCCGGTGTTCGACACGCTGATCGTCGGCGGCGGCCCGGCAGGCGCGGCAGCCGCCATCTACTCGGCCCGCAAGGGCATCGCGACGGGCGTCGTCGCCGAGCGTTTCGGCGGCCAGGTGCTCGACACGATGGCGATCGAGAACTTCGTGTCGGTGCAGGAAACCGAAGGGCCGAAGTTCGCAACGGCACTCGAGCAGCACGTGAAGCAGTACGACGTCGACATCATGGACGTGCAGCGCGCCGACGCGCTGATTCCGGGCGACGTGCACCAGATCCGCCTCGCGAACGGCGCGGTGCTGAAGGCGAAGACGATCATTCTCGCGACCGGCGCGCGCTGGCGCGAAATCAACGTGCCGGGCGAGCGCGAATACCGCAACCGCGGTGTCGCCTACTGCCCGCACTGCGACGGCCCGCTGTTCAAGGGCAAGCGTGTCGCGGTGGTCGGCGGCGGCAACTCGGGCGTCGAGGCTGCGATCGACCTGGCCGGTATCGTGAAGGCCGTCACGCTGATCGAATACGGCGCGCAACTGCGCGCGGACGAAGTCTTGCAGCGCAAGCTGCGCAGCCTGCCGAACGTGACGATCGTCACGCAGGCGCAAACGATCGAGCTGACCGGCGACGGCAGCAAGCTGAACGGGCTCGTCTACAAGGACCTGCGCTCGGGCGACACGCAGCGCATCGATCTCGAAGGCGTGTTCGTGCAGATCGGCCTCGTGCCGAACACCGAATGGCTGAAAGGCACGGTTGAACTGTCGAAGCACGGCGAGATCGTCGTCGATGCCCGCGGCGCGACGTCGGTGCCGGGTGTGTTCGCGGCCGGCGACGTGACGACGGTGCCGTTCAAGCAGATCGTGATCGCGGTGGGTGAAGGCGCGAAGGCATCGCTCGGCGCGTTCGACCACCTGATCCGGCAGGATGTCGCGCCGGTGGCCGCTACGCAGCCGCAGGCCGAGGAAGCGGTCGCCGCGTAACCTGCGTCGCACGTCGGTAAAACAGTTTGTCTCTCTTGGCCCCGCATGCTTTGGTCGGCGTGCGGGGTCCTTTTTTTGTCGACGCCTGGACACACCGACGAATGGCGACTTGTCCTTAACTGACGAGTCGCATTCCCGCAACCTTCACCGCTTTCGCGTCAAACGTCATCGTGTATTGGCATTGCGCCTCATGGCACGTCCATTCGATCAGACAATCGGAGAAATCCGCGGACGAGCCGGAATACACGCGCAGAGCCTTCCAGACCGTTTCCGAGGCTTCGACGACCAGTTCCTTCGTTCACAATAGCCCCTCGATCACCTGCGCGATCTCGTCACGATCCGAACCGTAGGCCCGCGCAAGCACCCAAACGACGTCAACTGACGCAACCTGCGTGATATAGCCGGGATGCTCGGCAGTCAGCGATTCGACCAGCCGGGTCGCTTTCTTCGATTGCACCGGGTCATCCTGCACGAGATATCTCACAAGCCCATTCGTGTCGAGCCCGATCATCTCGCAGACGCTCCCCGCTCCGCGATTGCGGCATTCATGTCCTCGATCGACACGGGTTTTGCCGGCTTGCGAATGATGCCTTTGAGCGAGGTAATCGAATCCGTAACGGGAACGACTTCGTACCGCCCGGTCTTTTCATTGAGAATGAACTCGATTCGATCCCCGGTCGCAAGACCCAGGCGGGTTCTCACGTCCACGGGTATGGTGACCTGCCCCTTCGATGTCACGGTTGCCGATGCCATAGCGCCTCCGATTCAGATTTCCTTATCTTTAAGGTAAGGAATCGGAAACCGCAAGGATGGATACCTCGGCGGAACAGGTCGACCCGCCTGCGACCACCGGGCAACGAGTACGTCAGCCAAATGCCGGATGCTCGATCATCTTCGCAAAAATCACGTTCGGGTCGCGCGGCTTACTTGGTCGCTGTCGAATCGCCATTTGCCGAGGGCGACGCCTTGAAACTACTCGACTGCCTGACCAGTTGCTCGGTCATCGCAGCGGCAACCGGGTTCGCACCCGACGACGAACCGCCCTGCCGGTACGAACCGGCGCTCGACGATATCGATGACATCGACGACATCGACGGCGGCGGCAACGACGGGTCAAGCTTCGCCGATTCCCTGACGAGGGCAGCCGTTTCCGGTGTTTCGGATTTCGTCGCGGCCGGTGCAGCGGCCTCATGGCGTTCGAGGCCATCGCGCTTGCGCGGCACGCGTTGCGTAACCTGCGCCGGTGCGGCCGGCTGGGCCGGTTTGGCGGTCGGTGGCGGCGCTGGCGGGGTCGAATCCTGCGCATCGACCGTCACGACATTCACCTTCGGCAGCGGCGCACTCGGCTTCGTCACCGGCTGGGCTTTATCGCTGACGACCGGCACAGCGGGGGCAGAAGGAGGCGCGGCGCTGACGCGCGCGGGTGCGGATGGAGGCGGCGGAACAGCGGCCTGTTGCTGCGGCAGCGCGGCGGCGGGTGCCGACGGCGCGATGGCGCCCTGCACCGCGTGATCGTTGTTCGCGGGTGCGACGGCCGCCGGCGCGGCCGAATCGCCAATGCCCGAGTCTTCGATCGCACGGTGGTCCGCGCGCAGAAGCATCACGTAGGCAGTGCCGGCCGCGGCTACCAGGAGCCCACCGGCGATCATCAAGGTCTTGCGGGTACTCGTCATGCTTGCTCACCGATCATGTCGACGTGAACAAGCCATCATACGCGGCCATTGGCCGTCGATCCCGCATGAATACATTTGGTTGCATTGTGCCGGGAGCCGAGCGGCGTGACGTTCGTCAGACGTATTGCCGCCCTGCTCCGGCACGATCGAAGCGCCGCCCTTACTCCGGAAACGGCAATTCCGTCTGCCCGTCCGCGCGCATGCCGAACGTGTTCAGCGTCATCGCAACGAGCGCGTAGTAGCCGAGCAACGCAACGAGATTCACAACGGTTTCGTGACCGAAGCGCGCCTGCGCGCGTGCGAACGTCGCGTCGCTCACCCGCCGCGTATCGTACAGCTCGCTCGCGAATGCATGAATCAGCGCGTCGTCATCCGATTCGAATGCGGGCACGACGCCGAGCCGGATTGCGTCGGCCGTCGCCGCCGGTACGCCCGCATCGAGCGCGATCGGATGATGGATGTGCCACTCGGCCTGCGAGCGCCAGCGTGCGGCCGTCACGAGAATCGCAAGCTCCGACAGCCGCAGCGGCAGGCCCGTGCGATAGCGGCAGAACGCGCCGAGCTTTTGCGCGTGCTGGGCCAGCTCGGGGCTCGCGATCCAGCCGAGGAACGGCCCGTTCAGGTTGCCGCGCGGGCCGCTGAGGATGTCGGCCAGCACGGCCTTCTGCTCATCGGTGGCCGATGCGGGATCGAACGGAGGCAATCTGTCAGTCATGTCGATGTTCCCGTGAAGTTCGGAGGCCGTCACGCACCGGCCGACGCGAGCGCCGCGCCGATCGCGCCGGACAGTCGCTCGACGAGCGTATCGATCTGCTGCGCGGTGCTGATGAACGGTGGCGCCACCAGGATGTGATCGCCGTGGACGCCGTCGATCGTGCCACCCATCGGATACACCATCAACCCGCGCTGCATCGCTTCGCGCTTGACCGCCGCATGCAGCTTCAGCGCGGGATCGAACGTCGCCTTGGTGTCGCGATCGCGCACGAGTTCAACGCCGACGAACAGCCCGCGGCCGCGCACGTCGCCCACATGCGGATGCACGCCGTAATGCTCGCGCAACGATGCACGCAGTTGCTCGCCACGCGCCTTCACGTTGTCGAGCAGTTTCTCTTCGGCGATCACGCGCTGTACTTCGAGCGCGGCCGCACAGGCGGTTGCGTGGCCGAGGTACGTGTGGCCGTGCTGGAAGAAGCCCGAGCCGTCGACGATCGTCCGGTAGATACGGTCGCTCACCAGCGTCGCGCCGATCGGCTGGTAGCCTGCACCGAGCCCTTTCGCGATCGTCAGCAGGTCGGGCGCGACGCCGTCTTCCTCGCATGCGTACAGGTAACCCGTGCGCCCCATCCCCGACATGATCTCGTCGAGGATCAGCAGCACGCCGTACTTGTCGCACACCGCGCGAATCTTCTTCAGATACGTGCGCACCGGCGGCACCGCGCCGGCCGTCGCGCCGACCACCGTTTCCGCGACAAAGGCCGCAACGTTTTCCGCGCCGAGTTCGACGATCTTCCGTTCGAGCTCGTCCGCCAGACGCTGTGCATACGCTTCGTCGGTTTCGCCCGATTGCTGGTCGCGGTACGCATAGCACGGGCTCACGTGGTGCGCTTCGATCAGCAGCGGCAGGAACGGCTCGCGCCGCCAGGCGTTGCCGCCGATCGCGAGTGCGCCGAGCGTGTTGCCGTGATAGCTCTGCCGCCGCGCGATGAAATGCCGGCGCTGCGGCTCGCCCTTCTCGACGAAATACTGGCGTGCGAGCTTCAGCGCGGCCTCGATCGCTTCGGAGCCGCCCGACACGAAGTACACGTGTTCGAGGCCGGCCGGCGCGGCATCGACGAGCCGGTCGGCGAGTTCCTCGGCCACGTCGGTGGTGAAGAACGACGTATGCGCGTACGCGAGTTGCTGCACCTGCCGCTTGATCGCGTCGATCACGCGCTGGTTGCTGTGGCCGAGACACGACACGGCCGCGCCGCCGCAGGCGTCGATATAGCGTTTGCCGGTCGAATCGATGATCTCGATGCCGTCGCCAGCGACGGCAACGGGCAAGGTGGCGCGCGGAGCGCGATGGAAAACGGTCGTCATGCGTTGCCTCATGGATCAGGACGCGTCGTGCGCGCGTCCGGACGGCACGATGCGCGTCGCGAAACGCTGCGTGCCGTGTTGGTGAATGGTGAAGTCGATCGATGTCGCACCGATCGCGAACACGGCGGTGGCCAGCGTGTTCTCGTCGTCGGGATCGGCCGGATCGTCGCGGTAGATCGGCAGCCCTTCCGGCGCGCGATCGCCGAGCACGTCGAGCAGCGCGGCTTCGTCGATCGCGTCGATGCCGGGTGTCAGCGCGTCGACGCGGCGCTGGCGGTCGGCCGACGATTGCGTGACGATCTGAGCTTCTGTTTCACAGCCCGGATGCACGAGATGATTCGCGTGCCCGGCAAGCCTCGCCACGTCGACGACCGAGCAACGCGCGACGCTCGCCTCGATGCTCAGCAGGCGTGTGTCGCCGGTCGCCCCGAGCGTGTGATGAAAGCCGCTCGCGCACGCATTCACGCGCAACACGTCGACGGCCGCGTCGAACGATGTCGCGTCGAGCACCGCCCGCGCGAGGATCATGCGTGGCACGCCCGGAGCGGGCGTCTTGATCCGCAGATTGTTGATCGCTTGCGCGATACCCGCGCGGTTCGCGGCAAACGTATGGCCCGGCAGCGAACCGGGGTAATAGAAACTGATGAACCCCGGCTTGCCCGCCGGCTGCACGTCGACGAGCAGGCACCGCTCGCGCAGGAACGGATCGCCGTCCTCGTTGTGCGCGATCCAGCGCATGCCGGCCGCGTCGCGCGCGGCGAGCGTCGTGCAACCGTCCGGCGCGTTGTGGATCAGTTCGCCGCGGCAGTTCCACAGGAAGATGTCCTCGGCCGGCCAGCCGATGCCCGCCGCGATCCCGTCCAGTTCCGCCACGAGATCAGGGTACGCGGCCAGCGCGGCCTGCCGCAGCGCATCGACGAACGGATGGCCGCGCCAGCGGCGCACGGCCTGCCATGCGCTGCTCTGCTGCATGTACGTGTCGAATACGGGGCGGGCAAGGTCGCCGAGGCGCACGCCGATGTCGAACGGCGCACCGGCGATGACAGGGGAAAGGGAAAGCGGCATGTCGGCTATTTCGGTTTCGTTCAGGACACGTGTTTCAGGAATTCCTTCAGGCGCGGCGTCGGCGGCCGGTCGATCAGGTCGACCGGATGGCCGTCCTCGGCAATGCCGCCCTGATCCATGAACAGCAGCCGCGTGCCGACCCGCTTCGCAAAGCCGATCTCGTGCGTGACGACGATCATCGTCATCCCTTCGTTTGCGAGATCCTGCATCACTTTCAGCACTTCGTGGCGCAATTCCGGATCGAGCGCCGACGTCGGCTCGTCGAACAGCATCAGCCGCGGCCGGATCGCGAGCGCACGCGCGATCGCGACGCGCTGCTGCTGGCCGCCCGACAGCTCCGACGGATAATGATTCGCGCGCGATTCGAGGCCGACCTTGTCGAGCAGCGCCATCGCCTGGTCGCGTGCTTCGGCGCGCGATGCGCCGCGCACCTGGATCGGCCCGAACATCACGTTCTCGAGCGCGGTCATTTGCGGAAACAGGTTGAACTGCTGGAACACCATGCCGGCTTCGAGCCGGATGTTGCGGATCGTCGTCGCGTTGCCGCGCACGCTCTGGCCGTCGACGAGCAGCTCGCCGCCGGTGATCTTCTCGAGCGCGTTGATACAGCGCAGCATCGTCGACTTGCCCGAACCGGACGGGCCGATCACGACGACCACCTCGCCCGCATCGATCTTCAGGTCGATGTGCTTCAGCACCGGCACGTGACCGAAGCTCTTCGACACGTTCTGGAATTCGATCATGCTCATAGGATACGCATCCTCTTCTCGACGAGCCGCAGCGTCAACGTCATGGCGCCCGTCAGCAACAGGTAGATGACAGCCACGGCGCTCCAGATCTCGACCGCCTGGAAATTGCCCGCGATGATTTCCTGCCCCTTGCGCGTGAGTTCGCCGACGCCGATCACGATGAACAGCGACGTGTCCTTCAGGCTCACGATGCACTGGTTGCCGAGCGGCGGAATCAGCCGCCGGAACGCGAGCGGCCCGACCACCTTGAGCAGCACGCGCGGCATCGACAAGCCCATCGCGAGCCCTGCCTCCGTCAGCCCCTTCGGGATCGACAGCAGCGCACCGCGCACCACTTCCGCGAGATACGCGCCGGAATTCACCGTAATCGCGATGATCGCGGCCGTCAGGCCGTCGATGCGGATATGCGCGAGCAGCGGCAGCGCGAAGTACAGGAACATCACCTGCACGACGATCGGCGTGCCGCGAATCAACTCAATATAGACCTGCGCGAGCACATTCATCGCCTTCGGTCCGTATGCGCGGAACATGCCCGCGACCATTCCGACGATGAAGCCGCCCACCAGCCCGAAAAATGCAATGAACACCGTCAACCGGACCCCGTCCATCAGGTCCGGCAACGCCGCCCATATCGCCGACCAATCGAAATTCACTTGTCGCTCCCCGTTCGATTCAAGACCGGCGCGGCCACCCGGCCGCGCCATGGCGCGCCGTCGCGCTTACATCTTCGGCGGCTCGGCGCCGAACCACTTCTTGTAGATCTGCGCGTAACGACCGTCGGCCTTGATCTTCACGAGCGACGCATTGACCTTCGGCACGAGCGGGCTGCCCTTCGGGAAACCCATCCCGTACTTGTCGCCGCTGACCGGCTGGCCCGCAACCTTCACCTTGCCCTTGCCTTCGTTGTTCACGAAGAACAGCACGTTCGGCGTGTCGTGCATCGCCGCGTCGACGCGACCGGCTTCGAGCGCGAGGTAGGCCTGGTCGATGTTCGGGAACTGGCGGATCTCCTTCGGCTTCAGATGCGCCTTGATCCAGTCGATCGTCGCGGTGCCCGTCTTCGCGGCGATCACCTTGCCGTTCAGGTCGTCGATCGACTTGATCGACGTGTTGCCGGTCTGCACCATCGCGGCCAGGCCGCTGTCGTAGTACGGCGCGGAGAAGTCGATCGCCTTCTTGCGCTCCTCCTTGATCGTCATCCCCGACAGCGCGACGTCGATGTTCTGCGTCTGCAGCGCCGGGATCAGGCCCGCGAAATCCATCGGCTGGATCGTGTACTTCCAGCCCTGGTCCTTCGCGATCTCGGCCCACAGGTCGAGATCGAAGCCGACGTACTTGTCGCCCTGCTTGAACTCGAACGGCATGAACGACGTATCGGTCCCCACGACGAGCGTCTTGGTATCCGCGTGGGCGATGCTTGCGCCGAGCGCGGCGGCGACCGCGACGACTTTCAGGAAGGAACGGCGACTCATGGTTTCTCTCCGCATGATTGAGCGATGTAACCGGCCAGCCGGCCGGCGGTAACGACGACATCAGGCCGCACCGCAACATGCGATGTCGAATTAGACCTTAGTGCAACATGTGTTGTCAAACGCGATACTACGACAACAAAAAAATCCGCAACGGATAAATGCATCGAGACAAACCCGGGCCGCGCGGGGCGAATTGATCGGAGGAAACGGGAAGATGGCGGGACAGGACGCCCCGCCGGATCGCGCTGCCGCGGATGGCAGCGCGTGGGGAGAAGATGGCGGCGACGGGCCGCGATGGCCTGTGCGCACAGAGCCGGCAACCGCCGGCGCAACTCAACGCGTGTTGCGGGATGACCGTGACCTTGCCGGACGGCGATGCGCCGATGCCGCGTCGCTCACGCGGCCACCCCGCTCGCCTGATGCGACACGAGCCGCGCATACGCGCCCTGCCGCGCCAACAAATCCACGTGGCTTCCCGCTTCGATCACGCTGCCCTGCTCGATCACGAGGATCAGGTCGGCATTGCGCACGGTCGACAACCGGTGCGCGATGATGATCGACGTGCGCTGCGTCATCAGGTCTTCCAGCGCCGCGCGGATCTGCTGCTCGCTGATCGTGTCCAGATGGGACGTCGCCTCGTCGAGGATCAGCACGGGCGCATCCTTCAGGAATGCGCGCGCGATTGCGACGCGCTGGCGCTGGCCGCCCGACAGCTGCACGCCGCGCTCGCCGACGCGCGTCGCGAGCCCGTCCGGCAGCCGCGCAACGAAATCGCCGAGCGCCGCATGGTCGATCGCGCGCTGCACGTCCGCACCAGACGCGTCGTTGGCGGCGAGCCGGATGTTCGCTTCGAGCGTGTCGTTGAACAGGTAGGTATCCTGCGCAACCAGCGCGATGTGCTGCCGCAGGTCGTCGAGCCGCAGGTCGCGCAAGTCGACGCCGCCGAGCGTCACGCGGCCCTGCTGCGGATCCCAGAAGCGCAGCAGCAGGCTCGCGACCGTCGACTTGCCAGCGCCCGACGCGCCGACCAGCGCAACCGTACTGCCCGGCGGCACCTCGAAGCTCACGCGATCGATCGCGGGCACGCCGCGGCCCGGATAGGTGAACGACGCCGCCTCGAAACGCACGGCCGGATTGCCGGGCATCGCGTGCGTGCCGTCCGTCACGGTCACGGGCTCTTTCTCCAGCGCGCGCAAGCGGCGCGTCGACGCGATCGTGTCGGCCAGCTGGCGCGCAACCTGGCCGATTTCGGCCACCGGCATGAACGCGGCCACGGCGACCAGCACCAGCAGCGGCAACGACGCGTGCGGAAACCAGCCGCGTGCGCACAGCAGCGCACCGAGCGCCGCGACGGCCAGCCCGCCGAGGCCGCTCGCGACTTCCAGCGCGGCGCTTTGCATCGACAGGTCGTCGAGCAGCTTCGAGCGCTGCCGGCGATACGCATCGACCTCGGCCAGGAACGCTTCCCGCCGGCGCACGATCGCCTGGAACGCGGTCAGTTCCGCGAGCCCCTGGATCGTTTCGGTCAGGTGCGCGCCCAGCTGGCCGAGCGCTTCGCGCGCGCCGGTGCCGAGCCGGTCGACGTCGCGCCGCGCGAGCACGGGCGCCAGCCCGGCCCACAGCAGGAACGGCAGCAGCACGAGCGCGAGCGGCCACGCAATCGACGCGAGCAGCACCAGCACGGCGGCCGGCACCAATACCGCGACGAACGCGGGCGCGAGCGTGTGCGCATAGAAATATTCGACGGTCTCGACATCCTGCGTCGCGAGCGACACGAGATCGCCGGAACGGCGGCGCAGCAGCCCGGCCGGCGCGAGGCGTTCGAGCGTCGCGAACAGCGCGATACGCATTTCCGCGAGCAGCCGGTACGCCATGTCGTGCGCGAGCCACGATTCGAGCCAGTGCAGCACGGCCGCCACCGGCGCGATCACGAGCAGCGCGACGACGAGCGCCGTGCTCACGTCGCCGGACGACACCGCACCGACCACCCGTGCGCCGATCACGCCGACGCCGATGAACGCGAGCACGCGGCCGATCCCGAACAGCACGGTCAGCGCCACCTTGCCCTTCCACGGCTGCACGAAGCGCAGCAGCGTCTGCAACGTTTCCGGCCAGCCGATCGTCGCCGCGTCGTCGTTCAGCGGCCGCACCTGCGGACCCGACGACGCACGCGCAGTGGTGCCTGCCGTCGCCGCCGCGCCGACGGATTCGGCGACCGCCTCCAGTTGCGGCCCCATCAGCCGGCGATACGGGCCGTCACGCGCGATCAGCGCCGTGTGCGTGCCTTCGTCGACCACCTGCCCCTGGTCGAGCACGAGGATGCGGTCCGCGCCGATCACGCTGGACAACCGGTGCGCGAGCACGAGCGTCGTCCGGCCGCGCGTGAGCCGGTCGAGCGCCTGCTGGATCAGCGCTTCATTCTCCGCATCGACCGACGAAAGCGCCTCGTCGAGCAGCAGGATCGGCGCATCGCGCAGCAGCGCGCGGGCAATCGCGATGCGCTGGCGCTGGCCGCCCGACAGCATGAGCCCGCGTTCGCCGATGCGCGTCGCATAGCCGTCGGGCAGCGCCGAAATGAAATCGTGCGCGTTGGCGGCGCGCGCGGCCGCGATCATGTCGGCATCGCTTGCATCGGGACGGCCAAGGCGCAGGTTGTCGGCCACGCTGCCATCGAACAGTGTCGCGTCCTGCGCGACGACCGCGATCATTTCGCGCACCTGGTCGGCGTCGAGCGTACGCACGTCGTGGCCGCCGATCCGTACGGCACCGCCCTGTGCATCGTGCTGGCGCAGCAACAGGCGCACGATCGTGGACTTGCCCGCGCCGCTCGGCCCGACGATGGCGATCGTCTCGCCTTCGCGCACCGTGAAGCTCAGCGCCGCATGCGCATCCGCGCGGCGCCCCGGATATGCGAAGCTGACGTCGTCGAACGCGATCTCCGGCCGCAAGCCCGTCACGCGCGGCGCATCGGCGGCCGGCACCTGGCTGCCCGCGTCGAGCAGCGCATGGATCGCGTTCGCGGCCGACTGGCCGATCATCCCCTGGTGCAATACGGAACGCAGGTCGCGCAACGGCCGGAAGATTTCGCTGCCGGCCATCAGCACGATCAGCAATGCTTCGAGACTCATGTCGCCATGCCGCACGCGCCATGCGCCCACCGCGATCGCCGCGGCCGCGCCCAGGCCCGTGCCGAGATCGGTGAAGAGCCGTGTCAGCAGGCCGAGCGCGAGCACCCAGAACGTGCTGTCGGACAGCGCACGCGCCTTCGCGGCCAGCTTCGCGCCGAACGCGGTGCTCTGCCCGAACGCCTTCAGCGTCGGCAGGCCCTGCACCGCGTCGAGAAACTCCTCGCCGAACGCCTTGAACGCGGCCGAGCGCGCGAGCGCCGCACGCTTGTCGGCACGATGCACGAGCTGCGGCAGCGCGAGCGTCACGAGCGCCGCGACCAGCAGGATCGCGGCCGTCGGCACGTCCCACCATGCGAGCACCGCGAAGATCATGACCGGCGCGCACGCGGCGATCACGAGCTGCGGCAGGTAGACGCCGAAGAAGGTTTGCAGCTGCTCGACGCCGTCGACGACGGCCAGCATCACGCCGCCCGTGCGCTCGCCGCTGAACCACGCGGGGCCGAGCGCGGCGATCCGGTCGAACAGCCGCGCGCGCAGCGTGGCCTGTACGCGTCCGGCCGTGTGCTGCGCGAGCACCGTGCGACGATGGTCGAGCCATGCGCGCAACAGCACGCAGGCCGCCGTTGCAACGGCGGCTTCGCCGATGCTGCGTACCGGCGCCCCGGCAAAAACCAGCGCCAGCACGCGCCCGAGAAAGACGAAACGCAGGATGCCGACACCCATCGCGAGCAGCCCGAGCGCGACGGCCGCGGCCACGCGCCAGCGCAGTCCCGCCATCATTGCCCATAGTCGTCGGTCGAAATACATGTTGCCCTCCGGTCAGTGATTCGTTGCTTTTTTCTTGACCGGATCGAGGCTACCCGCGCCGCCCGCACGCGGCAAAAGATGATTTTTCAACGGGTGTTGAGTCAACTACAATACCCGGCATGTCGCACCTTCCTCCCCTTAGCGCACTGCGTGCTTTCGAAGCGGCCGTCCGCCTCGGCGGGTTCGCGCGCGCGGCGGTCGAGCTGAACGTGTCGACCAGCGCGGTCAGTCACCAGATCCGCTCGCTCGAGGAATCGCTGGGTGCGCGGCTGCTCGAACGCAGCACGGGGTTGGGCGGCATCGGCCTCACGCCGGCCGGCGCACGCCTGCTGCCGGCCGTCAGCGATGCGCTGTCGCGTCTCACCGACGCCTGTGCCGAAATTCGCGGCACCGCGCAACGGCTGACCGTGTCTGCCAACGCGCCGTTTTCGTCGATGTGGCTCGCGCGCCGCCTCGCGGAATTCTCGTCGCTTCATCCCGACACACCGCTGCATGCCGTCGTCCTCGACGAAGAGCCGGATTTCGCGCGCAACGGCGTCGATCTGGCGATCGTGCACGTGCCTGCGCACCGGCTGCGAGCCGACGACGACGTGCTGCTGCGGGAAACCGTGTTTCCGGTCTGCAGCCCCGAACTGTTTCCGTACGCATCGGGACATGTGTGCCGCTCGCGGCTGCTGCAGGAAATGCACGAGGACAGCCCCGAGATCGACTGGCGCAACTGGACGTCGGAATTCGGTTTGCCGGGCGATTTCGAAACGAAGATCGTCCGTTACAGCAGCTTCAGCCAGGTGATCGGCGCGGCGGTTGGCGGTGCGGGCATCGCGCTCGGCCGCGTGCCGCTGATCGAACCCGAGCTGCGCAGCGGGCGCCTGGTGCCGCTGGTGCCGGGCCTCGCACGCGATGCGTCGTGGTGTTTCGTGCTGCGCCGCCATCCGTCGACGCGGCACCGGCTGCTCGACCCGTTGATCGCGTTCCTGCGCAGCGAGGCGGAAGCGCCGCCGTTCGTCGCGAAGATGGTTGCGCCCGCATCCAACGACAGTCACGCACGGGGTGCGGGCGGCGCCTGACGGGCCGGCGCGTGAAGCCGGCCTCGCATGGCGTGCCGGCTGCTTACGGCGTAGCGAAGAACAGCGCGACGACGCACGCCATCCCGCCGAACCACACCAGCGAACGCAACGACGCCCAGTTCAGCAGGTACATCAGCGCATAGACGATGCGGATCGCGACGAACGCCATCGCGAGCTGGTCGACGCGATGCACGTTCGCGCCGTTGTGCCATGCCACCACCAGCGCGGCCGTGAACAGCGCAAGCGCTTCCCATGAATTCTGATGCACGGCCTGGGCCCGGGCGCGCCAGCCTTCGAGCTTCGCGAGGTAATCGCGCGGCGCGCGGTTGTCGTAGCCCTTGCGGGCCTTGGCCAGGAACGTCATCGGGAACGGCAACACCGCCACGATGAACAGGCACAGCTGGGACGTCGTCATCAAAGTCTCCTCCGTTATGATTACATTGATCAATGACAAGATCGCCGAGAGCTTAGCATTGCGCCGCGCTGTTCGCGCACCGGTTTTCTAGACGGGAGACTCGGCCGCACGGGCCACGGACGGCCGCGACCGATCCGCATGACCGCCAAAATTTCCACCAAATCGTCGACAAATACGTTAATTAAAACTGGTCGAACACCAATAAGATAGCGCTCGACACTGGCCTGACGCACAATCGCGCCAGACCGCCGTTTCTATCCGCGCCGCCGCGCGCCGAACGACATCCGAGCCGAGCCATCACATGCCCCGTCCCATCGTCGCCCACATCCGCCCTGACGCCATCCGCCACAACCTCGACTTCATCCGCCGCACCGCCGCGCAATCGCGCGTGTGGGCCGTGATCAAGGCCAACGCGTACGGCCACGGCATCGAGCGCATCTACCCGGGCCTCGCGGCCGCCGACGGCATCGCGCTGCTCGATCTCGACGAAGCCGTGCGCGTGCGCGAACTCGGCTGGGACAAGCCCGTGCTGTTGCTCGAGGGTATCTTCGAGCCGGCCGACGTCGAACTGGCCGATCGCCACCGGCTGACGGTGAGCGTGCACTGCGACGAGCAGCTCGACCTGCTGATCGCCGCGAAGCCGCAGCAACCGATCGACATCCAGCTCAAGATGAACTCCGGGATGAACCGGCTCGGCTATCGACCCGACGTTTTCCGTGCGGCGTGGGAGCGAGCGGCGAGCGCACCGTCGATCGGCAAGATCACGCTGATGATGCATTTCGCCAATGCCGACGAAGGCGAAGTCGACTGGCAGCTCGACCAGTTCGATGCGACCACGGCCGGGATTCCGGGCGAGCGCTCGGTGTCGAATTCGGCGGCCGTGCTGTGGCATCCGCGCGCGCACCGCGACTGGGTGCGGCCCGGCACGATCCTGTACGGCGCATCGCCGACGGGCGCGTCACGGCATATCGCCGACACGCCGCTGATGGCCGCGATGACGCTGACGAGCAAGCTCATCGGCGTGCAGACGCTGTCGCCGGAAGAAACCGTCGGCTACGGCCGCCGCTTCACGGCCGACCAGCCGATGCGGATCGGCGTCGTCGCGTGCGGTTACGCGGACGGCTATCCGCGCCACGCGCCGACCGGCACGCCGATCGCGGTGGACGGCGTGATGACGCGCGTCGTCGGCCGCGTGTCGATGGACATGCTGACCGTCGACCTGACGCCGTGCCCGAACGCGGGCATCGGGTCGAGCGTCGAGCTGTGGGGTGACCAGGTGAAGGTGGACGATGTCGCGGAAGCCAGCGGCACGATCGGCTACGAGCTGATGTGCGCGCTCGCGCCCCGCGTGCCGGTCGTGATCGTGCCGCCCGGTGCGTCGACCGTGCAGCCGGCGCTGCGCACGGGGAGCTACGGGCGCTGATCGGCGTCGATGCACCTGCCGCGTTGATTGCGGGCCGCCTCGGGCGGCCCGTTTGCGTTCCGGCGTACGGCCTTCCGGCGTACCGGCGCGCGAGTCACCGGGAACGCGTTACGAACGCCATGTCGGCTTCCGCTTGTCGAGGAACGCGTCGATCCCCTCGCCGGCATCCTCTTCCATCATGTTGCGCGCCATCACATCGCCCGCATACGCATAGGCTTCGTCGAGCGGCAACTCGCGCTGGCGATAGAACATCTGCTTGCCATACCGCACCGCGGCCGGGCTCTTCGCGACGATCTCCGCCACCTTGCGCGCGATGGCCGCGTCGAGCGCGTCCTCGGGCACGGCCTCGTTGACGAGCCCCCACGCGGCAGCCGTCGCCGCATCGACGAAGCGCCCGGTCACGAGCATGTCGAACGCGCGCTTCGCGGCGACGTTGCGGCTCAGCGCAACGGCCGGCGTCGAGCAGAACAGCCCGACATTGATGCCCGATACCGCGAAGCGTGCGGTATCGGCGGCGATCGCGAGGTCGCATGCGGCAACGAGCTGGCAGCCGGCCGCCGTCGCGATGCCGTGCACACGCGCGATCACCGGCACCGGCAATGCACGCATCGCGAGCATCACGCGGCTGCACTGCGCGAACAGCGTGCGGTAGTAGCCGAGTTCCGGCTTGCCGCGCATCTGCCTCAGGTCGTGGCCCGCGCAGAATGCCTTGCCTTCGGCGGCCAGCACAACGCAGCGCACGTGCGGATCGGCCGCCAGCGTATCGAACGCATCATGCAGGCTCGCGAGCATTGCCTCGGATAACGCATTGAATTGCTGCGGGCGATTCAACCGCAGCGTGACGACGCCGTCGTGATCTTCACGCAGCAGGATCGGCTCGGCAGTCTGTTGATCGGGTTTCATGGTGTTTCGCTCGTCGAATGCGGCAGGATTCGTTTCGGCACAAACGTGCGGCCGGCACATACGCGCGTTCGCGGCCGGCCGATGCGATGAAATGGTCCTCCACATTCCGCGTCGCGTCCAGTCACGCGCCTTTCGTCAGGCCGGCCGTCCGTGCGGCAAAGGCGGCGGTCGCATAGGCGACGCATCCGAGCGCCGCGACCGCCCACAGCGCGTCGGTCAGATCCGGCAACAGTATCGTCGCGGCGCCAGCGATGGCCACGCCGAACAGGCTTCCGGCCTGTCGCGCCGCATTGAGGAAACCGGATGCCACGCCGGCCGCATCCGCGGGCACCTGTTCGAGCACGGTCGCGATCATCGGCGCCACCGACAACGCGGTTCCGGTGCCGAATGCGGCCATGGCCGCCCAGACCGCCGGCCACGGCGCACGCAGCGTAAGCGCGACGGCGATCGCCGGAATGGCCAGCGCCGCTATCCCGAGACCGTTTGCCATCAGCGTGACCGGGCGCACCCGGCCATGCAGCTTTCCCGACAGCAGGTTGCCGAGCGACAGGCTCAGCGCGAACGGCAACAGCGTCATCCCCGTTTGCCGCGCACTCATGCCGAAGCGCCCGTGCAGGTACAGGCTCAGCACGAACAGCAACCCGAAGTAGCCGACATAGACGAGGCTGCCCATCAGGTTCATCGCGACGAAAACACGATTGCGAAACCACGCCAGCGGCACCATCGGATGACGCGCACGCCGCTCGACCACGACCAGCACGGCTGCCGCGCACGCGGCGGCCAGCAGCGCGCAGCGGACTTCCGCCGCACCCGGCCCACGCGTCGGCAATTCGATCACCGCAAAACACAGCGCGCCGAGCGCCGCCGCACCGACACCCTGGCCGGCCCAGTCGAACGGGTGTGCATGCCGCGCGGTCGACGCGGCGACGAGCATGGCCGCCCCGGCAAAAGCGACCGCGCCGGTCGGCACATTGATCAGGAACGCACTGCGCCAGCCGAAATCGTCGACGAGGATGCCGCCCAGCACCGGCCCGACAGCCACTGCGACCGACGCGATGCCGGCCCAGACCGCGATCGCCCGCGCCCGCTCGGCCGGCACGTCGAAGGTGCTGCGCACGACCGCGAGCGACGCGGGCAAAAAGAGCGCCGCGCCCATGCCCTGCACGAAGCGCGCAGCCACGAGGATCGCCACCGACGGCGCGACGCCGCACGCCGCCGACGCGGCGACGAACAGCGCCAGCCCCGCGAGATATACCTGCTTCGCGCCGAACCGGTCGGACAGCGCGCCGCCCGCGAGGATCAGCGCGGCGAAGCTGAGCGTATAGGCGTCGACGATCCACGCAAGTTCGGCGACCGTCGCGCCCAGGCTCGTGCGCATCGCGGGCAGCGCCACGTTGACGATCGTCGAATCGAGGACCGCCATGAACATGCCGATCGCGACCAGCGCCAACGTGAAGCGCTGCTCGCGCACCGTCGGACGGCGCGCGGCCGTCAAAGGAACGGAAGCGGAAACGGAATTGCAATCGGACATGACACCTCCAGGCAGATGCCGGGAGTCTAGGAACGGTGCGCGATGCAGAAAAGTGATAATTTCGCATTTGCCTGATGCAGATCTGCATCTCCCTGCCCGTCCGCCGCCGCCCGCCCGATGACACAATCGATCCGCATGAACTGGGACAACGCACGCTTCTTCCTCGCCCTGGCGCGCACCGGCACGCTGCGCGGCGCCGCGGCGCAGCTGAATGTCGATCAGGCGACGGTGGGACGCCGGATCGCCGCGCTCGAGGACGAGCTCTCGGCCCGCCTGTTTCTGCGCACACCGACCCTCTATGTGCTGACGACCGCCGGCGAAGCGCTGCTCGAGCCGGCCGAAACGATGGAACGGGCGTCGCTCACGATCGAGCGCCGCGTGATGGGGCTCGACGAGCAGTTGGCCGGGTCCGTGCGTATCGCCACGACCGATTCACTCGGCAAGCGTTTCGTGGTGCCGGCGATCGCCCGCCTGCGGCGCCGGCATGCCGGGATCGACGTCGTGTGCGTGACGTCGGCGGAAATCGCCAACCTCACGCGCCGCGAAGCCGACCTCGCGATCCGCACGTTGCGGCCGGAATCGCCGGACCTGATCGTCAGGCGGCTCGGGCATCTCGAAACGGGCATCTACGCATCGCGCCGCTATCTGGCCGAGCGCGGCGAACCGGTCGCGGGTAGCGCGTTCGACGGACACGATCTGGTGATGTACCAGCAGCCGGTGGTGCCGACGATGTGGGACGCGCTGTGCGGCGAACCGACTTCGCGCGGCCGCGTGATGTTCCAGACATCGTCGACGATGATGCTGGTGGAAGCCGCGCTGGCGGGGCTCGGCGTGGCGGAGCTGCCGTGCTTTCGCGCCGATGCCGAGCCGGAACTGGTGCGTCTGATGGCGCGGCGCTGCAATCATTTCGACGTATGGCTCGTCGCCCACGCCGATCTCTACAAGACCGCGCGCGTGCAGGCCGTGATCGAAGCCGTGGTCGACGAATTCGCGACCGCCGGGCCCGCCGCCCGGTAGCGGGCCGCCGCGTCAGCGCGCGGCCGGCTGGCGCACGCTGCGCCACATGCGCACGCCCGACCACAGGTGCCCGATGCCCGCGCCGAAAAACACGGTGCCCATCACACCGAAGATCAGCACGTCGCCCCAGATCGCACCGAACGTATTCAGCCGAGCGGTCATCGCGGGCGCGTCGGGCGCGTAGCGGACCTCGACCGTCGCACCGTCCTGCTCGCTGACCTCACCGCCCTGCGGGTACTCGACATGCTCGCCCGCGAGCGTCGTGAATGCGATCTCGGGATGATGCGGGCCTGCATTCAGCTTGACGACGCGGCCCGGCACGACGACCGACGTTCGCAGGAATTCGCGCGTCGACTGCGCATACAGCGCGACACCGGTCAGCAAGCCCGCGCCCACCAAGGTAAAGAAGACGCCTTTCGCGACCAGCGTCTCCATGCGCTGCGCCGCGGTGCGGCCGGACTCGGACGCCATCCCGCTCGCCTCAGGGACGCGACTGATAGAACGACACGTCGATCTTCGACTGCGTCTTACAGCGGTACATCACGCCGCGCCCCGTTTCGTCGGTCACGCCTTCGTACGGGCCGTTGCAGCCCGTGACCTTGTATTGCGCGAACGGAATGCGCTTGCCGTCGGTCGGCCGGACCAGCACCGGGATACGCCCAGTCGGGCCATCGCCGATCATGCGCACGAGGATCATGCGCGACGCATCGATCGGCGCGGCGGAACGCATGTAGACCGTGCGCCCCTGTCCGTCGGTCGTGCCTTCGACTTCGAGTTCCCGGCTGTCCTGGGCCGCGCTCGTGTAAAGCGCAAACGCATAGTGCGTGTTCGGCAGCGCCTGTTTCGTCGCGGGATCGTGCAGCACGAAATAGCACCCGTTGACGCCCTTTCCGGCCGCCGCCTGCCCATCGACCTGCGTGGGGTTGCACGTATAGGACGAACCGCTGCCGGCGGCAGCCTGCGGTGCGTTCTGCTGCCCGGTGCCTGCACATCCGCCCATCAGCGCAGCCACCAGCGTCACGCATGCGCCGCGCGCGAGTGTCGCCCGATCGATCTTGATTTTCATTGGAAGCTATCCCGTTCCTGCTTGTTGTGGATGCCGGGCGTGCTGCGTGTGACACGCAAGCACGCCGCCCTCGGCATCCGGCAGGATACGGACATCATGGTGCGCTGTAAATTGCGAGCGCCGCCGGCTATGCGACGCCACTACCCGCCGCTCGCGACGCGTGCGATCGTCTGGCGCAGCCAGATGTGTGCGGCGTCGCCGTGCCGGCGTTCATGCCAGTGCTGCGCGAACTCGAACGAATCGATCGGGAACGGCGGGTCGAACACGCGCAGGCGCACGTCGTCGCGCACGCGATCGAGATTGCGGCGCGCGACGGTCAGCACGAGATCGGTGCCCGCGATCAGGTCGTTCGCGACACCCCAGAACGGCAGGATCACCGCGATGTGCCGCTCGTGCCGCAGCCGCGCGAGCGCGCGATCGACCTCGTTGTCCATCCCGTCGCGCATCGCGACGAGTGCGTGCGGCCGCGCGAGCCACGCATCGAGCGCGAGTTCGCCGCGGCGCGGCAGGCGGCTCGCGTCGGCCACGCACGCGAACGACTCGACGAACAGCGGCTGGGCATGCAGGTCGCGCTGCAATGTTGGCAGCACGCCGAGCGCGAGATCGACCTCGCCGTCCATCAGTTGCATGCGCATCGCCTCGCGCGTGGCCTGCGACACGATCAGCTCGATGCCCGGCGCGTCGGCGCGCAGCGTCTTCACGAGCGCGGGCAGCACGATCCGCGCACCGTAGTCGGACATCGCGATCCGAAAGACCCGCGTGGCCGCCGACGGATCGAACGCGGGCGGCTCGATCAGCGCGCCGAGCCGCCCGAGGACGTCGTTCAGCGGCTCGACCAGTTCGTTCGCGCGCGCGGTCAGGTCGAGCCGGCCCGCGCGCCGCACGAGCAGCGGATCGCCGAAGATCTCGCGCAGCCGCGCGAGCGCATGGCTCACGGCCGGCTGGCTCCGGTGCAGCCGGAGCGCCGCGCGCGAAATGTGACGTTCGCTCAGCAACACATGCAGCGTGACGAGCAGGTTCAGGTCAATGCGGGCGAGATTATTCATGGCACGAATACAAAGCATCCGAAAGACGAATTTCCATTCACCATCTTAATGGATGACAATCTTTTCGACACCCTTTCAAGACCGACCAAGATGACGACTCCGCTTTCCTTCGCCACCCTTCCGCTCGCCGTCGCGGCGTTCGTCGCCGGCGCGCTCGTGCCGCTGCAAGGCGGCAGCAATGCCGCGCTCGGGCGCGCGCTCGGCCACCCGCTGTGGGCCAGCGTCGCGTCGCTGACGGTCAGCCTGCTCGCGGTGCTGCCGGTGCTGCTGGCAACGCGTGCGAACGCGCCGCTCATCGGCGACGCACTGCAGCGCCCGCTGTGGATGTGGCTCGGCGGCCTCGCGGGCGTGATCTACATCACGCTCGCGCTGATCCTGACGCCGCGGCTCGGCGCGACGACCTTCATCGTCTGCGTCGTCGCCGGGCAGATGCTCGCGTCACTGCTGATCGACCACTACGGGCTGATGGGGCTCGCGCAGCGGCTCGCGACGCCCGGCCGCATCGCGGGCGTCGCGCTGATCTTCGCGGGGATGATCGTCGTGCAGTGGCAGACGCCCGCGCCGGTTGCGGCAGGCAACGCGGCGGCCGCGCAACCCGAACCGCAGCCTTGACGGCGCAGGTGGCGGGCCCGCGGCGGCCCGACGCGCGTCAGCCTGCGAGCTTCTTCAGCGCATCGAGCACCGCGTCGCCCTTGAACGGCTTCACGATCCAGCCCTTCACGCCGGCCGCCTTGCCGCGCTCCTTCATCGCCGGGCTGCTCTCGGTCGTCAGCATCACGACGTTGACCGACGTGTTCGCCAGTTCGCCGCGGATCTTCTCGACCATCGTCAGGCCGTCCATGTTCGGCATGTTCACGTCGCTGATCACGAGGCGCACGCCGGGCGTCGCCTTGAGCTTCGCGAGCCCGTCCTTGCCGTCGACGGCCGTCGCGACGTCGAGCCCGTGATTGCGCAGGAAACCCGCGACTTCGTCGCGCACCGTGCCCGAATCGTCGACCACCAGAATCTTTGCCATGCTGTATTCCCCTTTCCTTGTTGCGACTTCAACATTCAAAACAGTTCGAGTTCGCCCGATTCGACCATCGGCCCGACGTCCTGCACCGATTCGCGGAAATCCTCCGGCGACCAGCTGAGGCTGAACACGAAGCGCTGGTCGAGACAGACAGAGCGGCTAGACGCCGGATCGGTCATCCGGTACTTGAAACAGAGCTGCGGACAGTCGCCGCCGAACGAGATGAACTTCTGCTTGTGATTGACGACGAGCGGCACCTGCACCGGATGGCGCGCCAGTGCCTCGGCGTCGCCGAGATAGCGGTTCTTGAACGCGCCCCACACGAGGTTCGTCAGTTCGCCGAGCACGCTGTTCACGTCGCGGAAATCCGGCGCGCGGCCGTCGTCGCGCGTGCCGCCGATCATGTCGAGCAGCGGCTGCTCGCTCGTCTGCAGCAGCATGTAGCCGCGGCACCACGCGCTTTCGAGCGCGATCAGGCTGAACACTTCGCCGAAGATGATCTGGTCGCGCACGATGCACGGCGTCTCGTGCTCGATCGTCATGCCCGGGAACAGGCTGTCGATGCGCGCCTCGGTGATCTCCGAGATGCCGCGCACGAGCGCGTTCGGATAATCGCGGCCGAACAGGTATTCGTCGATCGCGCGCTTGAGCGGCGTCATGTCGTCCGCGACGTAAGCCGCACACGCAACGCGCGCGAGTGCATCGGGCAGCCCGTCGCGCGACGCGAGCGATTCGCGGCGCAGGATGATCGGCAACTCGGGGCGCAGCGCATCGATCTGGGTTGCGATGATCGCGCTCTCGGCCGGCGAGCCGCCGTAATCCTCGGCCAGCAGGATCGCGCCGAGGTCGATGTTCGAGCGCAGCACCTTCAGCAGCCGGCTGCGCCGCACGGTCAGGCCGACCAGGTTGTGCTCGTCGCAGAAGCGCTTGATCGCATCGGCGTGTGCGCGGCTGTCGTCGAGGACGAGCACCTTGCTGACGGGTTGGTCTTCGGTCATCTCGCGGATTCCTAATGGTCGGTCAGGGTCGGTCAGAACAGTTCGAGCTCGCCGCCGGTATCCACGGCAGCCGCTTCCGGCAGATGGAAATCGACCGGCGCGTTCGCACACACGCACAGCGTCGCGCCGACCCGCACGTCGCCGTCGAGCGTCAGGTCGTACGCGGCCACGTGGTCGGGTGCGAGCGCGGGCAGGTAGTCGATGCTCGCGCCGCTCAGCAGGTACGGCGTCGACATCCCGAGATCGGGGAACGGCGCGATCAGCGCCTGGTTGATCGCGCCGCAACACAGGTTCGCGACTTCCATGAATGCTTCAGGCAGCGGTCGCTGGCTGCTCGTGCCCGCGCTCGCGCCGGCGAAATGGCGGCGCGTCGCGTCGTCGTCGCTGAAGCGCAGCGCGAGCAGCAGGCGGAAATGCAGCGCGGAGATCGTCAGTACCGCGACATGCTCGGGCACCTTCGGCTTCGACCGCGACCTCGCGCGCGCACGATCGTCCCCGTCGTGTTCGTGGCCGGCGGCCGGCCGGATGTCGCACGCGCCGCCGGACGCGAGTCGCGTTCGCGCCGCATCGAAGAAGATCCGCTCGAAGCCGGCCCTCGCCTGCGCGCTGATCACGCCGCCTCTCCTTCGATACGCGCGTGCAGTTGTCCGGCCAGCGTCTCGACGGTTGCGAGCGCGGCCGTGATCATCTTGCCGCCGGCCTGGATGTCCTGGAACGTCGCGGCCGTCACGAGATCGTTGCGGTTCAGGCTGTCGCGATAGCTGTTCGACAATTGCTGCGAGCGCGCGGCCAGCCCGCGCACCTCGCTCGCGACGATCGAGAAGCCGCGGCCGGCCGACCCCGCACGCGCGGCCTCGATCGACGCGTTCAGCGACACGATCGACACGTGCGCGACGATCGCCGACAGCTCCTGGTTCTTCGTGCGCATATCTTGATTCTGCGTGGTCAGCGAGATCATCTGCTCGTGCCAGCGCTCGAACGTGCCGGCAAGCCCGCGCAGGCGCGCGGCTTCGTCGGAGATCTTCTGCGCGTGCTGCGCCAGCGCGACGCGATCCGCCGACAGCGCCTGCAGTGCGTCACGCTGCGTGCCGGTCGCGGACGCCTCGCGCGCCAGCGCATCCTCGAGCTGCGCCTCGCGTTGCGCCCATGCGTCGGCCGCCTCCGCGTGCGCGGACGCCGCCGCTTCCGCGCGTGCGTCGGCCGCGTCGAGCGCACCGCGCAACGTGTCCATGTCGTGCGACATTGCCGCGACGAGCCGCCCGCGCGTCACGCGAAACACGACCGCCGCCACCACCGCGACGACCGCACCGCCCGCCATCGCAGCGGCCACCTGAATCATCCACGCCTGCACGATCACTTCGTCACTCCGCTGCGCCGATATCCACGATGGGCGCACGCTGTTCGTGCGCGGCGCCGTCCGCCGCGAAGCGCGCCGGCAGCGACACGATCGTCTCGAACGCACGATACGGTGCGCCGGCGCGATCGTCGGTGAAGCGCAGCGCGATATCGCCGCCGTCACGTTTCAGGAAGTTGCGCACCGCGTCCATGCCGACGCCGCGCCCCGACACTTCCGTCACCGTTTGCGCGGTCGAGAAACCCGGCCGGAAGATCAGCTCGGCGACATCCTCGTCGGACAGCGCCGCTTCGTTGCCGGCGTCGATCCAGCCGCGCTCGCGTGCAATGCCGCGAATCCGGTCGAGCGCGAGGCCACGGCCGTCGTCGCCGAGCACGAACCACAGCTCGCCGCCGCCCACGCCGACCGCGATGTCGATCGTGCCGGACGCCGCCTTGCCGGCCGCACGCCGCTCTTCGGACGATTCGATGCCGTGGTCGATCGAATTGCGCAGCAGGTGCATGAACACGTTCTTCAGCGTCGCGGCGATCTCGCTGCGCACGCGATGGCCGTGGCTGTCGATATGCACGACGGGCGCCGGCTTGCCGAGTTCGGCCGCGAGCGACGGCAGCGACTCGATCACGCCGCCGAGCGCATCGCCGATGCCCTGCGTACCGAGCTGGCTCAGCATGCGGCGCACGGCATCGCGTGCCGCGTGCCAGTCGGAACCGTTCGCCGGATCGGCGCCATCGAGTACGCGCAGGCTCTCGCTGATATGCGCGCGTTCGACCATCAGGAAATCGGCGCCGCCCTGCGCCGGATCGCCGTTGCGGCCGAGCGTGACCGCGTTGATCGTCGCGTAGTGTTCGACGGCGTCGCGCACGCGCGCCAGATCGTCCATCAGCGCGTCGCGGTTCCACTCGGGGCCGCCGTCCGCGCGGCGCAGCGAGTCGTACGCCTGTTCGGCCTCGTGGACGATGTTCGTCAGGTGCTGGAGGCTATACGTGCGCGCATTGCCCTTGATCGTGTGCATGTTGCGGAACAGCGCCGCGACGATCGAATGATCGGCGCGCTCGTGCTGGCGGATCATCCGCTCGTTCTCGTTGAGGAAGCCCTTCGCGCTGTGCACGAAGTCGTGGAACTTGTCCTGGCTGATCGACAGGATCTCGCCGATCATCTCGAGGCGGCGCTGCTGCTCGCCGGCCTGCGCGGTCAGCTCGCGGATCTCGGTCACGTCGCGCACGCACAGCATCAGGCGCACGACCGTATCGGTCTCGTCGGTGATCGCCGACCAGCTCAGGTCGAGCCACTTCTCGCGGCCGTCCGGCATCCGCTTCGCGACTTCATTGACGAGCAGATGCTCGTTGAATTCGAAGTTCATGCTGTCTTCGCCGAGGCACGCATGCACGGCCGCATCGACCTGCGACCGCGCGTCGGCGCCGATCGCCGAATCGTCGAACACGAGCGCCATCAGGTCGCGGCCGGCGATGTCGTTCGTCTCGAAGATGGTCTCGAGGTACGCCGAATACTCCGCATGCACGACGCCACCCTCGACGACGGTCAGGATCCCCTGCTGCATGTTCTGCAGCATCGCCTGGATGTCGGCCGTCTTCTGCTTCAGTTGCGCGGCGTTCTCCTGGATCTTCTCGATCATCCCGTTGAACGCGACGATCGAATGACCGATTTCGTCCATCCTGCCCACCGGCACGCGGCGCGTGAAATCCTGGCTCGTCGCGATCTCGCTCATCGCCGTCTGCATCCCGATCAGCGGGCGCGTGATCTGGCGATACAGCACGAAGCCGAGTGCGGTCAGCAGCACGATCACCGTGCCGGCGACACCCGCGATCGCCGTCGCCGTCGTCGCGAGCATCCCGTTCAGCGCACTGATCGCATCGTCCTTCTGGCGGTTCTTCTCGACGCGCAGCGTGCCGACGATGCTTTCGAGTTCGTCGCGATACTGCGCGACGTTCGCGAACAGGTAGGCCTGCGCCATCTCGGTCTTGCCGTCCGCCTTCATCTTCACGGTGTCGTCGATCGCCGCGAAATAGTTCGCGACGCTGTCCTTCGCCTGCGTGACGAGGCCTTCCTGCGCACGGCCGACCGCCGATTTCGCCTGCACGTCGAGTGCGGCGCGCAGCGCGGCCTGCTTCGCCTTCAGCTCGTCGCGCGCCTGCGCGGCGGTGTTCGCGTCGGGCGCGTAGACGAGCGTCATCGTCGCGATCTGGATGTTCTTCACATCGGCGACGAGATCGGCCGACGCGAGCGCGCTCGGCACGATGCCCTGGGTGACCTGACGCACCTCGGACGCGCTCTTGCGTGTCTGGTACACGGCATAGATGCCGATCGCGGACAGCGCGAAGAACGTCAGGACGACTAGCAGCGTAATGCGATGACGGATGGTCATGAGTACAGCTCCCCGCAGCGATCCGGCTTCGATCGCCCTTTGGTCTATTGAAAGAATGTGAGCGCCGAATTATCGGGGATGGTGTATGACGCTCCGATGACCGGAAATCAATCGTTCATTGATAAAAATGCAATGAATAATTGTGGCGAAAGAACCCTAAAGTATCACCGGGATCTGCCGTTAACCTTCTGCCTCAAGGCTTCGCGCGGCGCTGCTGCACGGCCGGAAAATCCGGGATGCGGATAATTTGTTTTTATTTATTTGATCCGCGATTCAACCGCAATCGGGCTTTCGTAAAACGTTTGCGCATTATCGGCGAATCCGGTTGAATTCGCGATTTTTATTGCCGGAAAATTATTCGACGGACGGATGAAACGATACCGCCCGCCCCGGGGCCGACGATGCGATGCACTGCATCGTCGGCCCCGGGGCGGGCGTGGCCGGCGGCCGGTCAGTGGCTGCTGGCGCGGGTCGCCCCCAGCCCCGTTTCCGAGCGCACCTGCTGCGCGGCGAACGCGCCCTTCTCCGACTTCGCGCGCGCGCTCGAGTCAAGTACCGAGAACAGCCACACGCCCACGAAGCCGATGGTCATCGAGAACAGCGCGGGCGACGTGTACGGGAACCAAGCCGAACCCTTCGGATAACCGAGCGTCGCTTCCCACACCGACGGCGACACGATGGTCAGCCCCACCGACGAGACCAGCCCCAGGAACCCGCCGATGACCGCGCCGCGCGTGGTGCAGCCCTTCCACATCATCGACAGGAACAGCACCGGGAAATTGGCCGACGCCGCGACGGCAAAGGCCAGCGACACCATGAACGCGACGTTCTGCTTCTCGAACGCGATGCCCAGCAGCACGGCGATCACGCCGAGCACCAGCGTCGTGATGCGCGACACCTTCAGCTCGTCGGCACTGTCGGCCTTGCCGTTCCTGAAGACGGTGGCATAGAGATCGTGCGACACCGCGGACGCGCCGGACAGCGTGAGCCCGGCGACCACCGCCAGAATCGTCGCGAAGGCCACGGCCGAGATGAAGCCGTAGAACACGTCGCCGCCCACCGTCTTGGCCACCAGCACCGCGGCCATGTTGGCCGTACCCGCTCCGCCCTTGATCACGCCCTTGGCCACGTCGGACAGTTCCGGATTGGTCAGCACCAGCGTGATCGCGCCGAAGCCGATGATGAAGATCAGCACGTAGAAATAGCCGATCCACGTGGTGGCCCAGAACACGGATTTACGCGCTTCCTTTGCATCCGGCACCGTGAAGAAGCGCATCAGGATGTGCGGCAGGCCGGCGGTGCCGAACATCAGCGCCATGCCGAACGAGATCGCCGAGATCGGATCCTTGATGAACCCGCCCGGCGACATGACCGACAACCCGATACGCGTGGCGTCGTCCGACGACTTGCCCGCGTTCGCGGCAATCGCGGTCTTGACCTCCACGGCATGGGCGAACAGCGCCTCCGGGCTGAAGCCGTACTGCGCGAGCACCATGATCGCCATGAACGTCACGCCCGCAAGCAACATGCACGCCTTGATGATTTGCACCCAGGTGGTGGCCGTCATGCCGCCGAACAGCACGTAGACCATCATCAGCGCACCGACGATGACGACGGCCACCCAGTAGTCGAGTCCGAACAGCAGCTTGATCAGTTGCCCCGCGCCGACCATCTGCGCGATCAGGTAGAACGCCACCACCACCAGCGTGCCGACCGCGGCGAAACTGCGGATCGGGCCCTGCTCGAAGCGGTAGCCCGCGACGTCGGCGAAGGTGAACTTGCCCAGGTTGCGCAGCCGCTCGGCCATCAGGAACGTGATGATCGGCCAGCCGACCAGGAAGCCGATCGAGTAGATCAGGCCGTCGTACCCCGAGGTCATCACCGCGGCGGAAATGCCGAGGAAGGATGCCGCCGACATGTAGTCGCCCGAGATCGCCAGGCCGTTCTGAAACCCGGTGATGCCGCCGCCGGCCGTATAGAAATCAGCCGCGGAACGCGTACGGGATGCCGCCCACTTGGTGATCCACAACGTCCCTGCCACGAACAGCGCGAACAGGACGATGGCCGTGGTGTTGGTCGCCTGCTTGGCGGTCTGCCCGACATCGCCGCCGCCCGCGAAGGCCACGCCGCACGCGCTCGCGGCCAGCAGCGCGACCAGCATCGTCGAAAGAGTCTTCTTCATTGGGCGACGTCCTGCAGGATGTCCTGCGTCAGTTGATCGTATTCGTTGTTCGCGCGGCGCACGTAGATGCCGGTGATGACGATGGTGAACACGATCACCGCCATGCCGATCGGCACGCCGACACTCGTCACGCCGGTGCTCACGGGCTTCGCGAGAAACGACTTGTCGAATGCGATCAGTGCGATGTAGCCGTAGTACACGATCAGCATCAGCACGGTCAGGCAGATGCCGAGCGTGTTGCGCCGCCGCTTGAGCAGCGCATACTTCGGATGCGCTTCGATTTTTTTCACCAACCCATCATGCATCGCCTGTCTCCTGGTTTGCTTTTTGAATGAGTTCGGCGATTCTGAAGAGCGAAGCTGACTACGCGCTTACTCGATCTTTCGCACGCAGCCTTCCGGGCACTATGGTTTTCCCTAGCGGTGCGGGGCGTGGCGGCATGCTTGGCCGGCCCGCGTCACCGTTCATGGATCGAGCGCGCCGCCCGACCAGCCGGCCGACGGCCGCGAACCCGTCAGCTTCAACGTGACGTCGCCCTGTGCGACCAGCCGCTCTCGGTTACGCGTGACGATGCGCCCGGCCTGCGGTGCAACCAGCACATGCTCGCTGCCAGGCACGCCAGGATGCGCGACGATTCGTGCGACGCGCTCGCCGGCCTCGACCGTTGCACCGAGTTCGCGTTCGTAGACGAGCACGCCCGATGCCGGCGCGATGATCGTTTCCATGTGCGCGATCGGTACGGCCTCGCCATGCCAGTCGGGCACGCCAGGCGATTCTGCGATCACGCCTCGGCCGCGCAGGAACGAGAGCACGCCGTCGGCGTCGCGCTCGGCGAATGCATCCGACACGTCGGACTGCCCTCGCAGCTCGACGGTCGCGACGAGCCGGTCGCGCAGCCCGCCGTCGCGCATCCAGTGTGCGGCCACGGCGCCTTCGAATGCGCCGTCTTCGTCCTCGTCCCACAGGATCGCGACATCGGCGCCGAGCGCCGCGACGAGGTCGCGTCCGGCCGGCCACAGGTCGCGATGCAGGTACACGTACGGCAGCGCCTCGGAATCGGTATGGAAGTCGAGCACGATATCGGCGTCGCACGCGGCGGCAAGCAGCGTGCGCTGCCACGCGGCGAACGTCGTCGCGGGCCGGCGCGTGGCCGCCGATTCGTGGAAATGCCGGTTGAAATTGCGGTGCGTCGTTTCGTGGAAGCGACCCAGCAGCCGCCCCTGCCGGAACTGTGCGAGCCCGAGCGGGTTGGCCTGCGGCACGACCGTCACCGTGCCGCGCAGCGCGCCGCGATCGTGCGCCGCGCACAGTTGCGGCAGCAGGCGGTGCAGCACGAGCATGCCCGCGATCTCGTCCGCATGCACGCCGGCCTGCAGGTGCACTCGCGGCCCGTCGCCGGCCGACAGCCGCCAGGCTCGGATCGCGAGCGGCTGCCCATTGTCGCCCGGCACCTGCCAGGTCAGCGTTTCGATCATCGCCTTTTCTCCTTCAGGACCGGCGTGTCATTCAAGACGATTCACGACGACGAATGCGAGCCGGCGTCGAGGCTTGCAACGAACGCGGCAATGCGCTCGCACGCATCGCCCAGCCGCGCGTCGTCGACGACGAAGCCGAAGCGCACGAAGCCCGACGCGGTGTCGCCGAACGCACTCGCGTCGAGCAGCGCGACCTGTTTCGCGCGGAACAGCCCCCACGTGAACGCATGCGCGTCCAGCCCGGTGCCGCGCACGTCGACCATCATGAACATTCCGGCCTCCGGCAGCAGGCAGCGCAACCCCGGCACGTCGCGCAGGCGCGCGTATGCAAGATCGCGGCGGCGCCGGTAGAGTTCGCGCATGTCCGCGACGATCGCGGCCCGGTTGTCGAGCGCGGTGACGGCCGCCTGCTGGATGAAACCCGGCAGCCCGTACAGCATGCACAGCGCGAGCCGCTCCGCGTGCTCCATCAGCTCGGTCGGGCCGATCGCCCAGCCGACCCGCCAGCCCGGCATCGCATGCGATTTCGACAGGCTGCCGATCGTCACCGTGCGCTCGGCCATCCCCGGCAGCGACGCAATGCTGACCATGTCGCGCTCGAACGTCAGCGCCGCATACACCTCGTCGGACACGACCCACAGATCACGCTCGCAAGCGAGCCGCGCAATCCGTTCGAGGTCGGCACGCGGCATCACGACGCCGGTCGGGTTGCATGGCGTCGCGAAGAAGATCGCTTTCGTGCGCGGCGTCACGGCTGCTTCGAGCGCGTCGAAGTCGAGATGAAAGCCGCGCGACGCGTCGACGGGCACCGGCACGAGCGTCGCGCCCGATGCGCGCACGCTCGCCTCGTAGGTGAGGTACATCGGCTCCGGCACGATCACTTCGTCGCCCGCCTCGCACAGGCACATCGCCATCGCGAACAGCGCGTTCTGCGCGCCGGCCGTCACGATCACGTGCTCGGCGCCGACTGCCTGCCCCGACGCTTTCGTGTGCTCGCGCGCGATCGCCTCGCGCAGTTCGGCGCGGCCGCGCACTTCGCTGTAGTGTGTATCGCCGCCGCGCAGCGCGGCGACCGCACGCTCGACGATCACGTCGGGCGTCGCGAAATCGGGATCGCCGACGCTCAGGATGATCGCCGGCTCGCCGGCGGCGACCGCCTGCTGCGCCGCGTAGTGAATGTCCCATGCGGTCGTGCGCTTGCCCTGCAGGCGATCGACCAGCTTCGAATAGTTCATGCGTCCTCCATCGCGCGGCGCCCGTCCGGCTGCCGCGCCGTCAATGGGTTCATTCAGCGCGGCATGCGCACGGGCACACGCCGCTCGAGGCGGCCGAACGCGCGCTCGATCACGAACGCGAGCGCGACATAGATCACCGCGATCGCCAGCAGCGGCTCATAGGTCCGCAGCGTCTGCGCGCGGATGTAGTTCGCGGCGCCGAGTACGTCCATCACCGCGACCGTCGATGCGAGCGCCGTCGATTTCAGCAGCATCACGGTCTCGCCAGCCAGCGTCGGCAGCAGGATCTGGATCGCGCGCGGCAGCCATACGCGGCGTGCGATCATCGACGGACGCATCCCCATCGCGCGCGCGGCCTCGATCTCGCCCTTCGGCACGCCGCGCAAGCCTGCACGCAGCACCTCGCCGACATACGCGCCGACGCTGATCACGAGCGCGAACGCGACATACCAGAAGCCGTCGCGCAGGAACGGCCAGAACACGCTGTCGCGCAGCGCGGGCCACCCCGAGAACAGCGAACCGACGCCGTAGTAAATCAGGTAGATCTGCACGAGCAGCGGCGTGCCACGTATCACCTCGGTGAATCCCTTGCTCACGCGTGCGACGATCGGATTCGGCGACAGTCGCGCGAACGCGACGGCAATCGCCAGCCCGAAGCCGAATACGGCCGAGATGACGAGCAGCTTGACGGTGGTCAGCACGCCGAGCAACAGCAGCGACCCGTAGGAAGACAGTACGCTCAGATCCATGACGTTGATCCGGTTCGATGGGAAAGTGCGGCGCGGCTCACGATGCCGGCATCCAGCGGCCGAAGCGGCGCTCGATTTCGCGGAACAGCACACCGGACAGCGACGTGATCGCGAAATAGACGGCCGCCACCATCAGGTAGTAGTGCATGTACTCGCGCGTCGAGCCGGCCGCCTGCTTCGCGGTGTAGAGCAGCTCGCTGTAGCCGACCACGCTGATCAGCGCGCTGTCCTTCACGAGGATCAGCCACAGGTTCGCGAAGCCCGCCAGCGCGTAGGGCGCCATTGCCGGCAGCGTCACGCGCCGGAACACGAGCCCTGGAGGAGCGCCGAACGCGCGGCCGGCCTCGATCTGCCCGTACGGAATCGCGAGGATCGCGCCGCGGATGATCTCCGCCGCATACGCACCCTGCACGATACCGAGCACGATCACCGCCGCCGCGAAGCCGTTGACCGCGACCGGCCCGACGCCGATCGCCGTCATCAGCAGGTTGATCGCGTCGGTGCCGGCGTAATAGAGCAGCAGGATCAGCAGCAGTTCGGGCACCGCGCGGCACAGCGTCGTGTAACCCTGTGCGATCCGTTCGAGCGCGCGCACGCCGGACAGCTTCGCGGCCGCGCCCAGCAACCCGAGCACGATGCCGACGACGAACGCACCCAGCGAAATCTCGAGCGTCACGGTCGCGCCTTGCAACAGTGCGACGCCCCAGCCGTCCGGATCCATGCCCAGGTAGCTCACCCATCCCCAACCGTCCATGCCGCCTCCTCGTCCGTGCGTGCGCCAGTGTGTCCGTGTGCCGGTAGCGGCGTGATCAGTGCGGCCAGAGGTCGATCGGGAAATACTTCTTCGCGATCTGCGCGTACTTGCCCGACGCATGCAGCTGTTCGAGCGCCTGGTCCATCTGCTGCTTCAGCGGCGCATCGGCCTTGCGCATTCCCGCGCCGACGCCGTAGCCGAAGATCGCCGGATCCATCTTCACGCTGCCGGGGCCTTTCAGCTCGAACGTCGAACCGTCCTTCGACTTCAGGAAATCGAGGATGCCGAGCTGGTCGAGATACATCGTGTCGATCCGGCCCGCGACGAGATCCGCGTTGCAGTCGTCCTGCGTGTTGTACAGGCGCACCGTCGCGCTCTTGCCATACGCCGTCTTGATGAACTCGGCATTCGCGGTGGAACCCTGCACGCCGATCACCTTGCCCTTCAGCCCGTCGGGCGTCAGCGTAAGCTTCACGTTCTTCGCGCCGACGAAGGTGCCCGGCGTCTCGTAGTACGGCCGCGAGAATGCGATCACCTTCTGGCGTTCAGGCGTGATCGACATCGAGTTGAAGATCACGTCGATCTTGTCGCTGAGCAGCGCCGGGATGATGCCGTCCCACGCGACTTCCTTGATCTCGCATTTCGCCTTCATCTGGTCGCACAGTGCGCGGATCAGGTCGGCCTCGAAGCCGCTCCACTGCCCGGTCGGACTCTTCATCAGGAACGGCGGATACGGTTCGGCGGCGACACCGAAGCGCAGCACGCCCGACGACGCATGCGCGGAACCAAGCGGCGCGAGCACCGCGACGACGAGACTGAACAGACACAGCAGACTGCGTACGACACGTTTCATGGTCGGACTCCTTGCAGGAAAGATAGGGATCGGGCGAGCCTACCCGCGCGCTCGCGGGCAGCTCCCGTGATTCAGTGATGCTGTCGGTGCGCGTTGACGAATTGACGGCAGCGTTCGCTCTGCGGCGTGTCGAAGATTTCCGCCGGCGTGCCGCTCTCCTCGACGCGCCCCTGGTGCAGGAACAGCACCTTGCTCGACACGTCGCGCGCGAACGCCATCTCGTGCGTGACGAGAATCATCGTGCGGCCTTCGCACGCGAGATCGCGGATCACCTTCAGCACTTCGCCGACGCGCTCGGGGTCGAGCGCGGAAGTCGGTTCGTCAAAGAGCATGACTTTCGGCCGCATCGCCAGCGCGCGCGCAATCGCGACACGCTGCTGCTGGCCACCGGACAGGAAGGCCGGATAGACGTTGCGCTTGTCGGCCAGGCCGACGCGTTCGAGCAGTTGCTCGGCGCGAGCGACTGCTTCGGCGCGCGGTTCGCGCAGTACATGCACGGGCATCTCGATCACGTTCTCGAGCACCGTGCGGTGCGCCCACAGGTTGAAGCTCTGGAACACCATGCCGAGCCGTGTGCGGATCCGCTCGACCTGACGCGCATCGGTCGGCACGGTGCGCCCCTTGCGGTCGACTTTCAGCCCGATCTCCTCGCCGTCGACGACGATGCGCCCCCGGGTCGGCGTCTCGAGCAGGTTGATGCAGCGTAGCAGCGTGCTCTTACCCGATCCGCTCGCGCCGATCAGCGAGATCACCTCGCCCTCGCGCGCGCTCAGCGACACGCCCTTCAACACTTCCAGGTCGCCGAACCGCTTGTGCAGATCTTCCACCTGCACACGCTCCTCGACGTCCGCTTTCACGCTCTCCACCCGCGCCAACATGTTGTCTCCTGTGTCGAATTCTCACGCTCGTCCCACGCGGGATCGCAGCGTCTTGTTGAATGGCCGACCAACCTCATGCGGAGTCGAGTATAGGCTCTGTTGAACAATGGTTCAACAGTTTCAAAATAATCCGGAGCAAGGGTTTTCGCGGGTTTCGCGACGCCTCCATCACCGTAATTGAACAATCGTCCGGCACTCCCCTATAATCGGCACCATAACGATTCCGTAAGGTCACCACGTGAAAAAGACTCCTGGCACGGCACCGGTTCAGGCACGCAGCCGCGGCATCCGAGAAACACCCGCGGTGCGTCAGCAATCGATCATCGACGCGACGATGCGCTGCATCGCGCGCTACAGCTATTCCGAGACCACGATCGACCGCATCTGCGCGGAAGCGAAGGTCTCGCGCGGGCTGATCAATCATCATTTCCAGTCGAAAGACGAACTGATGGCGCAGACCTACAAGCGGCTCGCGACCGACCTGCTCGACGTGTCGCGCGCGGCGGCCGCGAACGCGACGGGCCCCGAGGAAAAGCTCGATGCGATCATCAAGGTCTGTTTCGCCGCGCCGGTGTTCGCGCCGAAGAACGTGAAGGTATGGCTCGGCTTCTGGAGCGTCGCCCACAGCGACCCGGTGATCCGCAAGGCGCACAAGGAGCTGTACAGCGGCTACCGCCAAGCGTTGAAGAAGCTGTTCGACCAGATCGCGGAAGTGCGCGGCGGCACCGTCGACAGCGATCTCGCCGCGCTGACGCTGACGGCCGTGATCGACGGCTTCTGGCTGGAGCTGGCGCGCGACCCGACGTCGTTCACCGCGGAAGACGCGCTGACGAGCTGCCTGCGCGTCGTCGATACGTTCCTCCCGCCGACGAAAACGGCCCGCAAGCGGGCGTAACGCATCACGCGCGCACGCGCCGCCGGGTCACCGGCGGCGGCAACGACGGCCTCGTACAACACGAGGCCGTTCGCATTTTCAGGCCGTGCGGATTTCGATCAGGTACGGCGCGTCGTGGGCCGCCGCTTCGCTCAGTGCACCGGCCAGCGACGTGCCCTCTTCGATCCGCTGCGCTCCCCATCCGTACGCACGCGCGATCGCGACGAAATCCGGCGTGTGCAGATCCACGCCGACCGGCTCGACGCCGACGTCGACCATCGCGCGCTTGATCTCCCCGTACCCGCCGTTGTTCAGCAGCACGACGATCACGCGCGCGCGATGCTGCACCGCGGTGCCGAGCTCCGCGAGCGTGTACTGGAGCCCACCGTCACCGGCCACGCAGACGACCGGCCGCGATGCGTCGCCGAGGCTTGCGCCCACGGCGGCCGGCAATCCGTAGCCGAGCGAGCCGAATCCCACCGATGCGTTGAACCAGCTGCGCGGGCGCGGCGCCGCGAAGCCGACGTTGCCCGCATAAACGATGCGCGTCGAATCGCCGACGATCGCCGCATCGGGCAACGCGTCGCGCACGCTGTCGAGCAATGCGAGGTCGCGCCGCATCTCGTCGTTCAGCTCCTGTCGTGCCGCCGCGCGGCACGTCGCCGCGCGTTCGCTTCCGACGCCGTCCCTGCGCGGGTGCGCGTCGGCGAGCCAGATACGCCGGAATGCGCGCACGGTTTCGCCGACGTCGCCAAGCAGCGGCAGCGCGGGCACCGCGTTGCGGCACAGCTGTTGCGGATCGATGTCGATCCGCACGAGCGGCGCGGGCATCGCGAAGCTGCGGGTCGCGTACAGATCGTAGTCGGTCGGCCCCAGCTCGGTGCCGAGCGCAATGATCAGGTCGCTGTCGCGCATCAGCGCACGCACCGCGTCGCTCGACGCCGACCACGCGATGCCGAGCGGATGCGCGGGCGGCAGCACGCCGCGCCCGTTGATCGTCATTACGACCGGCGCGTCGAGCGTTTCCGCGAGCCAGCGCACGTCGGCGGCGGCGTCGAGCGCGCCGCCGCCCGCGAGGATCAGCGGCGCACGCGCGGCGGCCGCCTTTGCACGGAATGCGTCAATGCCCTGGGCCGACGCGGGCCCCGGCGCGATGCGCGGCGGCGCGGCCGGCACGGGCGGCAATGCATCGGCAGGCGCCGCGAGCACATCGAGCGGAATCTGGATGTGCACGGGACGCGGGCGTCCGCCCGAAAACACCGCGAATGCACGCGCGATCGCCTGCGGCAGCGCGTCGGCGCGCGGCACCGTGTAGCTGAACGCGGCGACGTTCTCGGCGAACGCGTGCTGGTCCGGCAATTCGTGCAGATGGCCGTTGCCCGAACCGAGGTCGCCGGATGCATTGACGCTCGAGATCACCAGCATCGGAATCGAATCCGCATACGCCTGCGCCATCGACGTCGCGATGTTCGTCATGCCGGGCCCGGTGATCACGAAACACACGCCGGGCTTGCCGGTCGCGCGCGCATAGCCGTCCGCCATGAAACCAAGGCCCTGCTCGTGGCGCGCGCTCACATGACGCAGCGCGCTGCCGGCCAGGCCGCGGTACAGCTCGATCGTATGCACGCCGGGAATGCCGAACACCGTGTCGACGCCGTAGGCGGCAAGCAGGTCGACGAGGTACATGCCTACTGTTTTCATATGGTTTCCATCCTTCAGGACAGGTTTGAAGATCGTACGCCGGCCGCTGCCGTCAATGCGCGAGCCCCGGCAGCAGTTCGCGCACGCCCTGCGCGAGCATCTGGAACGCGATCGCGGTCAGCACGATGCCGGACAGCCGCTCGACCAGCGTCCTGCCGATCTCGCCGAGGCGCCGGCACCACGACGCCGAGCACGCATACGTGAGCCCGATCACGCCGGCATGCAGCACGCAGGCGGCGCTCAATGCCAGCAGGTCGGCCGGCGTATGGAAGCGCGTCGCGGTCGTGATCACGAGCGACATCACCGCGCTGCCGATCGACAGCGGAAAGATCAGCGGCACCGCGATGTAGTTGCGCCATTGCGCGTACTCGAGCCGCGTATCGCCACCGTTGCGCTCGTCGTTCGCCGTCCCGCGCATCATCGGGATCGACCACAGGCACAGCACGAGACCGCCCGTCAACGTCAGTGCGCCGAGCGTCAGGCCGAGCATGCGCAGCAGGAACTGCCCGCTCCACACTGCACCGATCATCAGCGTCGCGATCCACGCGAACAGCCGGAATGCAATCTGTCGTTGCGTCGCGTCCGGGAAATGCCCGGTGACCGCCGCGTACATCGGGATCGCGACGGGCGGACAGAACAGTGTCAGCAGGCCCGTCAGGAACAGCAGCATGTCGCTCGACGTCAGGGTCATCGTTCGCACTCGGATGCGGTCGGGTGAATAAGGTATGCAATGGCATCGCGGCCGCGGCTTGGTCAGCCGAGCCCGGCGCAGAGTTCGGGGACCGTCGCGAACAGATCGCCGACGAGGCCATAGTCGGCCACGCTGAAGATCGGCGCCTCCGGATCCTTGTTGATCGCGACGATCACCTTCGAATCCTTCATGCCGGCCAGATGCTGGATCGCACCCGAGATGCCGACCGCGATGTACAGCTGCGGTGCGACGATCTTGCCGGTCTGGCCGACCTGATAGTCGTTCGGCACGTAGCCTGCATCGACTGCCGCGCGCGACGCACCGAGTGCGGCCGACAGCTTGTCGGCCAGCGGCTCCAGCACCTTCGTGTAGTTTTCGCCGCTGCCCAGACCGCGGCCGCCCGACACGATGATGCTCGCGCTCGTCAGCTCCGGACGGTCCAGCTTCGTCACTTCACGGCTCACGAACTGCGACTTGCCGGCGTCGGCT
>NZ_CAJPHP010000021.1:0-140696 GCF_905339975.1 Burkholderia sp. BCC1999 | reverse complement strand
TTGGGGGTCCCGGGCGGGGGTAAACCCCCCGCGGGCCGCCCCGGGGCCCCGCGACGGTGCACGGCGCGACCGCGCCGCGTCAGCAGCAGGTGAACAGGTAACTCGGCCCGGCGTCGCAGTAGGCCGCGAGCGCAACGGCCTCCTCGTCCAGGCTTAACGGCTGCTCCGGTATGCCGACCGTCATCACGTTGCGCGGCAGGTGCCAGCTGCCGCCACCGTTGCCGTGGCTCTTCCAGCCATGATCGCCGGGTGTCTTGAGGACCTCGATGTCGACGATCCACGGGCACTGGTAACCGAAGTATTTCGCGAGCGTCTCCAGCGGCTTCTCCAGCAACTCGCCCTTGAATTCCGGGTTCCGCCACGAAAGTGCAATCGCGCGCAGATAGACCTTCTGGAACTCCAGCATCGATTCGAGCGTCGGATTCGCGTTGTTGTTTGCCATGTCGATATCCCCGCGGTCATTCCATGATGGTGATGTGGTTCGCGTTGTAGGCGGCCAGCGCCTGCGCGAATTGCGCCTTGTCCGCCGGTGCGGGCGGCAGGTACAGCGTGAGCTTGTTTCTCCGGCCGGCCGTCCAGTCGCCATTGACGGTCGGCGTCCACTCGGACGATTTCGGCTGAACCTTCAGGTCGAGCCGGAACGGAAAGTGATAGTCGAAATGCTCGCGCAGCGCCTCGACCGGGTCGGCCTCGAGCTCGTCGAGAAACGCCGGCGAATGCCACGCCAGCGCGATTGCCCGGATGACGGTTGCGCGGTATTCGAGAAACTGCTCGTACGTCGGTAATCGAAGATCCTTGCTCATCTCTCTGTTCTCCTGATTGATGAATGGAACCACTTACGGCAACGACTGCAACAGCGCTGCGGCGAGCCTGGCGATGCGGCCCATGCCCGCCGTTGTTGCAATTTCGACTGCACGCCGGCACGCGTCCAGCGCGGCCACGCCGCCGCATCGCGGATCGGCCAGGCGCAAGTACTCGCATTTCTTCATCAGCAGTTGCGCTTCGTAATAGCGCTCCCCGGTCGACTCGCACCATGCGAGGCATTCGTCGATCCGGGCAAGCGCGGCGCCGTACTCGCCGCGCGCGGCATCCAGCTCCGCCAGCAGTGACGCGTAGTAGGTCAGCCCGAGCAGTCCGCCCGACTGCCGCTGCGCATCGAGGTGCTCGACGACACCCGCGCGGTCGCCCTGCGCCCACGCGCGAATGATCGCCACGTAGTGCCCGACCGCGCGCAGCCGATGAATCTCCGACAGGCGCAGAATCGCTTCCGACAGCGCGAGCGCCGCGTCGCGATCGCCCGCAAGCTGGTACGTGCGCGCGAGGTACATCATCGTGACGCCGAGCGTCGGCAAGTGGTCGAGGCAGGTTGCGCAATACACCGCGTCGTGCGCCATCGCGAGCGCGGCGCGCGGATCGTCGTCCATGCACCAGCGCACGCTCGCCAGCGACGCCATCGTCCACGCACGCGTATCGAGCCCGAGGATGCGCCGATGGTTCGCGTCGCGCCGCACGTCGTAGCCCGCCAGCACCGCATCGAACGCGGCGCGGGCGCGCGCATAGTGGCCGTCGACCCACAGGCTCATGCCGCGCATCGCGTCCGCCGCGACCTGAACGCCGGCATCGCCGCGCTCGGTCGCGAGCGCGTCGAGCCGCAAGCCGATCCCGCGCACGGTGGGACGGTCTCCCGCGACGTGGTAGTAGGTCGACAAGGTCCATAGCGCGCTGGTCTCGAGCTCCGGGTCGTCGAGCGTCTGCACCTGTTTCAGCAGCTGCTCCGCATGCTCGCGCACCTGCGGGTCCGCCCAGCCGAACCGTGCCATCGTCGCGTGCGTCAACGTCGTGCGGATGCGCGCGCTGTCGTGTTCGCGTTGCGCGTAGTCGGCGTGGCCGAGCCATTCGAATACGGCTTGCCCGTAGCGGATCGCGTCGTCGTACCGCGCGCCCTCGAGCGCGCGGCGCGCCGCATCGATGCCGTGTGCGATCGCATCGGCCAGGTCGCCCGCGCGCGCGAAGTGCCCGGCGACACCGAACGTGTGCGCACCGGCACCCCGATCGGCTTCCGCAATCAGCGCGCGGCCGACACGCGCATGGTTGCCGCGCCGCACCGCGGGCGGCATCGATTCATAGGCCGCGTCGCGAATCAACGCGTGGCGGAACGCATAGAACACACGATCGCGCCGGTGCTGCGCGTACACGATCCGCTCTTCGAGCAACAGCCGCAGATGTCCGTCGAGCGTGGCCCGATCGTGCGGCGACGCGTCGGCGAGCAGTTGCGCATCCACCTCGAGCCCGATGGTCGCGGCGAGCTGCGCGGTGTCGCGCGCGTCGTCGATCCGGTCGAACGCGAGACCGAGCATGCCGCCGAGACTCAGCGGAAGCGGAAAGGGATCCGTGGCCCGCGGCCCTGCGAGCGAACCGTCCGCGCCGATCGTGGTCAGCTCGCGCGCGACGGCCTCGATGAACAACGGGATGCCGGCCGTGCGACGGGCAAGCTGGTCGAGCCAGGCCGGATCCGGCGCGCCCTGCCCCAGGTACGCCGACATCAGGCGCTGCGCGTCGTCGCTCGGCAGGCGGCGCAGCACCAGGCGCTCGGTCGTGGCGCGCCAGCGCCCGAGCTTGTCGGGTCGCGACGTGAAGACGACGGCGAGCGCGGCCGCGCGCGGCGAGCGCTGCAGGTACGCGAGAAAATCCTCGGTCGAGCGGTCGATCCACTGGACGTCCTCGACGACGAGCAGCACCGGCGCGCCGTTGCCGAGCGACACGATCAATTGTTCGAGGACATCGAACAGCGCGTGCCGCTCGCGTACGCTCGACCACAGGAACCCCTTCGCATCGCAGGGCAGCCCCAGCCAGGTCGCGAGCGCGGCACGGGCCGCCGCATGATCGCACTCGAGCGGCGCGATCATCGTTTCGATCGCCTCGAGCGCACCGCCGGCCGGACTGTCGGCGTCGATATGCCAATGTGCGCCGATGAACCGCAGGATCGGAAACAGCGCATGATTCTCGCGTTCCGGCAGGCAGCCGCAATGCGCGAACGCGTGGCCCTGGCTCCGCACGGCCTCGCACAGCTCGTGCACGAGGCGCGACTTGCCGATGCCCGCTTCACCGACGACGAGCCGCGGCATGCCGTGCGGCGCAGGCTCGCCGCGCATCGCGCGACGATATCGTGCGAGCGTCTCCTGCCAGGCGCGCAACAGCGCGTCGAGTTCGCGCGCGCGGCCGACCATCGGCGCCCGCACACCGGTGTCGAGCGAATCGAACGGCGTATCGGCGCGCCGCTCGCCGAACAATTCATGAACCGGCTGCGGCAGGAGGCCCGCACGCGCCAGCCGCAACGCGGTCGGCCGATGGTCGGCATGCCGTTCGAGCGCGAGCCGTGCATCGTCGCTGATCAGGATCTGGCCGGGCCCGGCCAGCCTCAGCAATCGTGACGCCGCGGCGGGCGTCGATACGCCCGACATGTGCGATGCGTGCGCGAGCACCTGCCCGACGTGAATCGCGGCGGCCACTTCGACGCGCCAGCCGTCGCCGCCGATGCCGCCGGCCGCCGCCGGCACCGGCAACCGCGCGCGCTCGGCCACCCGCACCATGTCGAGCGCCGCGCGCGCCGCGCGGCGGGCGGGCCGGTCGATGTCGCCCTGCAGCCCGAAATGGAACAGCAGCGTGTCGCCAAGCCGTCCGCCCGCGTGCGCGCCGTAGCCGACGGCGATGTCGGCGCACTTTGTCAGCCACTGCTCCTGGTAGCCGTCGAGCAGGTCGCCATGATCGGTTCCCGCGTGGCGTTGCCTGCCCTCCCCGGCAATCGCCACGCAACAGCACAGCGTGGTGACCTGCCGGTACTCGCCGGCCGCCGCGATCGTGTCGCCGCGCGGCGCGAGCGGGTGCGGGCGCATCTGCCGGCTTGCACGGCTTGTACGGCTGGCGTCGAACTGGCCAACGAGCGCCGCGAAGTTCAGTGCGCGGAACTGCTCCGCCAGTTCGTCGGCCGACGCGGCGCGCTGCTCCGGATTCTTGTTCAACGCGCGCCGCAGCACCGAGCCGAGCGGATGCGACGCGATCGACGGCGGGAGCGCGACATCCACCGGGCTGAGCTGCTGATAGAGAATGTCGGCCACGCTTGTGCCCTGCATGACGACATCGCCCGTCAGGCATTCGATCACGACCAGGCCCCATGCATAGAGGTCGCTTCTCGGCGTCGGCGGCTCGTTGCGCAATTGCTCGGGCGCGCAATAGGACGGCGAGCCGAGCACCTCGGTCGCCAGCGTCGCGGTCTCGCGCGCGATGTCTTCCGCGCCGGGCAGCAATGCGCCGATGCCGAAATCGAGGAGCTTCGCGTGTGGCCCGTCATCGGCCATCGCGATCACGATATTCTGCGGTTTCAGGTCCCGATGCACGATGCCGCGCCGATGCGCGGCCGCCAGCGCGTCGAGCACTTCCGTCATCAGGCGCCCGGTGTCGACGGCCGACAGCGGCCCCTCCGCCGCGAGCCGGTCGCGCACGGTCCGGCCCTGCACCAGCTCGAATACCGCGAACAGTCGCCCGTCCGGCGCCTCCCCCTGGTCCAGCAGCGCCACGATGTTCGGGTGCCGCAGCGCTTCGCACAGGCTCGTCTCGCGCCGAAAGCGCGCACGCTGGTGCACGCGCTCCGCCGTGGTCCGCGCGGCATCCTCGCGCATCAGCTTGATCGCGACCGCCTGCCCCGTTTCGCCGCAGGTCGCGCGAAACACCACGCCGTTGCCGCCTTCGCCGAGCAGCGGGCCGAGCCGGTAATGCCGCTTGCCGGCAAGCTCGACGAAAGGCGCGACGGGCTGCCGCGATTCGGGCGCTCCCGGCACGACGGGCGTGCGGGACACGGTGGCCAACATGGCCTGCTCGCCCGCCTTCACGAGTAATGGACGAACGGGCCCGACCCGGGACGAGGCGCGCCGAGATGCAGCACGACGCCCGGCACCGACTGGCATTCGAGATGCTCGCCGCGCATGATGCGGAACGGAAAATCGCCGAAGCGGACGCTGCCGCGCCTGCGCTCGACGAGCTGGCTTGCGTCGAGCCCCGGCAGTGCCGCGAACTGGCTCCGCGCGCGGTGAATCTGCACGTTGACGTGGGACGTATCGATACCGAGCATGTGCGCCAGCCGGTCGAGGTCGATCCAGCCTTGCGAGGCGGCGTCGTAGCCGGCCTGCATGTCGGCCGAGCGGGCGCGCGCAAGCGTGACGAGGCTGTAGTGATGAGCCCGCTCGCCGAGATCGACCACGCCGCCGCGCACGTGCAGCAGCATGCGCACGTGCTCTTCGTTGCGGCTGACGAAGAATTCGAGCAGTTGCGCCGGCATGGCCGGATCGGTGGGCGCGGCAAGCATCATCGTCGCGCCGTGGCTCACGAGCGTCACGCGCCATGTGCAATCGCCGCTCGACACTTCATCTCCGTCATGGAGCACACGCGGTGGCAACGTGTCGTCGCACAGCCATTCACCGGCCGCCAACCGGACGACCGTGACCGGTCGCGCGCCACGGGCAGGCAGGATCTGGCGCGGCGCAAGCACGATCGGCGGCGCCGCGCCGCGTATCGGCCACAGCGTATCGGCCGGATCGTCGAGCGCATCGACGCGCCACGGTGCGATACCGGCCCGGCCGAACCGGATCACGTCGCCGGGTTGCAACACTGCGTGCTCGCCGTCGCGCAACGGCACGCCCGACACCGACGTGCCGTTGCTGCTGTGATCGTGCAGTTCCCACAGCCCGCCGCTCCAGCGGATATGGGCATGGACCCGGGACACCGATGCGTCCCGAATGACCGTGTCGCAGCGCGTGGCATCGCGGCCGAACACGTGATACGCGCGCAACAGGCACGCGTCCCCGGAAGCATCGTTCTTCAGTATCGCCATGACCGCCCCGTGTCGGATTCACCCGGATCGATGGCGTGATGCATCGACGTTGCCGGGCAAGCGATTGATTCACCGATTGCGAACGATGTCGCCTGTTCGCCGCCTCACCACTTTTCTTGTCATCTTTCCGTCAAACCGTTGCCCGTCCGGAATGTGTCATTTACGTTAATTTAATTATCGACCGCTTTGTTTTTTTGGGACCAAGCAACGTGATGAAAATCCTGCCAAATAAAACCACGCACAGCAACCGGAATAATCGATTTGCGATTTCGAAATATAACGCCTTACATTTTCGACAGATTTCAGGAAAAGTTTAGGGGTCGAAAAGCTCGTCACGCGTTTCACGACGGCACTGGCACCCAGCCGTCCCGACGTCCGGCAATGTGCCCGACCTGGCTTGCAAACCCCGTATCACAAAACCGTCCCGATCGAGATTGAGATCAGCTTGATCGTTTCCGAAAATCGCACAATCATCACCAGCGTTTTGATTGCAATATTCTTCACTTATTCAATTATCAAGGTGTGCCGTTTATGCGCATGAAAGATAATCCTGCCTTTCAAATCGGGCCCGCGACAATTCATCCCTCTTTTACTTCGGGATTCGAATCGGAAAAATTCTGCGGACCGCCCACGGCAGGGATGGATTTTTCTTGTTCGGGACGAGCAACGCGTACCTCGTCTTGCCGTCACCGCTTGCAGCTCGACGCGCGACGTACCAACGAGAGAGGTTCAGGAAGAACGGTTCGAGACGCGATACTCCGCACTGCGCGGCACGGCATGCATCCATCGCGGGGAATCACTGTGGCGGAAGGCAGCCAGAGTCGAACTGACCCGGGAGTGTCTGACACCCCCAACCGGGTTTGAAGCCCGGCCGTACCACCGGATACGAATGCCTTCCGTGGGGAAAAGAACCAAAGAACAACGAGCGCCTACGCCTGAATACCCACCCAACCGCTGTCAGGCCGCAGGTAGTGAAGATCGCGGTGGAAGCGAGTATACCCAACCCGATCGAAGAACTCGAGAATCTGGATCGCGCGCTTGCGGCCCAGCCCCGTCGCATCGCGGAATGTCGCGGCATCGAGCCCGCCACCGCGCGACGGCGCGAGATGCGCGACCAGTTCCGCCAGCTCGCGTGCGACGTCCGCGTGATAGAACAGGTCGCGTACGACCTGATGCACGTCGCCGCGCCGCGCGAGCTTGCGCAGCAACGCGCGCACCGCGTCCTCGGCCGCGCCCGTGTCGCGGGCCAGGTCGCGCACCCACGGCGGGTCGAAGCGCCCCGCATGAATCAGCGGCAGCAGTTGCTGCGCGAGCGCTTCCTCGCGCGGCTCCAGGCTCACCGAATGCGATGGCAGATGCAGCCACGGCCCGCTGCGCGCCACTTCGCCGCCGGCCACCAGCGCATCGACGAGCGCACGCCACAGCGCATCGCCGGCGAGCGGCGCGGCCATCCGCCGCAGGCGCGCGGCGTCGAGCCCCTGCTCGTCGGGCATGCGTTCGTGATACGTACGCAGCGTATCGATCGCCCGCGCCTGCAGCGCACGCCAGTGCGCATGCGAAATCACCTCGCCATCGTTCGACGCGGCGTCGCGCTGCCCGATCGCCAGCGCGTCGTCCGGCAACGCCAGTGCATTCGGCGCGAATCCCGTCAGATGCGTAAGCGTCGTTCGCGCAATGCCGAGCGGCGCCTGCGCGAGCAGCGCATCGATACGCCCTTCGTCGAGCCATTCTGCCAGCGCGTTGAGCCATGCGCGGCGCGCGGGCGTACGGCGCTTGCGCGCCGGCCCGAACGGATCGAGCACGCGGCCGCCGCCGACGGTGCGGGTCGCCTGCGGATTACGGACGATGAACCGGTCGCCCGGCAGCGCGAACACCGGTTCGTCGAACACCAGTTGCACGCGCATCCGCTGGCCGGCCGCGAGCGCGTCGCCATCGAGCAGCGCGACATGCGCGACGCGATGCAGCGTGCCGAGATGCACGTGCAGCGGCGCCCAGTGCGTCAACGACAGCCCTGCCTCCGCGAGCAGCGTCAGCTCGACGTCGAGACGCGGCGACGTCGCGGCGAGCCGCGCATCGGCGACGGTATCGCCGCGCTCGACGTCGGCCTTGTCGACACCGGCCAGGTTCAGCGCGCAACGTTCACCCGCCCGCCCGGCTTCGACCGGTCGGTTCTGCGCATGGATGCTGCGCACCCGCGCCGCGCCGCCGGACCGCACGATCGCGAGCGTGTCGCCCGTCGCGACGCGGCCCGCGAACGCGGTGCCCGTCACGACCGTACCCTGCCCCGCGAGCGTGAACACGCGATCGACCGCGAGCCGGAACAGCCCGTCGTCGCGGCGCGCACGCCACGCGATCGCCGCGTCGGCCAGGTGACGCTTCAACGCTGCGACACCGGGATCGTCCGTTGCGGTTGCCCGCGTTTCGAAGATCGGCACGCCGGCCAGCGTCGAGTCGTGCAGCCACGCACCGATCTCGTCGCGCACCTCGGCGACGCGCGCGGCATCGACGCGATCGCATTTGGTCAGCGCGACAGCGCCATGCGTGACGCCGAGCAGTTGCAGGATCGCGAGATGCTCGCGCGTCTGGGGCATCACGCTGTCGTCGGCGGCAATCACGAGCAGCGCGAAGTCGATTCCGCACGCGCCCGCCGCCATCGTATGAATCAGCTTCTCGTGCCCCGGCACGTCGATCAGGCCGAGCACTTCGCCGTTGTCGAGCGGCGTATAGGCGTAACCGAGTTCGATCGAAATGCCGCGCGCCTTCTCTTCCTTCAGGCGGTCGGTATCGACGCCCGTCAGCGCACGCACCAGCGTCGTCTTGCCATGGTCGATGTGTCCCGCGGTCCCGACGATCATGCAGCGGGCCCCGCCGGCGTCTCGCATTGCGCGACGAGCGCCGCTTCGTCAGCGGCTTCGAGGCAGCGCAGGTCGAGCCGCAGCGCGTTGTCGGCGATGCGGCCGATCACCGGGCGCGGCCATTCGCGCAGACGCTTCTCCAGTTGCGCAAGCGCGCGGCCGCCGCGCTTGCCATCCGCCGTGCGCACGACGAGCCCGGCGCTCGGCAGTTGATCGACCGGCAACGCGCCGCTGCCGATCTGGCTGAACATCGGTTCGACCGTCACGTCGAAATCGCTGCCGAGCGCACCCTGCAGCGCCGGTCGCACGCGTTCGGCAGCCTCCGCGATCTCGCGCTGGGGCCGCGTCAGCAGGCGCAGCGTCGTGAGCCGGTCGCGCAGGAATTCGGGCGACTGGTACAGGCGCAACACGGGTTCGAGCGCCGCGAGCGTCAGCTTGCCGACACGCAGCGCACGCTTGAGCGGATGTTTCTTGATCTTCGCGATCAGCGCGCGGTCGCCGACGATCAGGCCGGCCTGCGGCCCGCCGAGCAGCTTGTCGCCGCTGAACGTGACAATGTTTGCGCCGGCGGCGACGGTTTCCTGCACGGTCGTCTCGTGCGGCAGGCCCCATAACGACAGGTCGGCAAGCGTGCCGCTGCCGAGATCGACGGCAACCGGCACGCCGTGCTCGCGCGCAAGCGGCGCGAGTTCGGCGAGCGTCGCCTCCTTCGTGAAGCCGCTGATCGCGTAGTTGCTGCAATGCACCTTCATCAGCAGCGCCGTGCGCGGGCCGATCGCGTCCGCATAATCGCGCAGATGCGTGCGGTTGGTCGTGCCGACCTCATGCAGCTTCGCGCCGGCACGGCTCATGATGTCGGGAATGCGGAATGCGCCGCCGATTTCGACCAGCTCGCCGCGCGACACGACGACTTCCCGCTTCGTCGCGAGCGCCGACAGCGTCAGCAGCACGGCCGCCGCATTGTTGTTGACGACGGTCGCGGCTTCCGCGCCCGTCAATTCGCATAGCAGAGCGTCGATCAGGTCGTCGCGATCGCCGCGGCGGCCCGTGGCGAGATCGAATTCGAGGTTGACGGGCTGCGTGAGCGCGTCGACCACCGCTCGCACCGCGTCGTCGGGCAACAGCGCGCGCCCGAGGTTCGTGTGCAGCACGGTGCCGGTCAGGTTGAACACGGCACGCACGGCGCCGGTGCTCTGCGCGGCCAGCGTGCGCGCGATGACGGCGGCGATACGCGGCTCGTCGAGCGGCTCCGCCGCGGCCGGATCGTGTTGCGCGGCGGTACGCCAGCGCTCCAGTTCGGCGCGCACGGCATTGAGCACGCGCGTGCGGCCATAGTCAGCGATCAGCGGTTGCAACGGTGCCGACGACAGCACACGCTCGACGGACGGCACGCGCGCCAGCACCGCATTCAATTCATTCACACCCGGTTCGGTCACGTAGTTGTGGCTCCAGTCTCATGCTTCGCAGTCGGCCGGCGCCGGCGCTCTCGCACCGCCCCCGGCCTCGTGCCGTCAGTCCGCTTCCCGCGCGACGTCCGGCCACAGCAGCGGGTTCGGCGAACTGCGCTGATAGCCGGCCTCGTTCATCAGCAGGTCGAGCGTGAGACTCGCGAGATCGTCCGCGAGCGGCTCGAACTCGTAGTCCTTGTCCTGATAACCGATCTTGCGATAGGTCTTGCACTCGTCGCACGATTCGGCCTTGACGGCTTCGCTGCCGCCTTCGATCCCGTGATAGGCGATGCCCTTCGTCGAATCGCAGTGCGAGCACTTCGTGCGCACCATGTGCCATTCGGTCGTGCACAGCCCGCATTGCAGGAAACGGTAGCCCTGGTACTGGCCGCCGACCCGCACGACACTCGCGACCGGATGCGTGCCGCACACGGGGCACAGCCCCGGCTGGTCGAGATACGGGACGTCGGCCGGCGCCACGCAGCTTGCCAGATCCGTCCAGACGACCTGCAGCGCGGCCATCAGGAACGGCGCGGTGGCCGGGTCGACTTCGGCGAAGCGCAGCGCGAGGATCGCGTCGGCCTGCGCGTCGAGTTCGGCGGGCGCCATCAGGCGCAGCCGGTCGAGCAGCTTCGCGAGCTGCGGGTTGACGAGCCCGGCGCCTTCGACGCGGTCGAGCAGTTCGTACAGCACGGCACGCCATTGCGGGTTGCGCTCGCCGTCGAGCGCCGGCACGAGCGGCATCGAATGCTGCTGCGCAAGCGCGATCGCTTCCTTCGACGGCAGCGGCAGTTCGAGCGTTTGCAGCGTCGCGTGCTGCGCATCGGCGACGGTGGCCATCAGCCGCAGGTAGCCGCTGATCGGGTTCAGGTCGGCCAGCTTGCGCAGCCGCGCGGCGCGTGCCGAGAACGCGGTGGCGCGCTCCGGCAGGCGAAAGCGCGGGATGGCCGAATGATCGAGTGCCGAGATCTCGGTCGGTTCGAGAATGCGTTGTGTCACAGAAATGTCTTCCAAATAAACAAGCGCCGACGCATCGGCGCTTTCGGGCAGTTCCGGCGAAGGAACGGAACGCCCCGCCGTGGCCGGCGAGCCGCCCCGCTCCGGTGCGTTATTTCACGCTTTCACGGAACCACTTCGGGTGATGCTTGCGGGCCCAGCCCAGCGTGACGGTGCCACGCACCATCGCGCCGATCGAACCCTTCACCCACAACGCCGCGTAAATGTGCACGATGATGCTCGCGATCAGCACGAAGGCCGCCACGGCATGCACGACAGCGGCCGCGCGGATCACCCCGATCGGGAAGTAGAACGAGAAGTAGCGCCGCCAGATCACGACTCCCGACAGCAGGAGCAGCAGCAGGCAAGCCACCAGCGTAAAGAATAGCAGCTTCTGCCCGGCGTTATAGCGCCCGACAGGCGGCAGCTTGTCTTCCTGGTTGGTCAGCACGTCGCCGATCTGCTTCAGCCACTGGCGATCGTCCGCGTCGAGCGCGTTGTGGTTCCAGAAACGCACCACGAGGATCGCGAACGACACGAACATCACGAGGCCGACGAACGGATGCAGGATCCGCGTCCACTGGCCGCCGCCGAACAGCGCGGTCAGCCAGAACATCGACGGGTGGAACAGCGCGAGCCCGGACAACGCGAGCAGCACGAACGTGATCGCGGTGATCCAGTGGTTCGTGCGCTCGTTCGCCGAGTAGCGGACGATCAGGTTGGGGTCGTCGTGGTTCATTTCGCGTCCTCCTTGATGCGTCGCGCCTCGTCGCGCGCGGCCGATTCCTCTTCGTCGCTCACCTCGTTCGGACCAACCCGGACATAGTGGAAGAACCCGGCGAGCGCGGTCAGCGCGATGCCGGCGACCGCGAGCGGCTTCGCGATGCCCTTCCACAGCTTCACCATCGGGCTGATCGACGGGTTGTCGGGCAGCCCGTGGTACAGCGAGGGCTTGTCGGCGTGGTGCAGCACATACATCACGTGCGTGCCGCCGACGCCCTGCGGGTCGTACAGCCCCGCATGCTCGAAGCCGCGCTCCTTCAGGTCCTCGATCCGCTCGGCCGCGTGCTGCTTCATGTCCTCCTTGGTGCCGAACACGATCGCGCCCGTCGGGCAGGTCTTCACGCAGGCCGGTTCCTGGCCGACCGCGACGCGGTCGGAACAGAGCGTGCACTTGTACGCGCGATGATCCTTCTTCGAGATCCGCGGAACGTTGAACGGGCAACCGGTCACGCAATAGCCGCAACCGATGCAGTTCTCCTCGTGGAAATCGACGATCCCGTTGTTGTACTGCACGATCGCGCCCGGCGACGGACACGCCTTCAGGCAGCCCGGATCCTCGCAGTGCATGCAGCCGTCCTTGCGGATCAGCCACTCGAGGTCGCCGGCCGGGTTCTCGTATTCGGAGAACCGCATGACCGTCCACGAATGCTCGGTCAGGTCGGCCGGGTTGTCGTACACGCCGACGTTGGTGCCGACCTCGTCACGCAGGTCGTTCCACTCCATGCATGCCGTCTGGCATGCCTTGCAGCCGATGCACTTCGATACGTCGATCAGCTTCGCGACGCTCCCGGTCACCGGTTCGCGCACCGTGGGCGGTGGCGTCGTGGTGGCCGAGACGCGCTTGATATCCAGCGATTGCAATGCCATCTCTTTCCCCTTACGCCTTTTCGACCTTCACCAGGAACGACTTGAATTCCGGTGTATAGGAGTTGCCGTCACCCACGGACGGAGTCAGGGTATTGGCGAGATAGCCGGGCTTCGTCAGACCCTTGAAGCCCCAGTGCAACGGGACGCCGACCGTCTGGACCTTCTTGCCGTCGACCATCAGCGGCTTGATCCGCTTCGTGACGAGGGCGACCGCGATGATGTAGCCGCGCTTGGACGACACCTTCACGCGCTCGCCATGCGCGACGCCGACTTCCTTCGCGAGGTCTTCGCCGATCTCGACGAATTGCTCGGGCTGGATGATCGAGTTAAGCCGTGCATGCTTGGTCCAGTAATGGAAGTGCTCGGTCAGCCGGTACGTCGTCGCGGCATGCGGGAACTCCGGCGCCTGACCGAACGACGCGCGGTCGTCCGGAAACACGCGGGCGGCCGGGTTGTTCAGCGCCAGCGGGTTGTTCGGGTGCAGCGGGTTCGTGCCGATCGGCGTCTCGAACGGCTCGTAGTGCTCGGGGAACGGACCTTCGTTCATCCCCGCACGCGCGAAGAAGCGCGCGACACCTTCCGGATTCATGATGAACGGCCCCATCCCGTTCTCGGGCGTTTCGTCCGCCTTGAAGTCGGGAATGTCGGCGCCCTTCCACGCGCTGCCGTTCCACCCGATCAGCTTGCGGGTCGGGTCGAACGGCTTGCCGGCGACGTCGCACGATGCACGGTTGTACAGGATCCGCCGGTTCGCCGGCCACGCCCACGCCCAGTTCAGCGTCTGGCCGATGCCGGTCGGGTCGGAGTTGTCGCGCCGTCCCATCTGGTTGCCGGCCTGCGTCCACGCACCGCAGAAGATCCAGCAGCCGCTCGCGGTCGTGCCGTCGTCCTTCAGCTGCGCGAACGCGGCGAGCTGCTCGCCCTTCTTCACGAGCGCCTTGGCCGGATCCTTCGGATCAGGCAGGTCGGCGAGCGCCTTTCCGTTGAACTCCATTGCAAGCTCTTCGGGCGTCGGGCTTTCCGGATTCGAGTACGGCCACGTCAGGTTGACGATCGGGTCCGGATACTTGCCGCCGTCCTTCTGGTACATCTTGCGCATGCGCAGGAACAGCCCCGACATGATCTCGAGGTCGCTCTTCGCTTCGCCCGGCGGCTCCGCGCCCTTCCAGTGCCACTGCAGCACACGGCTCGAACTCACGAGCGAGCCGTTTTCCTCCGCGAAGCACGTGGTCGGCAGACGGAACACCTCGGTCTGGATCTTGGACGCATCGACGTCGTTGTAGTCGCCGTGATGCTTCCAGAATTCGGACGTCTCGGTCGCGAGCGGATCCATGATCACGAGCCACTTCAGCTTCGCGAGGCCCGCCGCCGTCTTCACCTTCGACGGCGCCGCCGCGAGCGGGTTGAAGCCCTGGCAGATGTAGCCGTTCATCTTGCCGGCATTCATCAGCTCGATCGCCTGCAGCAGGTCGTACTGCTTGTCCAGCTTCGGCAGGTAGTCGTAGGCCCAGTTGTTCTCGGCGGTCGCGGCATCACCCCACCAGGACTTCATGAAGCTGACGTGGAAGGCCTTGTAGTTCTTCCAGTAGCTCAACTGGTTCGGCCGCAGCGGCAGCTGCACGCGCTTCTTGATGTAGCCGTCGAAATCCTGCTCGGACTGCATCGGCAGCGTCATGTAGCCCGGCAGCAGGTTCGACATCAGCCCGAGGTCGGTCAACCCCTGGATGTTCGAGTGCCCGCGCAGCGCGTTCATCCCGCCGCCGGCGATGCCGATGTTGCCGAGCAGCAGCTGCACCATCGCGCCGGTGCGGATGATCTGCGCGCCGATCGAATGGTGGGTCCAGCCGAGCGCGTACAGCACCGTGCCGGCGCGGCCGGGAACGGCCGTGGTCGCGAGCATCTCGCACACCTTCAGGAATTTCTCCTTCGGCGTGCCGCAGACCTGCTGGACCATGTCCTGGGTATAGCGCGCGTAGTGCTGCTTCAGCAGGTTGTACACGCAACGCGGATGCTGCAGCGTCGGGTCGACCTTCACGAAGCCGTCGTCGCCGAGCTCGTAGTCCCAGCTCGATTTGTCCGGGTACGCGTGCTTCTCCGCGTCATAGCCGGAATAGATGCCGTCGTTGAACGCGAAATCCTCGCGCACGATGAACGAGAAGTCCGTGTAGTTCTTCACGTACTCGTGCTGGATCTTGTCGTTCGTCAGCAGATAGTTGATGACGCCGCCCAGGAAGACGATGTCGGTGCCGGTGCGGATCGGCGCGTAGTAATCGGCCACCGAGGCCGTACGCGTAAAGCGCGGGTCGACGACGATCAGCCGCGCCTTGCGGTGCGCCTTCGCCTCCGTTACCCACTTGAAACCGCACGGATGGGCCTCGGCTGCATTGCCGCCCATCACGAGAATCACGTCCGCGTTCTTGATGTCGACCCAATGGTTCGTCATCGCTCCACGGCCAAACGTCGGGGCAAGACCTGCCACCGTCGGGCCATGTCAGACACGCGCCTGATTGTCGAATGCGAGCATCCCGAGACTGCGGATGGTCTTGTGCGTCAGGTAGCCGACCTCGTTGCTGCCCGCCGACGCGGCCAGCATGCCGGTCGTAAGCCAGCGGTTGACCTTCGCACCGTCTTCAGCCGTCTCGACGAAGTTCGCGTCGCGGTCGGCCTTCATCAGCTTCGCGATGCGGTCGAGCGCGTCGTTCCACGAAATCGGTTCCCACTTGTCCGAGCCGGGCGCGCGATACTCGGGGTGCGTCAGGCGGTTCGGGCTGTGGATGAAGTCGATCAGGCTCGCGCCCTTCGGGCACAGCGTGCCGCGATTGACGGGATGGTCGGGATCGCCCTCGATGTGGATGATGCTCGGCTGAGCGTTTTTCGCGCCGTCGCCGAGGCTGTACATCAGGATGCCGCAACCCACTGAACAGTAAGGACAGGTGTTGCGCGTTTCGACTGTGCGCGCCAGCTTGTACTGTCGGACTTCGGCGAGCGCTTCGGACGGAGAGAAGCCCATCAGGGCTAGACTCGATCCGGCAAGCGACGTAGCCGTCACCTTCAGGAACTGGCGCCGGGACATTTGTAGCATGGCTGGTCTCGGCGTTATTGTGGGGGTGGGGAAACTGAAAGGAATTATAGACAGTTCGCGCAACTATGTTCGAATCCTCGGATCAATACTGAATTGTCTGATTACCAACGATGATCCGCGTTCCGCGCGCAACCGAACCGTCATGAAACGACAGATCACCTCCGAAGCAACCCGTCTTGCCCAGCAACAGGCCAACTGGGCCCTCAACGCGTTCAAGCGTTTCTCGTCCGACCGCTGCTCCGCGATGGCCGCGGGCATCGCGTTTTTCTCCGCGTTCTCGCTCGCGCCGATGCTCGTGATGGTGATCGCGGTGGCCGGCTGGTTCTACGGCGACGATGCCGCGCGCGGCCAGGTATTCGAGCAGGCGCACCAGCTGATCGGCGACGACGCGGCGGCCAGCATCCAGACGATCGTGCAGAACGCTCACCGCGCGGGCGAGCGCGGCGGCCTGGCCACCCTGATCTCGTTCGCCGCGCTCGCCATCGGCGCGTCGGCCACGTTCGCGTCGCTCAGCGCCGCGCTCAGCGTGATCTGGCCGGCTACCGAGAATCGCTGGTCGAGCATGCTCGGGCTCGTGCGCGTGCGGTTGATCTCGTTCGGACTCGTGCTCGGCGTCGCGTTCCTGCTGATCGTGTCGCTCGTGCTCGACACCGCGATCACGTTCGTCGGCACCTGGCTGCTCGGCAATTCGCCGTATGTGGTCGTCACGAACCTCGTGCAGTTCTTCGTCGGCATCGCCGTGCTCGCGGCTGCGTTCGCGTCGTTGATGAAGTTCCTGCCCGATGCGCGCGTCGCTTGGCGCGACGCCGCGGTCGGCGGCATCGTGTCCGCGATCCTGTTCTCCGGCGGCAAGAAGCTGTTCGCGCTGTATCTCGCGCATGCGGGCACGGCCAGCGCATTCGGCGCGGCCGGATCGTTCGCGGTCCTGCTGATGTGGCTGTACTTCTCCGCGATCGTGCTGCTGCTCGGCGCGGAATTCGCGGCGGCGCGCGGCAATGCGCATCGGCCGGCAGGCGCCGCACCGGCTGCGTCCGCCCAACCACAACCCGGCCCCGGCAACGACCGCACGCGCGGCGACTGATTTACCCCGCCGCAAGCGCCCCGCACACCTGCCCGCCCATTTGCAACCACGCAATCCGCCGCGCATTTGCGCGGCGTTGACACGCATCTTGCGTGTCCGCATGGACATTGCCGCAACAGCAAACGTTTGCACACCCCCATTTCCATGGCAGAACCCGGCGAAACACGCAACCTGCCGTCCGGCGCATCGACTTTTGAAACAATCGCGGCGCAGCAATTGTCAACTATTTCAAAAACAGGAACAGTTGCTGATGTGCTTGATATATATGGACTTTTTCACGCTGTTACCTTTTCGAGACACTTTATTTTTTAAGCTTTCTTGCGTCTATGGCACTGAGCTATTCTCCAATCCGCAACAAATAACGATGAATCACTTGCGTGGAGAAACTCAACGATGAAGAAACTCGCTCTCTCGACCCTCTCGCTCGCCCTGCTGGGCGCCGCTGGTGCTGCTCATGCTCAATCGAGCGTGACGCTGTACGGCGTGATCGACACGTCGATCGCTTGGGTGCACGGCAATGACGGCCAGTCCAACAACTCGGTCCAAATGCTGTCGGGCAACCTGCAAGGTAGCCGCTTCGGCCTGAAGGGTGCAGAAGACCTCGGCGGTGGCCTGAAGGCGATCTTCCAGTTGGAAAACGGTTTTGATCCGGGCACCGGCAAGCTGAACCAGGGTGGTCGCATGTTCGGCCGTCAGGCATTCGTCGGCCTCGAAAGCAGCCAGTACGGCACGCTGACGCTCGGCCGCCAGTACGACCCGCTGGTCGACCTGGTCCAGGCAGTCACGGCTGACAACTACTTCGGCAGCACGTTCGCCACGCCGGGTGACGTCGACAACAACGACAACAGCCTGCGCGTCAGCAACGCAATCAAGTACACGTCGCCGGTGATCGCTGGCTTCCAGGCTGAAGGCATGTACGCCCTCGGCGGCGTCGCAGGCAAGACGGGCGCAGGCCAGACGTGGTCGGTCGCAGCTGCCTACAACAACGGCCCGGTCGGCGTTGCAGCAGGCTACTTCTACGCGAACAACCCGACGCCGACGGCTGCAGGCCTCCGCTCGGGCTGGGGTTCGACGACGTCGGACAACATCGTCGACGGCCCGATCAACTCGGGTTACGTGACGGCGAAGTCGATCGCGATCGCCCAGGTTGCAGGTCAGTATGTGATCGGCCCGGTTACGGTCGGCCTCGGCTACAGCAACGCGCAATACAAGCCGGACGCATCGTCGGGCTTCGGTTCGACCGAGAAGTACAACACGGGCCGCGGCTTCGTGACGTACCAGGTTACGGCACCGCTGCTGCTGGGTCTCGGCTACTCGTACACGAAGTCGAGCGGCGACACGACCGCGAAGTACCACCAGGTTTCGCTGGGCGCGGACTACTCGCTGTCGAAGCGCACGGACGTCTACCTGGTCGGCGCATATCAGCACGCAAGCGGCACGCAGCTCGTCGACGGCGTTCAACAGAACGCGCAAGCTTCGATCGGCTCGTACGGCTTCGCCGGCAAGAGCTCGGCCGAAATGGTCGCTCTCGGCCTGCGTCACAAGTTCTAAGAAGTACGTTTCCGGCGTGCACTGCGTCTCCGACGCCTTGCCGCCGACCTGGAAAGCCAGTCCCGGTTTCGGCCGCGACTGGCTTTTTTTCGTCCGCCTCCCGCGTGCCGACGGCGCCTGCACGGGCCGCCACCCCGAACCCGAGCCCGAGCCCGAGCACGCCGACCGGCCGGCAACGGCGCCTGGCGGCTGCAAAGCGCCGGGAACACCGTTTGCGGATAACCGCGCCGGTCGCCATCCGTTAGCCGAGCGACTACCATCCGCACTGCCGGCCCCGCTCGTCCGGTGCGATGGCGATATGCCGCGGCGTGTCGATTTCGGCAACCGTCGTCCGTCGTATCGATGGCGGCACGGGTTCGCACGTCGCCCCATTCACACAGGAGATTCGTCATGACGATTCAGAAGATCACGCCTTTTCTCTGGTATTCGACGGAAGCCGAAGAAGCAGCGGCCTTCTACGCAGGCATCTTTCCGGATTCGCGCGTCGTGCGCGTCACGGCGGTGCCCGGCACCGACGGCACGCGAATGGTCGAATTCGAGCTGTTCGGCCAGCCGTTCTTCGCGATGAGCCACGCACGCACGGAAACGTTCAATCACGCGATCTCGCTACTGGTCAGTTGCGCCAGCCAGGCGGAACTCGACCGCTACTGGAACGCGCTGCTCGACAACGGCGGCACGGCCGACGCCTGCGGCTGGCTGAGGGATCGCTATGGCGTGTCGTGGCAGATCGTTCCGGAAGCGCTCATCCCGATGATGACCGACCGCGACCCGGTCAAGGCGGCGCGCGTGGCCGCGGCGATGATGCAGATGGTCAAGTTCGACGACGCCGCACTGAAGGCCGCCTTCGCGGGCACGGCGGGCTGACGACGCACGTCGCGCCGCGCATGCATGACCGCGCACCGATCACGCGCCCGGTAGCTGCCGCTACGCCCGCAGCATCGATTCGACGGTTCGCCGCGCGTAGCCGATGAAGGCGGCGAGCGGCTCGCCGGACAGGATTGCCGCGCCCGCGTCGCCATCGAGATAGGCGTCGCGCGCGGCTGCCACCACCGGCCGAAACGCGTGAGGCAGGCGCTCCAGCACCCATGCCGCGGCGACGTCCTTGGGTGCAATCGTGCCGGTCGCGGCGCTGTACCAGATGCGCGCGAGCGCGAGCACCACGTTGCACTCGTCGCCGCGCCAGTCCGGTTCGGCGTTCCATTGCGCAACGGTCGCGAGCAGCGCGACGACGAAATCGCGCGCGGGCACCGGCTCGAACAGCGCGGCCGCAGGCGGCCCGAACAACGCGATGCTGTGCTGTCGCGCCTTCGTCAACAGGATCGCCAGATCGTGATCGACGAGCGGCGGTTCGACGATGCCCGCATCGAGATCGCGGCGCAGCCACTCGCCGAACTGCAGTTCGCGCCGCGCCGGATGACGCCACGGCACCACGTCGCCGTGCGCGACGACGGTAATCTCCAGTGCGCGCATGCCGCCTGCACCACCCGGCGGCGCCGACACGTCGAGCAGATCGTGCATCAACGCATGCCGCACCGCTTCGTCGGGTCGCGCCGTCACCGTCACCAGCAAGTCGATGTCGCTGCGCGGTTTCAATCCGCCGTCGAGCGCCGATCCGAACAGGTGGATGGCTTCCAGCGTCGCGCCGCAATGCCGCTCGATCGCAGTGCGTGCGGCAGCGACCTGTACGGCGATTTCGTCCGGGATGAATCCAGTCACGACGGCGGGACTTGCGATGCGCTGGCAACGGGCGTCGCGGGCGCGACGCGTGCGCCGGGCTGCGGTGAAACCGCGTCCCGCGCAACTGCGGTTTGCAGTTCACCGTTCGGCATTAAGCATGGACGGCATGCGATGCGTTGCACCTCGCGCGTCGTGCTGCCCATCGTCGCCGCACCGCCGCTTCGCTGCCGCGCGATTTGCGCGGCGCAATAAAAATCCCCGCACGCTTTCGCGTACGGGGATCGCAGGACTCCGCAACGGCTGCCGACATGTATTCGGCAGTCGTTGCGCGGCATTACGCTGCCGCGTCCTTCAACTTCTTCAGCGCACGTGCCTTCACGCGCACGCTGGCCGGCTTCGCCGGGAACCAACGCTCTTCGCCCGAGAACGGATCCTTGCCGAAGCGCTTCTTCTTCGCCGGCACGACTTGTGCCGTGATCTTCAGCAGACCCGGCAGCGTGAATTCGCCTGCGCCCTTCTTGTGGACCGAGCCCAGCACGACGTTCTCGAGTGCGGCGAGCACTGCCTTGACCGCCTTCACTTCGACAGCTGCGCGCTCAGCGATGTGCGTTGCGAGCGATGCCTTCGTGAACTTGTCCTTCAGCGGCGTCGGAGCAGCCGGTGCTGCCTTCGCGACAGCCTTCTTGGCCACTACTTTCTTCGCGGGCGCAGCCTTTTTTGCAGCCACTTTCTTGGTGGCCGGTGCGGCAGCCTTCTTGGCCACCTTTTTTGCGGAAGTCGCCATGTTTCTCCTACCAGGTGTGGTCGTTGGATACACGAAGCGTGCAACGCGCGCGCTTCAACGCCGGATTCTACAAGCGCCTTGACGCTTCGTGCAGTACTTTTATGCGTTTTCGCGGGGTTTCCCGCAGGTTTTGTTGCGCGCGACCGACTTCATCGACGCTTGAGCATCCAAAAACGCCTTTACGTATGCGTCTAAACGAGCCCGAACGCGAATTACGTTCGATATTTGCGCACCTATACTGGGCTCGCTCAATGCCCGGATGCCTCCATGCGCGAAGCCAGATACGTCAAAGGACTCGACGGCCTGCGAGCCCTCGCCGTCATCCTCGTTTTCCTGTCCCACAAGGGCCACGTCCTTGCCGTCGACGTCGGCAAGCTTGGTGTGTGGACGTTTTTCCTCATCAGCGGATTCCTGATCGTCGGCGAACTGCATCGCAACCGCCAGGCCGTCGAGTGCGGCACCATGACGCGCCGCCACGCGTTCGCGCTGTTCCTCGCGAAGCGCGCGCTGCGGATCTTTCCCGTGTACTACCTGCTGCTCGCCGCGCTCGCAATCGCGCACGCGCTGTTCTACCAGCGCGGCGTCAACCTCGGGCTCGCGTGGCATGCGGTGTTCCTGTCGAATTACTGGATCGGCGTCGTGAAGGACGGCTGGCCGGGCTCCACGTCGCACTTCTGGAGCCTCGCGGTTGAACAGCAGTTCTATCTGATCGCACCGCTCGCGTTGCTCGCGGTGCCTGCCGCACGACATGTCGCGCTCGGCATCGCGGCCGTCGCGCTGTGCGCGATCGCGCATCTCGCGCTCTATCTGGCCGATGCCTCGCCGGTACTGATCTACGCGTTTTCCCCGTGGAATTTCGCACTGATCGCGCTCGGCGGCGTCGGCGCGATGGCGCTCGCCGATCGCGGTGCAGCCGCCGTGCGACGCGTTCCGCCCGGCTGGCTCGGCGCCGCAGGCGTCGTGTTCTTCCTCGCGCTGCCCGCGTGCACGACGCTGCCCGACGCGGTCGCGGGGCTCGCGGATCTCGGCCTGTCCGCGTCGCTCGGCACACTGATGCTGTGGATCGTCAGCGAACCCGAACATCCGGTCGTCGCATTGCTCGACTGGGGCCCGCTCGTCTATCTCGGCACGATCAGCTACGGCTTCTACCTGTTCCACAACCTGATTCCGACGCGCTTCGGCATGCTGCCCGCATCTTTCGCACATGTGCCGATACCGGAATTCGTCCGCGAAGCGCTCCCCGAGATGCTGCAATTCGCGCTCGCCGTCCTGCTTGCGCACCTCTCCTGGCGTTATCTCGAAAAGCGGCTGCTCGACTTCAAGAAACCGATCGCCACGATGCTCGCCCGGCACTTCGCCGCGCAGCCGAGCACGTCGCCGCGCTGAACGTCACGCAGACGCGCACCCGCCCCAAAGGAAAGGCAACGCCCTCTTCGCGTTGCCCGGCGAGCGGCGCGACTTCATCGCGCGACGCCGGCCGGCCCGGTGCCGGCACACACGTCAACGTACATCAACGCACGTCACGCCAACGAAACCGCCGAAGCACTCGCCCTGGGCCAGCGCTTCGGCACCGGTTTCACGCGCAACACGCCACCTCACCCGGCGCGCCGCCCAAGCTCGAATCCGGCACGAACCGGCGGCTGCGCGCACCACGATCGCGCACGCGCGGATACAAAAAAGCCCCGGCGCCTGAGCGGCCGGGGCCAACGGAACAACCACCACCTGAAACAACGGAGCGCGCAGCTGCTTATGCGACAGCAGCCAGCGCGGGCAAGCAGGTACGCAGGTATGCCTCGAATTCGCGGCTCACTTCCGGATGCTGGAGCGCGAGCTCGACGGTTGCCTTGAGATAGCCGATCTTGCTGCCGCAGTCGAAGCGCGTGCCGAAGTAGCGATACGCGAGCACCTGCTCGTTTGCGAGCAGCGACTGGACCGCATCGGTCAGCTGCAGCTCGCCGCCGGCGCCCGGCTTGAGCTTGCGCAGATGATCGAAGATCGTCGGCATGAACACGTAGCGGCCGACCACGCCGAGATTCGACGGCGCATCTTCGGGCGCCGGCTTCTCGATGATGCCCGACAGCTTGATGACGTCCTCTTCCCATTCGCGGCCTTCGACGACGCCGTACGAGCGGCTGTCCTCGCGCGCGATCGTCTCGACGCCGATCACCGAACTGTGATAGTGGTCGAACACGTCGACGAGCTGCTTGAGCACCGGCTGCTCGCCGTGCAGCAAGTCGTCGGCGAGGATCACCGCGAACGGCTCGCCGTGCACGAGCTTCTCCGCGCACAGCACCGCATGGCCGAGGCCGAGTGCTTCCGGCTGGCGCACGTAGAAGCAGTTGACGTTGCTCGGCTTGATGCCGCGCACGAGTTCCAGCAGCTTTTCCTTGCCGCGCGCCTCGAGTTCGGCCTCGATCTCGTACGACTTGTCGAAGTGATCCTCGATCGCGCGCTTGCTGCGCCCGGTGACGAAGATCATCTCGGTGATACCGGCGTTGATCGCTTCCTCGACCGCGTACTGAATCAGCGGCTTGTCGACGACGGGCAACATTTCCTTCGGGCTCGCCTTCGTTGCCGGGAGGAACCGCGTGCCGAGACCGGCAACGGGGAACACGGCCTTGGTGACTTTCAACATGTTCGCATCCTGATTGCGTTGACTGCGCCGCGTCGACCAGCGACCCGGCGCGATTGTGTTCCGAACGGCATATCGAGAATCGACGGTACTGCCAATTCCACTCCGCTCATTATCGATATGGACGATTGCCCAATGATTCCGAAAAAAATATAATCCCTTCCATTCGGTCGATATTGCCGGACCGAGTGCCGAGGCAGAAACAAATTACCGATTTTCCGGATACAAATCCTTACGATTCAAATTCCTCGATATAGGGCACGCCGCCCCGTTCGAGACCCGGGCGAATCGGTTCGTTCTTCAGCGCCTCGCGGTACGCCGACAGCACGGCCATGACCAGCAGTACTGCAGCGCTCGCGATCCAATGCATGTCCATCTTGCCGCTCCTTGCATCAATCAACTGGAGCTTCAAACTATCAGAAAAAAATCGGTAAATAATTGACGCGCCTGCGGAACCGCTTTCAGACCGGGATAAACCCATCATGTGGAATACTGTTATTTCCGGGCGAGATTTTTTTATTCATTGATCGAATTCTTGCGCATTACGATTGGATGAAACATCCCCTCCATCCGTCGCAAGGAATCGAATCGCATGCAAGCTTTCAGCGGATCGTCTCTGACCGCGCCGCCTGTCGCCGATCACAAGGAACACGTGATCGACGCGATGCGCGGCTTCGCGGCGCTGCTCGTCGCCTATTTCCACTGCCGGCAGGTCGTCTGGGTCGGCATGCAGAGCTTCCATCAGGCTTACGGTCATGCACTGAACCCGGGCGTGATCGCCGGCTACCTGACCTTCCCGTTCGCGTGGGGCTCGGCCGGCGTGCCGATCTTCTTCGTGATCAGCGGCTACTGCATCCACCGCAACGCGGCGCTCAAGCTCGCGGCCAATCCCGCGTACCGGCTCGATGCGCCGAACTTCTGGGTACGCCGGTTCGCGCGCATCTACCCGGTGCTGCTCGCCGCGCTGCTGTTCACGCTCGCGCTCGACTCGGTCAGCCTGCAGATCGAGCCCGTCAGCCACAAGATCCGCGACGTCGGCATCGTCGCGTTCCTCGTGAACCTGTTCTCGCTGCAAGGCATGGCCGGCTACACGTACGGGTCGAACGGCGCGCTGTGGACGCTGTCGCTCGAGGTGCAGTTCTACGCGATCTACCCGCTGCTGTTCGCGCTGCGCCGGCGCATCGGCATGCCGGCCGTCGTGGCCGCGATCGCGCTCGTCAACGTCGCGTCGGCGTGGCTGCTCGAGCGGCACGACCTGCAGTTCTTCACGTCGTACTGGCTGTCCTGGACGATCGGCGCGTGGATCGCCGACGTGCGTGCGCAGCAAGCGCGCGGCGCGGCCGCCACCGTGCCGTCGCGTGCGTGGTACGTCGCGGCCGCCGTGCTGCTGGCCGCCGGCTGCGGCGCGTTCCATTTCGGCCAGTACGGTGCATTCCAGCTGTGGTCGGCCGGCTTCGCGTGCTTCCTGTACCGTGCGCTCGCCCGCCCGCCGCGCCCGACGCCGCCGCTGCGCGTGCTGAGCTGGTTCGGCGACTTCAGCTACTCGCTGTACCTCGTCCACCTGCCGCTGTTCGTCTGCCTCGGCTCGGTGCTGTTCCACTCCGAACTGCAACTGTCGATCTGGCCGTCGTTCGCGTTCATGGCCGCCGCGATCCCGGTCGCGTACCTGTTCTACCGGATGTTCGAACGGCCGGCGATGATGTGGTCGGCCAGCTTCAAGCCGACGCGCCCGGCCCGCGTCGTCGCGCCGGCGCCCGAACGGGCCATCTGACGCGATCGGCAGGCTGTCGAAGCCCCCGTGCGGTGTTGGGCCGCGCGGGGGCTTTTTCATGGTCGGCACGCGGTTGCATGCCGGGTTGCGCGGGGTTGGGCAGCCCGCTGCCGTCCGACGGCGCTACGGCCCGCGTGGGCCGCCTCCGGCCTGTTTCCGCCACATGACTGCCCCGGCGCGGGTCGTCGCTTCAGGATCGTCATCGAAATGCGATCGGTCGATCCCGCACCGCACACCTCGCACCGCACACACCTCCCGCACCGCGCAAACCGCCTGCCCGCCATTCGCCCGACAAACCAGGCACCCTGAAAAGCAAAGCCCCCAAGCGGCGTAACGCCGCGTGGGGGCTCGTTTCCCGCCGGCGCACGCCGGCGACGGCTACTGCTTCTTCGACTTCGCAGCCTTCGCGGCCTTCGCCGTATCCGAGAGGATCTTCTCGACGCGCTCCACATAGGTCTCGGTGCCGAACCGTCGCACCGCCGTCGCGCGCCCGCTCGCGACGAGCCGCTCGCGCAGCGCACCGTCGCGCTTCAGCGTATCCAGCGCGTTGGCCAGCGCGGTCGCATCGCCCGGCTCGCAGAGCAGCCCGTTGTCGCCGTCCTCGATGATCTCGACGACGCCGCCCGCGCGAGCCGCGACGACCGGCCGGCGCGCGAGCATCCCTTCGACGATCACGCGCCCGAACGGCTCCGGCGTGATTGACGTATGCGCGACGACGTCGACCGCCGTCATGCAGGCGGCCACGTCGCGCTGGAACCCGAGAAAATGCACGCGATCGTCCATCCCGTGTCGCGCGACGTACTCGTGCAGCTGCGCCGCGTATTCGTCCTCGCCGAACAGCGGCGCGCCGACCAGCACCACGTGCATGTCGGGATGCCGCGCAGCCGCCTCCAGCAGCACGTGCTGCCCCTTCCAGCGTGCGAGACGGCTGAACGAACCGACGAGCCACGCGTGCTCGGGCAACCCGAGACGCGCGCGCAGCGCGGCCTGGCTGACGCCTTCCAGCGCATCGAACGGCTCGGCAGAAATGCCGTTGAACACGACGTCGACGTGCTGCGGCGTGAAGCCCGTCAGCGTACGGAACGCCTGCGCGGATGCGTCGGAGTTCGCGATCACGCGCGTGATACCAAACCGCGCGCAGTACTTGATCGCGAGCAACTGCTTGCTGCCGAAATGGTCGGTGCTGACGATGTCGCGCAGGTGCCAGACCACCGGCTTGCGTGCGATCCGCCCAGCCAGCGCCGCAACCACCATTGCGCGCTGCGTATTCGCGTAGATCACTTCGGCACGGCGTGCGCGGCGCGCGACATCGCGCACCAGCCGCACGAGCTGCTTCACCGCGCCGAGCGACACGCCGCCCTGCTTGCGCACCCCCGCCAGCGCGCCCTGGTCGACCACGTCGACTCGCGCGCCGATCTCGTCGAGCGCCGCGCGGAACGGGCCATCGTCGAACAGCAGCACGTCGGCGTTCGCGCGCATGTGCTTCATGATCTCGAGCAGCGACAGCTCGGCGCCGCCGAGCACGCCGCTCTGGTCGAGCACGAGCGTCGCGGGGCCGCGCGCGGCCGGCATCGGCGCGATCGCCGTGCCGCGCTGCGCGGTCGAGCCGGGCAGCGCCGCCTCGACATAATCGAGGAAGCGCCGCCGGAACGTATCGGCGGAAAACCGCTCCGCGTTCGTGCGGCAGGCAGTCGGCGTGAAGCGCTGCGGCGCGCGTTCGAAATCGTCGACGGCCGCGACGATCGCATGCGGCGTCTGTTCGTCGAAGAACAGCCCGGTCGGGTTCAGGTCCGATTGCGGGTCGAGCACGGTTTCGAGCGCACCGCCCTTGCCGTAGGCGATCACCGGCGTGCCGCAAGCCTGCGCCTCGACGACCGAGATCCCGAAATCCTCCTCGGCCGCGAACACGAACGCCTTCGCACGCCGCATCCGGTCGCGCAGCACCGCGAACGGCTGGTAGCCCATGATCTCGACGTTCGGGCCGGCCTTCGCGCGGATCTTCTGCATCTCGGGGCCGTCGCCGATCACGACGAGCTTGCGCTCCGGTGTGCGCGAGAAGGCCTCGACGATCAGGTCGATCTTCTTGTACGGCACCATCCGCGACGCGGTCAGGTAGAAATCGTCCTTCTCGGCGTTCAGCGAAAACGCGTCGACGTCGACCGGAGGGAAAATCACGGCCGCGTCGCGGTGGTAGACCTTCTTGATGCGCCGCGCGATGAACGCGGAGTTCGCGACGAAACCGTCCACCGCGTTCGCGGTGCGCGTGTCCCAGTTGCGGATGTAGTGCAGGATCATCCGCGCGAGCAGCGATTTCGGCCCGCGCGTGAGGTTCGACTGTTCCAGATACTGGTGCTGCAGATCCCACGCATAGCGGATCGGCGAATGCACATAGCTGATGTGCACCTGGTCCGGCCCCGTCAGCACGCCCTTCGCGACCGCGTGGCTGCTCGAGATCACGAGGTCGTACTCGGACACGTCGAGCTGCTCGATCGCGAGCGGCATCAGCGGCAGGTAGCTGCGGTACTTGGTGCGCGCGAACGGCAGCTTCTGGATGAACGACGTCGTCACCGGCTTGCCGCGCACGAACGCGCGGTCGTCGAGGAAATCGACGAGGCTGAACAGGTCGGCGTCGGGAAAGCACGCGACGATCTGCTCGAGCACGCGCTCGGCGCCGGCATAGGTGACGAGCCAGTCGTGGACGATCGCCACGCGCAGCGCGCGCGACGGCTGCCGCGCGCTGGCGCGCCCGGCCGGCACGGGCCGGCGCAGGGCGGCGACATCGCCGGCTTCGGCCACGGCGCCATCGGCCGTGGCGAGATTCAATACGGCGTGTTCCGCCAGATCGCGATTCATACGGTTTTCCTCGCATTGAGACGGACAAACAGGTCGCGCACGAGCGCGCGCAGCCCAGGCGTCATCGTGAGCGACCACGCGACGTTCAGTACGAGCACGATCGCGCACATGCCGATCGACTCGCCGAGCCCCGGCCATGCCTGCGCCAGGAACAGGCTCGCCAGCAGGAACGCGAGGTGCGCGAGCATGTCGAGCACGATCGCGCGCATCCGGATCGCCGACAGGTACAGCAGCACGCCGTAGTCGACGAACGCGCGCGCCGCGACGACCACCGCCGCGCCGACCAGTCCGAAGTGATGGATGCCGAACCACAGGCCGCCGACGAAGAACGGCATCTGGACGAGCCCGGCGAATGCCGCGCGCGCCGGATTGACCTGCGACTGGATCAGGATCCGCGTGACGCTCGCCTGGCCGACGAGCCACACGCTGATCACCAGCACGCGGCCGACCGGCGCCGAATGCGCGGCGAGATCCGAGCCGACCCACAGCGTGAGAAACGGCGCAAGCGCGAAGATCGCGACGATGCCGACCGGCGTGAACACGCCGTTCAGGAATTCGAGCGACTGGCGCGCGAGCGTGTCCGCATGATCGCGGCCCACCGCCGACAAGCGCGGGAACAGCGTGCGCACGAGCGCGTTCGGCAGCATGTTCAGGCGCGTGACGAGGTTCTGCGGCACCGTGTAGTAGGTGACGAACTTCGCCCCCATGCCGGCGCCGAGCATCACGCGGTCGAGCGTGTCGGCGATCATGCTCGTGGTGCTCGCGATCAGCATCCAGCCGCCGAAGTTGAACAGCCCTTTCGCGGTACCCCACTGCGGCGGATCGATGCGCCGGATCCCGAGCACCTTGATGCTGGCCTGGCCGAGCATCACCGCCGCGATCAGGCGCGCGACGACGGCCGCGGCAAGCACCGTCTGCAGGTTCGGCGCGATCCACCATGCGGCGGCGAGCGGCAGCAGCTGGAACAGGAACGTGCCGATCGTCTGGTTCGTGTTGAACACGCCGAACCGCTCGGCACCGTTGATCGCGCCGGCGAACACCCACGACACGTTCGCGAGCGGAATCGCGAGCGCGAGCCACGGCAGCGCGAGATACACCTCGTGCTGCATCGCGGCCGAGACCTTCGTGAAGTACGCGGTATAGATGAACGCGCCGAAATAGATCAGCAGCCCGCCCACGATGCCGGTGCCGAGGTTCAACCAGAACGCGCTCCAGAACACGCGTGCGCTTTCGTCGGCGTTGCCGCTCGCGAGCGCCTTCGAGATGTGGTTCTGCGCGGCCATGCTCATCCCGAGATCGAGGATCCCGAAATAGCCGATCAGCGTCCACACGAGGCTGACGACGCCATAGCGCTCGACGCCGAGCGCGTGGATATAAGCCGGCACCGTCACCAGCGACACGAAGGTCGGCAGGATCAGCCCGACGAAGTTGATCGATACGTTCTTGAGTATGCCTTTGTCCATGCTTATGCCTTGTGTGACGCCGTTCGTCACGGTTTCCAGCGATACATCAGCACCTTGCCGCGCGCGTCTTCCTCGACGAACACGAGGTATTCGCCGTTTTCGCGCCGGAACGCACTGATGCCGAACGGCACGTCGACCCAGCCGGATGCCTTGCCGACCTCGGCGCCCGGGCTCATCACGCCCACTTCCTTGCCGGTGTCCTTGTCGTACACGTGGATCTTGCCGACCGGCTCCACGGTGAAGATGTAGCGGCCCTCGACCGTGATCCCGATCAGGTCGAAGATCGGCTTCGCATCGAGCTTCCACGGCAGCGCCACCTGGTAGCGCACGACCGGCGAGCCCGTCGACCATTTGTCGAAGCGGATCAGCACGCGCCCCACTTCCTTGTTGATGCCCGGCTGGGGCGGCGCGTCGGCCGTGTAGCCGGTCACGTACAGCGTGTCGGTCTGCGGCTCGTAGATCGCGCGGCGCAGCTGCGTGAACGGCTGCGGCATCGGGTAGGTCGTGACCTTGTCGTACGAGTAGATCGGGTTGCCGGCCTTGTCGACGCCGCCGTACTGGAAGCGGTGGATGCCGCGCACGTCGCTCGTGCGCCAGATGTCGCCCTTCGTGTCGACCCACCAGCCCCAGCCGCCCGCCTTCGCCTTGCCGGTCGTGTTGATCTCGGCCTCGTCGGCATCGATCCGGCCGTTGCCGTTCGCGTCGCGCCACAGCCAGTCGCCGCCCGGCGGCTTGTTCGGCACCTTGTCGACCGGCCGCGCGCGGCCCGCGATCAGGCCCGACGGAATCGCGACCTCGCCGTCGCGCTTCGCGTCGAAGCGGTAGATCTTCAGGTGATCGGCGTACATGTCGGTCAGGTACAGGAACGTGCGGCCGTCCAGGCGACGCGCGATCGGCATGCCCGGCCACTGGTCGGTATGGAACACCGGGTCGTCCGGATACTTGAAGCGGTTCGACAGGAAGCCGACGTATTTCCAGTCCTGGCCCGGCGGCTTCGACAGGTCGAGCTCGAAGCGCTTGTTGCCCGTGTACACGCTGTTCGGCCGCGCGGGGTCGAGCCACGCGCCATCGACGAACAGCAGCCCCTGCACCTGCCAGCGCGGCTTGCCGTCCGGCGTGTAGCTTTCGAGCACCGCGCCGAGCCCGGCGCCGAGCGTGTCGTGGCGCGGCCCGATGCCGTTCATCGACACATAGATGTTGCCCGCGCGGTCGACGCCGACGCCCGTCAGCCCGTTGAAGCGCTGCGGCCCCGGCCGCCCCGGCACGGGGCCCGCGAAGATGCCGCCGCGCTCGCCGAAGGTGCCCGACTGCGCATAGCCCTTGCCGCCTTTCGAGAAAATCAGGATCTGCTGGCGCGGCCCGTTGTCCGCGACGAGCACGCGCCCTTTCGCGTCGACCGCCACATCCACCGCGTCGGTGCCTTCCGGCAGCGCGGGCGCGTCGTCGAGCTTGCGGCCGTCGGCACGCACGTGCACGAGATGCGCGGGCCCGCTCAGCGTATCGGTCAGCAGCCACAGCGTGCCGTCACCCGCGAGCGCGATGCGGCCCGGCTCGTGCGCGCTCCACGTTCCCTTCTGCTGCATCGTCTCGGCGTCGTAGACATCCACGACGTCGCGCGACGGATTCGTCGCGAACAGCGTCTTGTCGTCTGCCGCGAGGCCGCCCACTTCCGCCTTCGCCTCGCCCACTTCCGAGCGCGCGGGGGCCGGCACCTCGTTCATCATCATGAAGCTCGCGGCCATCCGCGCGCGGCCGGCATCGGCGCGCCCGCCCGGTGCGACCTGCGGCGATGCGCGAAACGGCGCGGGCTGCTTCATGTCGCCGATCGTGCGCCGCGAGATGCCGAACCACTGCTTGCCCTTGTCCGGCCAGATGCCGGGCGACTGCAGGTGACCGCGCTCGTTGCCGACGCCGATCGCGACATACGCGTACTTGCTGTTCACGGCGATCGCGTTGCCACCGAGATTGCCCCAACCGTGCGTGCCGCCGGCGAAGCCGAGCATCTTCCCGTCCTGGTAGACACTCGCCTCGGCCCCGCTCTCGTCCCACGGCGCGTTCGTATACACCTTGCCTTCAGGCGTCACCGCAATCGCGCGGATGTCGATCTGCGTCCAGCTGCCGTCTCCATAGCCGAACGTGTTGCCGATCCACGACGTCGTCGCGGGCAACACCGTTTCGGCCGGCGCGGCGCTCGTCAGCAGCGCCGCGCTTACCGTCATGCCTACCAGAATCAGACGTCGCAATGCGCTTCTCCAGACTTGATGCAACAGCGACCGGCGTCGCCGCGGACTGCCGCCGGCGCGCCCTGTCGCTTAATGGGTTTCAAACGTCGCGATGCAGGTTACAAGCAAAAATAATCACAAGAAATTTGGAAATATTTGGGGATGTTTCTGGCTGAAATATCGAACCGGAACAGGCAGAAAATCGCATCCGGAAACGGCAATAACGACCGCATTTCGCTCGCCATCACGTAGAAAATGCCGCTCCGCACCGCCTGTCAGGGCTGTCCGGGCGCCAACCTTTCATCTCGCGACCGGAATAATCGACATTTGAATGTTTTCCGTCAGATAAATGACGCGCGTTTTTTTGCCGATTTCTTTTCCCTAGAATCGATTTCGACTCGATATTTCATTTAATGGCATGCATTACGTTCACGCATCGGATGTGCGACACGCCGCGGCCCCCGCCGCGCGTCTCGAAGGAGCGGCGCGATGACAGGCATCTCGCGACCCGCTGACCTGACCCAGCCGCAACACGGCCGCATCGTGCAGCTCGACGGGCTGCGCGCGATCGCGGTGGGCGCCGTGTTCCTGCAGCACGCGCTCAAAGCGCCGCTGTGGATGGGCGTCGACCTGTTCTTCGTGCTGAGCGGGCTGCTGATCACCGGCATCCTGCTCGATCGCAAGGCGCGCGGGCAGTCGTACTTCAGCCACTTCTATGCGCGCCGCGTGCGCCGCATCCTGCCGCCGTACGTGCTGCTGCTGGTGGTGTCGACGATCCTGTTCGGCGCGAGCTGGCTGCCGCACTGGCCGTGGTTTGCGTTTTTCTCGACCAACATCGGGCTATCGCTCGGCAGCATCGGCCACGACAGCCTGAACGTGCTGTGGTCGCTCGCGGTCGAGGAGCAGTTTTATATCTTCTGGCCGTTCGTCGTGCTGTGGTGCTCGGAGCGTGCGCTGCTGTGGGTCGCCGCCGCGCTGGTCGTGGCAGCCCCCGTGCTGCGTGCGATCGCGACGCCGTGGTTCGACTCGTTCTGGCCGATCTACTACCTGACGCCGTTCCGGATGGATCTGCTCGCGGCCGGCGCGCTGCTCGCGATCGTGCTGCGCCGCGACCGGCGCGCGCTGGAGCCGTTCTACCCGCTCGCGATCGTCGGCGCGCTCGTGTCGCTCGCGATCCTCGGCTGGCTGCACCTGTCGTTCCCGCGCTTCCGCGCCGCCAACACGCCGCTGTCGAATGCGGCGCTCTACAGCATCTCGCTGCTGCTGTGCACGTCGATCGTCGTGATCGCGCTGCGCGGCCGCGGCCTCGTGCAACGCGTGCTGACCAACCCGATGCTCGTCTACGTCGGCACCGTCAGCTACACCGTGTACCTGATCCACTTGAGCGTGCTGTACGCGCTCTGGCCGCTGCACCTGAACCGCTTCGTCACGGCCGCGCTCGCGCTGGCGATCACGCTCGCTTACGCGACCCTGAGCTGGTACGGCTTCGAACGGCGCCTGACGCGCGGCCCCGCACGCCGCGCGCTTCCGGCTGCCGCCGGCACGACCGCCTGAATTTCACCATCCATCGTTTCTACCAGGACAACGCCATGAGCCAAACTCGTAAAAAGGCCATCATCACCGGGATTTCGGGGCAAGACGGTGCGTACCTGACCAAGCTGCTGCTCGACAAGGGCTACGAGGTCACCGGCACCTACCGCCGCACCAGCTCGGTGAATTTCTGGCGCATCGCCGAGCTCGGTGTCGACACGCACCCGAACCTCACGCTCGTCGAACACGACCTGACCGACGCCGGCTCGAGCCTGCGCCTGCTCGAACGCACGCAGGCCGACGAGTTGTACAACCTCGCCGCGCAAAGCTTCGTCGGCGTGTCGTTCGACCAGCCGGCGACGACCGCCGAAGTGACCGGCATCGGCCCGCTGAACCTGCTCGAGGCGATCCGTGTCGTGAGCCCGAAGACGCGCTTCTACCAGGCATCGACGTCGGAGATGTTCGGCAAGGTGCAGGCGATTCCGCAGACCGAAACGACCGCGTTCTATCCGCGCAGCCCGTACGGCGTCGCGAAGCTGTACGCGCACTGGATGACCGTGAACTACCGCGAGTCCTACGGCCTGTTCGGCAGCAGCGGCATCCTGTTCAACCATGAGTCGCCGCTGCGCGGCCGCGAGTTCGTCACGCGCAAGATCACCGACACGATCGCGAAGATCAAGCTGGGCAAGGCGACGCGCCTCGAGCTCGGCAACCTCGATGCGAAGCGCGACTGGGGCTTTGCACTCGAATACGTCGAAGGCATGTGGCGCATGCTGCAGGCCGACGAACCCGACACCTACGTGCTGGCGACCAACCGTACCGAGACCGTGCGCGACTTCGTGCGGATGGCGTTCGCGGCGGCCGGCTACCAGATCGAATGGACCGGCAAGGGCGAGCAGGAACGCGGCCTCGACGCGGCGACCGGCAACGTGCTCGTCCAGGTGAACCCGAAGTTCTACCGCCCTGCCGAGGTCGACCTGCTGATCGGCTGCGCGGACAAGGCTAAAGCCAAACTTGGCTGGGTACCGGAGACGACGCTCGAACAACTTTGCCAGATGATGGTCGAAGCGGATTTGACGCGGAATCAACACCATGACACGTTCTGAAACCGGCCGCCCGTCGCGCCGTGCGTTCGTCACGGGCCTGACGGGCTTCACGGGCCGCTACATGGCCGAACGCCTGCAGGCGGCCGGCTATGAAGTCTGGGGCACGGTCGCGCCCGGCGTGCCGCGCCCCGACGATCCGGCGTTCGCGCACTGCACGCTGCTGCCCGTCGACCTGCTGGACGCCGATGCCATGCGCGCAGCCGCGGCGGACGCACGACCCGATGCGGTCGTGCATCTCGCCGCGCGCGCCCATGTCGCACAGGATGAGCCGTCGCAAACCTACGCGGTCAACATCGTCGGCACGCGCAACCTGCTGGCCGCGCTCGCGGGCCTCGATCACCGCCCTGCGGCGGTGCTGCTGGCAAGCAGTGCGAACATCTACGGCAATTCGACGGCCGGTGTGCTCGACGAAACCGTCGCGCCGGCCCCGGCAAACGACTACGCGGTCAGCAAGCTCGCGATGGAATATGCGGCGAAGCTGTGGGCCGACCGGCTGCCGATCGTGATCGCGCGGCCGTTCAACTACACGGGTGTCGGCCAGAGCGACGCGTACCTGCTGCCGAAGCTCGTCGCGCACTACGCGCGCAACGCGCCGCGGATCTCGCTCGGCAACCTGGACGTGAGCCGCGATTTCTCCGACGTGCGCGACGTGACGGCCGCCTATCTGAAGCTGGTCGAAGCCGCGCCGGCCGGCGAGACGTTCAACGTGTGCTCGGAGCGCGCATATTCGCTGAAGGAAGTGCTGGCGATGCTGTCGCGCATCGCCGGTTACGTGATCGACGTGACGATCGATCCGCGTTTCGTGCGGCACAACGAGGTGAAGCGCCTCTCCGGGTCGCGCGACAAGCTGCGGCGCACGGTGGGCGAGCTGCCCGTCACGCCGCTCGACGAAACGCTGCGATGGATGGTCGATGCGATGCGCAACGACACGCACGCTGACTGACGTCGCACCGGCCACGCCGCGCGACTTCATCGACACGAAAAAGAAGGGCCGTTCGCGCAAGCGAACGGCCCTTCTTCCATCTTCACGTCAAATCACGTCACGACATGCGTGACATGCCGCGCTCAGCCTTCCAGCCCGCGCGCGAGGTCCTTGCGCAGGTCGCCCGCATCCTCCAGGCCGACCGACAAGCGGATCAGCCCTTCGGTGATCCCCGCCGCCGCGCGCGCTTCCGGCGTGATGCGGCCGTGCGTGGTGGTCGCCGGATGCGTAATGGTCGTACGCGTGTCGCCGAGGTTGCCGGTGATCGAGATCAGCTTCGTGTTGTCGATCACGCGCCATGCATTCGCGCGCTGCTGTTCGGGTGTATCGCCCTTCAGCTCGAACGACAGGATCGCCCCGCCCGCCTTCTGCTGACGCTTCGCGAGTTCGTGCTGCGGGTGCGATTCGAGCCCCGGATGAAACACGCGCGCGACGGCCGGATGCGAATCGAGCCAGCGCGCGATCTCCAGCGCGTTCGCCGATTGCTTCTCGACGCGCAACGACAGCGTCTCCATCCCCTTCAGCAGCACCCATGCGTTGAACGCCGACAGCGTCGGGCCCGCGCTGCGCACGAACGGGAACACCTTGCCCATGATGAATTCCTTCGAGCCGACCAGCGCGCCGCCGAGCACGCGGCCCTGGCCGTCGAGGAATTTCGTCGCCGAGTGCATCACGACATCCGCGCCGAGCTTCAGCGGCTGCTGCAGCACCGGGCTGCAGAAACAGTTGTCGACGACGAACAGCGCGTTCGCGGCCTTCGCGATCTTGCCGATCGCCTCGATGTCGGCGAGTTCGGTCAGCGGGTTCGACGGCGTCTCGAGGAAGAACATCTTCGTTTCCGGCCGCACGGCTTCCTGCCATGCGTTCAGGTCGGTCGGGTCGACGAAGGTCGTCGTGATCCCGAACTTGCTGAAGATCTGCGAGAACATCCCGAGCGTCGAGCCGAACAGGCTGCGCGAGCTGACGAGGTGGTCGCCGGCCTGCAGTGCGGACATCACGACCGACATGATCGCGGCCATCCCCGACGCCGTCGCGATGCATGCCTCGCCGCCCTCGAGCGCCGCGAGACGCTCCTGGAACATGGTGACGGTCGGGTTCGTGAAGCGCGAATAGGTGAAGTAGTCTTCCGAATTCGCGAAGCGCTCGGCCGCGTCGGCCGCGCTCTGGAAGCAAAAGCTCGACGTGAGGAACAGCGCTTCCGAGTGTTCGTTGAAGTCGCTGCGCAGCGTGCCTGCGCGCACGGCAAGCGTGTCGAAGTTGAGGGAGTCGTCCATGTTCCGTTTTCCGTATCCGATGGCCACGCGCGACGCGCAGGCCAGATCAAAACCAGGCCAAAAAAACAAAAAGCCCGCTATGCGTCTGCATCAGCGGGCTTAGGTGCGGTACGACAGCGATCGACTCGGGCCGGTTGCCACCGGCCTTCGCTTTAGCTGTTTTGGGAAGTCGCCCCGCGTCCGCAAGCTGATATCAAATCGACGCAAGGCCACATCCTATCACGCTTCTCCGCAAGCGTGCGCCGGTGTCACTCGACCGACAGCTGCAGGTTCATCTGCGAACGCTCGGTGTCGCCGGCCGTATCGCGATCGGCCTGCGACGCCGGCGCGAGACGCGCACGCTCGATCGCATCGAGATACTCGGGCGTCACGTCGCCGGTGATGTAGTTGCCGTCGAAGCACGATGCCTCGAAACCTTCGAGCTTCGGATTGATGTCGCGCACCGCGCGGCGCAGGTCGTCGACGTCCTGGTAGATCAGGTGGTCGGCGCCGATCATCTTCGCGACTTCTTCGTCGGTGCGGCCGTGTGCGACGAGCTCGCCGCGCGTCGGCATGTCGATGCCGTACACGTTCGGGAACTTCACGGGCGGCGCCGCCGACGCGAAGATCACCGACTTCGCGCCCGCATCGCGCGCCATCTGCACGATTTCATGCGAGGTCGTGCCGCGCACGATCGAATCGTCGACGATCAGCACGTTCTTGTCCTTGAACTCGATGCTCATCGCGTTGAGCTTCTGGCGCACCGACTTCTTGCGCACGGCCTGCCCCGGCATGATGAACGTACGGCCGACGTAGCGGTTCTTGAAGAAGCCCTCGCGATACTCGACACCGAGCTTCGCGGCGACCTGCATCGCGGCCGGGCGCGACGAATCGGGAATCGGCATCACGACGTCGATCGGCACGTTCGGCAGTTCGCGCTTGATCTTCTCGGCGAGATAGTCGCCCATGCGCAGGCGCACGTTGTAGACCGGCACGCCGTCGAGGCACGAATCCGGACGCGCGAGGTACACGTATTCGAACATGCACGGATTCAGCGTCGGCTGCTCCGCGCACTGCTGGCTGTGGAAGTTGCCGGCCGGATCGATGAAGATCGCTTCACCCGGCTGCACGTCGCGCACGAATTCGAAACCGATGCCTTCGACGGCCACCGACTCCGACGCGACCATCCACTCGGTGCCGTGTTCCGTTTCGAGCTTGCCGATGCACAGCGGGCGGATGCCGAACGGATCGCGGAACGCGAGCAGGCCGTAGCCGGCGATCAGCGACACGATCGCATACGAGCCCTGCAGGCGGCGATGCACGCCGGAGACCGCCTTGAACACCGAGGCCGGGTCGAGCTCGAGGCCCGTGGTCGACAGTTGCAGCTCGTGCGCGAACACGTTGAGCAGCACTTCGCTGTCGGAATTGGTGTTGATGTGCCGGCGATCGATCCGGAACATCTCGTCCTTCAGTTGCTGCCAGTTCGTCAGGTTGCCGTTGTGTGCAAGGATGATCCCGAACGGCGCGTTCACGTAGAACGGTTGCGCTTCGGCCTCGCTCGACGCCGAACCGGCCGTCGGGTAGCGCACCTGGCCGATGCCGTAGGTGCCGGGCAGGCTGCGCATGTTGCGCGTGCGGAACACGTCGCGCACCATGCCGTTCGCCTTGTACATGTGGAAATTGCTGCCGTCCACCGTCGCGATGCCCGCCGCATCCTGACCGCGATGCTGCAGGAGCAGCAGGCTGTCATAGATCAGCTGATTGACCGGGGATTGGGAGATAACGCCTACGATGCCGCACATGGCATGTCCTTCAGAATGACAAAATCGGTTCCGTCCTGCCCGGCCGCGTCGTCACACGCGTACGTACTGGGCCATGCCGTCGGGCAGGAGCTGCTTCAGCTCGTGCACGCCCTGTTCGGCGAAAGGACGCAATAGCGCATTGCGCCAGAAATCCTGTTTGGGCAGTTCGGTCAGCCCGGCCGCCGCGACCAGCAGCACCACCAGCACACAGCCGCGGACGAGCCCGAACATCATGCCCAGCGAGCGGTCGACGCCGCCCAGGCCACTCGCCTGCGCGATCCGCGACAGCAGCGCGTTGGCGACACCGGCGACCAGCACGACGCCGATCACGAGCAGCGCGAAAGCGATCACCCATTGCGTCAGCGCGCCGCCCGGCCAGTTCGCCGGAATGTACGGCACGACCAGCCCGACGTAGCGGCCCGCGATCACGATCGCCGCAATCCAGCCGATCAGCCCGAATATCTCCGACACGAAGCCGCGCCACGCACCGCGCAGCGCCGACAACACGATCACCGCCAATACAGCGTAGTCGAAAGCCGTCAGCATCGTGCGTTATTGCGTCAGACCGGCTTCGCGCACCTTCGCGATCGCGGCGGAGGCCGCCGAGCGATCCGCGAACGGGCCCGCACGCAACAGTGTAGCCGTGCTGCCATCCGACTGCTTGCGATGCTCGACATATGCGGGCACGCCCGCCGATTTCAACTTGGTGGCCCACGAACGGGCCGTCGCGTCGTCCTTGAACGAACCGAGCTGCACCGCGAAGCGCGCACCGGCCGGCGATGCCGGCGACGATGCGTCGCCGCTGTCCGGGCTCGCGGCGTCGGCATTCGCGACGGTCGCGGGCGCAGGCTTCGGCGCTGCCGGTTTCGTCACGGGGGCGGCCGGCTTCGGCGGCGTCACGCTCGCCGTGGCCGTCGTATCGGGTTTCGCGGCCGGCTTGGGTGCGGGCGCCGGCACCGGCGCCGGTGCGGCCACAACGGCCGTGTCGGAGGCCGGCGGTTCGTCATGCGCGACGCCTGCCTGCACGTCGGACGCATCGTCGTCACGCGGCGCGACCGCCTGGTGCGCGGGCCGGTTCGGGATGTCGATCGCGATATCGTCCGTGACCGGCTTCGGGTGCGAATCGAGCACCATCGGCAGCACGATCACGGCTGCCACGACGAGCGCGATCGCGCCGACGAGGCGACGGCGTGCGCGTTGCTTTTCTGGAAGGGTCGGATCGAGGAGCAGCGCGTCCGATTCCGGACGCTCGGTGCGGCGCGAGCGGCGCTCGACGCGTTCAGTGGTGCGCTCCGTGCGCACGTTCCGGGAGGTCCCGGTGCGACCGCCGCGCCGCGGGGGCGCGTCGTCGTCTTTTTTGCCGAAGGAGAAAATTCCCATGAATGGCTGAGTCCGAAACTGCCCGTCAGTCAGTGTTGCTGCGATTTACGGTAGGCCAGCACGCCGGCAACCGTATGGAAACTGCCGAAAACCACGATTCTATCATTCTCGGATGCTCTTTTTAGTGCATCGCGAAACGCTTCTGCAGGCGACGCGTAGCGCGTCACGCTGGAATCGGGCCCCTCCTCCACGCCGGCCTTGCGCAGCGCGGCTTCGAGCTGCTCCGCGGAGGCCGCGCGCGGCAGCGGCAGGTCGGTCACGCACCAGTGGTCGATCTCGCCTTTCAGGTGCTGCAGCACGCCGTCGATGTCCTTGTCGTGCATCGCGCCGAACACCGCATACGTGTACGGGAAAAAGCCCATGTTGCCGAGGTTCTGCTCGAGCACGGCCGACGCATGCGGGTTGTGCGCGACGTCAAGCACGATCGCCGGCTTGCCGGGCAGCACCTGGAAACGCCCCGGCAGCTCGACGTTGGCGAGCCCGAGCCGAATGTCCTGCGCGGACACCGGCAGCACCGGGCGCAGCGCCTCGAGCGCGGCGAGCGCGGCCGATGCATTGATCAGCTGATTCGCACCGCGCAGCGCCGGATACGCGAGCGCCGGATAGCGCTTCTCGCGGCCGAGGTAGCTCCACTGCTGGCGCTCCGAGCCGGCCTGCGCCTCGTAGCGGAAATCGCGGCCGACGAGCCACAGGTCGGCGCCGATCGCTTCGGCGTGGTCGATCAGCGTTTGCGGCGCGGCCGGATCGCCGCAGATCGCCGGCGTGCCCGCGCGGAAGATCCCGGCCTTCTCGAACGCGATCTTCTCGCGCGTGTCGCCGAGATATTCGGTGTGATCGATGTCGATGCTCGTGACGATCGCGCAATCGGTATCGATGATGTTGACCGCATCGAGCCGGCCGCCGAGGCCGACTTCGAGGATCACCGCGTCGAGCCCGCGCGACGCGAACAGGTGCAGGATCGCGAGCGTCGTGAATTCGAAATACGTGAGCGACACGGGCTCGGGCAACGACGTGCGCGCGGCTTCGACTGCCTCGAAGTGAGGCAGCAGTTCGGCGTCGGTGACGTTCTGCCCGTTCACGCGTGCGCGCTCGTTGAATTCGAGCAGGTGCGGCGACGTATGGCAGCCGACCTTGTAGCCCGCGCGCACGAGGATCGTCTCGAGGAACGCGCAGGTCGAGCCCTTGCCGTTCGTACCGCCGACGGTGATGACGGGGCAGGCGAATTCGAGCTGCAGCGCCGCCTTGACCTGCCCGATACGGGTCAGGCCCATGTCGATGCCGACCGGGTGCGCGCGTTCGAGGTGCGAAAGCCACGCGTCGAGAGTGGGAAAAATGCTCATCGGATCAAATCTGGATCGGTACCGCCACTACGCCAAAAAACGAAGCGCGCCGCCTGACGCTGAAGCCAGGCGACGCGCAGAGTTCACACCTTGCGCCGGTCAAGCCAGCGCGTCGGCCGGCTGTCGCTGCAGCAGCGCGAGCAGTTGCGCAATCTCGTCGCGCAGCTTGCGACGGTCGACGATCATGTCGATCGCGCCCGTCTTCAGCAGGAATTCGGCGCGCTGGAAGCCTTCCGGCAGCTTCTCGCGGACCGTCTGCTCGATCACCCGCGGGCCGGCGAAGCCGATCAGCGCCTTCGGCTCGGCGATCACGACGTCGCCGAGGAACGCAAAGCTCGCCGACACGCCGCCCATCGTCGGGTCGGTCAGCACCGAAATGAACGGCAGCTTCGCTTCGGACAGCTTGGTCAGCATCGCGGTGGTTTTCGCCATCTGCATCAGCGACAGCAGGCTTTCCTGCATCCGTGCGCCACCCGACGCCGTGAAGCAGATGAACGGCACGTGCTGTTCCAGCGCGTTCTGCGCGCCGCGCGCGAAGCGCTCGCCGACGACCGAACCCATCGAGCCGCCCATGAACGAGAACTCGAAGCAGGCCGCGACGACGGGCAGCGTGTGGATCGCCCCGCCCATCACGACCATCGCGTCGGTCTCGCCCGTCTCGTCCATCGCTTCCTTCAGACGATCGGGGTACTTGCGGCTGTCCTTGAACTTCAGCGTGTCGACCGGCACGATTTCCTGGCCGATTTCATAGCGGCCTTCCGGATCGAGCAGCCCGTCGAGGCGTTCACGCGCGCCGATGCGCATGTGGTGATCGCACTTCGGGCACACGTGCAGGTTCGCGTCCACGTCGTTGCGGTACAGCACGGCCTCGCAGGACGGGCACTTGACCCACAGGCCTTCCGGAATGCCCTTGCGGCTTTTCGGGTCGGTCTGCTTGATCTTCGGCGGCAACAGTTTGTCGAGCCAGCTCATCGTATGGTTTCCTGTTCCGTGGCGGGACGGGCCGCTTGGCCCGCCCGCTTCCTGTGTTGTGTTTATCGCGCCGTCTTGCCCGCGCCGTCCAGGGCGGCACGCAGCTCGGCGATGAAAGCCTTCAGCGTGGCGGCGGCAGCATCCGGCGCAGCGCTTTCGAGCAGCTGCACGAGGCGGCTGCCGATCACGACGGCGTCCGACACTTCGGCCACCGCGCGCGCCGTTTCAGCGTCGCGGATACCGAAGCCGACGCCCACCGGAACCGGCACGCGCGACTTGATGGCCGGGATTTTACCCGCAATGCTCGAAACATCCAGATTTCCCGCGCCGGTCACGCCCTTGAGCGACACGTAATACACGTAGCCGCTCGCGATCTTGCCGACGTCGGCGATGCGTTCGTCGGTCGACGTGGGCGCGAGCAGGAAGATCGGATCGATCTGCGCGGCGCGCATCTTTTCGGCGAATACGCCCGCCTCTTCCGGCGGATAGTCGACCACCAGCACGCCGTCGACACCGGCCGCGTGCGCCTCGGCCGCGAACGCGTCGACGCCCATCCGTTCGATCGGGTTCGCATAGCCCATCAGCACGACGGGGGTTTTGGGGTCGGTTTCGCGAAAGCGCTTCACGTCGGCGAGCACGCTCTTCAACGTGACGCCGCGCGCGAGCGCGCGTTCCGACGAGCGCTGGATCACGGGGCCGTCGGCCATCGGGTCCGAGAACGGCACGCCGAGTTCGATCACGTCCGCGCCGCCTGCGGCGAGCGCGTGCATGAATTCGACGGTTTTCGCGGGATCGGGGTCGCCGGCCGTGATGAACGGGATCAGGCCCTTACGGCCTTGTTCGGCGAGTGCGGCGAAGGTTTGCTGAATACGGGACATGGCAATTTTCCTCAATGCTTCGGCGACGCGGCTGCGCGATTCACGCGCACGCCGGCGCAGCGAGCGCGTTCACGCGCTCGTGCGCGATCGCACAATAGCTTTCGTTGATCTCGTAGCCGACGAAGTCGCGCCCCTGCCGTGCGCAGGCCACCGCGGTCGTGCCGCTGCCCATGAACGGATCGAGCACGCGGCCGCCCGGCGGGCAGCTTGCGAGCACCATCCGCTCGATGATTTCCAGCGGCTTCTGGGTCGGATGATCGACGCGCTCCGCGTGCTGCCGGTGCAGGCGCGAGACCGACCAGACGTCCTTCGGGTTGTAGCCCATCTCCAGCCACTTGCTGCCCTCGAACAGCTTGCGCGAGCGGGCCTTCTTCGTATCGGCGTCGTACGGGATGCGGACCGGATCGAGATCGAAGTAATACGCCTTGGAAACCGCGAAAAAGCCGATGTTGTCGTGCACCGACGTGAAACGGCGCGTCGTGCCGCCCATGCTCGGCACGCGCCGGTCCCAGATGATCTCGTTGACCATCGTGAGCTGCGTCTTCAGGAAGCTGAAGATTTCCGGCGCGTACTGCCACGTGCAGAAGATGTACATCGACCCGCTCGGCTTCAGCTTCGGAATCGCGAGCTCGAGCCACTCGCGCGTCCACGCGAGGAAATCGTCGCCCGAACGCTTGTCCGAGTCGTTGCCGTAGTCCTTGCCGAGCCCGTACGGCGGATCGGCGACGATCAGGTCGATCGACGCATCCGGCAGGTGCACGGCATCGGTCAGGAAATCGCGGTTATGCAGTTCGATACCGGACGGCAGCGCGCGCGGCACCGCGGCGGCGGGCTGAACCGCCTCCGCCTCGCTCGCGGCACCGCCGCCCGGCTCTTCGATCAGATCACGCATCGGTCGGGGTCAGAGGTCGATGCCCGATCGCTCGGCGACCGTGTGCATGTCCTTGTCGCCGCGGCCCGACAGGTTGACGAGCAGGATCTTGTCCTTCGGCAACGTCGGCGCGAGCTTCACGCCGTACGCGATCGCGTGGCTCGACTCGAGCGCGGGAATGATCCCCTCGATCCGGCAGCAATCGTGGAAGGCCTTCAGCGCCTCGTCGTCGGTGATCGGCACGTACTGCGCGCGGCCGCTGTCCTTCAGCCAGGCGTGTTCGGGGCCGACGCCCGGATAGTCGAGGCCGGCCGATACCGAATGCGTCTCGATGATCTGGCCGTTGTCGTCCTGCAGCAGGTACGTGCGGTTGCCGTGCAGCACGCCCGGGCTGCCGGCGATCAGCGATGCCGCGTGATGGCCGGTGTCGAGGCCGTCGCCGGCCGCTTCGACGCCGATCAGCTGCACCGATTTATCGTCGATGTACGGATAGAAGATACCCATCGCGTTCGAACCGCCGCCGACGCAGGCGATCACCGCGTCGGGCTGGCGGCCCGCGAGTTCGGGCATCTGCACCTTGCACTCGTCGCCGATCACGCGCTGGAAGTCGCGCACCATCATCGGGTACGGGTGCGGACCCGCGACCGTGCCGATGATGTAGAACGTGCTCTCGATGTTCGTGACCCAGTCGCGCATCGCTTCGTTCAGCGCGTCCTTCAGCGTGCGCGAGCCCGATTCGACCGGCACGACCGTCGCGCCGAGCAGCTTCATCCGGTACACGTTCGCGGCCTGCCGGCGCACATCCTCGGCGCCCATGTAGACGATGCACTCCATCCCGAAGCGCGCGCAGATCGTCGCGGTCGCCACGCCGTGCTGGCCGGCGCCGGTTTCCGCGATCACGCGCTTCTTGCCCATGCGCTTCGCGAGCAGCGCCTGGCCGATCACGTTGTTGATCTTGTGCGCGCCCGTGTGGTTCAGGTCCTCGCGCTTCAGGTAGATCTGCGCGCCGCCGAGCATCTCGCTCCAGCGCTGCGCGTGGTAGATCGGCGACGGACGGCCGACGAAATACTTCAGTTCGCGCTCGTATTCGGCGACGAAATCGGGATCGGTCCGGAATTTTTCATACGCCGCGCGCAGTTCGTCCAGCGCGTGAATCAGCGTCTCGGCGACGAACACGCCGCCATACGGGCCGAAGTGGCCGCGATCATCAGGAAGGTTGTACATGGTGTCTCTCTCGATCGGTCGGTGCGCCCCGCTTTCGGGGCCGCACCGCTTGCATCACCGGGCGTCCGCTTCGCGCACTGCGCGTACGAACGCCGCCATCCGGGCGTGATCCTTCACGCCCTTTGCGCCCTCCACTTCGATGCCACTCGAGACATCGACAGCAAACGGACGCAACTGGCGGATCGCATCACCGACGTTTTGCGCGCTCAAGCCACCACTCAAAACGGCCCGATGCGCGAGCTCTGCGGGAATAAGAGACCAATCGAAGACCTTGCCGCTACCGCCATAATCCGGCACCAGGGTGTCGAACAGGAGGCCGCGCGCTTTCGAATAATGAAGAGCCGATTCTACCAAATCGGACGGCTGCGTCGAGGGGCCGACGCGCACCGCGCGCAGCCACGGCAGGCGTGCCGCGCGGCCGAGCGCGTCGCACTGCTCGGGCGTCTCGTCGCCGTGGAGCTGCAGCATCGTCAATGGCACGTCGCGCACGACGGCCTCGATCTCGGCCTCGGTCGCATTCACGAACAGCCCGACCACCGACACGAACGGCGGCGCGAGGCTCGCCAGCTCGGCCGCCTGCGCGATGGTCACCGCGCGCGGGCTCTTCGGGTAGAACACGAGGCCGATCGCATCGGCGCCGAGCGCCGCCGCGTGCAGCACGTCCTCGGGGCGCGACAGCCCGCACAGCTTGATGCGCGTGCGCGGCGGCAGGCCGGTGGCGGCGGGAGTCGGGGAAGACACGGCGTGATCCGTCATGATTGAGGGTCCAGATCGGCCCAGACGCTGCTCCACGGCACGCTGCCGAGCTGCGCGGGCGGGACGGCGAATTCCGCCGGGTAGCCGACGTGGGCGAGGTACAGCCCGTCGGCCATGAACGTGGGCGCCGCGAGATTGCGGTCGCGCCCGGCCAGCACGTCGGCGAGCCAGTCGGCCGGATAGCGGCCGCGCCCGACCGCGACGAGGCAGCCCATCAGGTTGCGCACCATGTGATGCAGGAACGCGTTCGCACGGAAGCGGAAATGGATGAAATGCCCCGCGCGCCGCACGTCGATCTGATACAGGTGTTTGACCGGCGTCTTCGACTGGCATTCCGACGACCGGAACGACGAGAAATCGTGCTCGCCGATCAGGTGCGCGGCGGCGGCGCGCATCGCGTCGTCGTCGAGCGGCGTGTGAATCCAGCCCGCGCGCCCGGCCAGCATCGGCGAGCGCACGGGATGCACGTACAGCGCGTAGTAATAGGTGCGCTCGAACGCGGAGAACCGCGCGTGGAACGTGTCCGGCATCGGCTTCGCCCATTGCACCGACACGGTCGACGGCAGGAACGCGTTGGTGCCGCGCACCCACGAGAACACCTCGCGATCGAGATCGGTGTCGAAGTGCACGACCTGCCCGAGCCCGTGCACGCCGGTGTCGGTCCGGCCGGCGACCGTCGTATGCAGCGGCACCCGCGCGAACTCGGCCAGCGCATGCTCGAGCCGGTCCTGCACGGTCTTGCCGTGCGGCTGCGCCTGCCAGCCGCAGAACGCCGCGCCGTCGTACTGGACGCCCAGTGCGATCCGCATCACGCCTCGTCCGCCAGCTTCGCGAGCAGCGCGCGCGCATCGTCGCGCGTCGCGGTGTCGTTCGCGTCGACCACTTCCTGCAGCAGCGTCCGTGCGCCGGACAGGTCGCCCAGTTCGACGTACTCCGATGCGAGATCGAGCTTGTTGCGCGCGATCCGGGCGAGTTCGTCCGCCGTCAGCGCGGGCAGCGTGGCGCCCGGCGCGGACGGCAGGTCGAGATCGAAATCGAGCTTCAGCGCGCCGAACTGCGCGCCGCCGAGCGACGGCAGCGACGACAGCGCAGGGGCGCTGACCGCATGGCCGGCGGGCGTCGCCGCATCCGGATCCCAATCGTACTCGTCGTCCTGGTCGGCCGGATGTTCGTGGGCCGGATGGTTCGAGCCAATCGGCGGGTGCGATGCGATTTGACCGTTAGTTGCAAATTTGTCGGCATCGGACTGCCCTGCCCGCGCTGACAGCTCGTCCGGTGTCAGCGGCGCGCCGCCCGACGTCCGCGGCGGCAACGGCATGTCGAGGCTGCTGAGCGCGCTGATTGCGTTCTGCATCAGCGTCGCGTGTTGCGCGTCGGTCGTCGAAGGCGCGGCAGGCGTGTCGGCCGGCTTGGCGGCGGCCTTTTCTGCCGGTTCTGCATCGTGCGGAACGGGAACCGGCGCTGCGTCGCTCGCGAGCGGCACTGCCGCTTGCGCGGCCGGCAATTCGGGATGCTCGTCATGCGGCTTCGCGACTTCCGGCGTCGACGCCGCGTCAACGGCAGTCGGCTCGACCGTTTCGGCCGCAGCGGCCGTCGCCGCAGCGAGGTACTGATCGGACGCCGCGTCGCGCGCGACCGGCATCTCGGGCAGGATCGGCAGCTCGCGGTCGATCGACGGCGCGGCTTCGGCTTCCGGGGTCACGGCAGCACCTGCCGCGGTTGCCGCCACACCCGCATCGCCCGCTCCGCGGCCCTTCCGGCGCTTGCGCCACGCAAAACCGGCCGCGAGCACGATCACGGCTGCGCCGGCCACGGCGGCAGGACGCCAGTCCATTTGCTCGGTACGGCGCACCGGCGTCGCGACAGGTGCAACCGGTTGAGCAGGCACCGATGCCGGTTGCGCCGCGCTGGCAGCGACGCCGGACGCCGCTTCGCTTGCTGTCGACGCGGCTGCCGACGCACCGGCATCGTTCGCGGCCGGGCGCGGCACGGCGGGTGCCGGCGTGGGCACCGGTGCGACGTCGTTCGTCGTGCCCGGCTTGCCGATGCCGTGCTTCTGCAACTCCATCAGCACGCGGTTCTTCAGCGCCAGCAACTGCTGCAGGCTCGACGGTCGCGGCTGCGACGCGCCCGTGGCGGGCGCCGCACCAGCCGGTTCGTGCGAACCCGAAACCTGGCTGCCCGGCACCGGCTGGACCGCGGCCTCGCTCGCGGACGACGGCGCCGACTGGATCGCCCCGCTCCACACATGCGGACCGCTTGCGCCTGCAGCAGGTGCCGCCGGCTGCAGGCTGTCGGCCGCCGACGCACCGTGCGCCGCCGAAGCGCCGACCGAAGCCGACGCCCCCGCTGCCGTCACAACGCTCGCGCCACTCACCGGAGCCGCGTGGACGGCCGGTGTGACCGGTGCCGACTGCACGGCCGACCCCGGATGCGGCGCGTACGCGCCATGCTGCGCTTCCGCGGCGCTGCCGGATGCAGCGGCAGGCGCGGACGCGGACGCCGTACCCGATGCAGCGACGGCACCGGCCGGCACGAGTGCCGCGCCGGTTGCGTCGAGCGCGGGCACGGTCAGCGTCGCGCCGACTTTCAGGCGGCTCGCGTCGCGCTTCATGAACGCCTGCGGATTGGCGTCGAACAGCGCGCGGCCGGCACGCGCGAGCACGCCGGGATCGTGCGATTGCGTGGCGGCTTTCGCGATGTCGTTCAGCGACTGGCCCGGCTGGACCGTCACGGTGAGCGGTGCGGCGCCGCCGGCAGCCGACGCCGGCAGTTCGACGGTGCCGACGGCCCAGGCCGATGCGGCTGCGCCAAGCGCCAGGATCGCCAGCGCGCCACGCACGGCGCGCGACAGACGGGACTGACGCGGAAACAAGGAAATTCGGGACATCGTTGGCTCTATCGCCGCGCGCGGGCGCGGCTCGGATTCGCGGTTGAAGGCGTCAATAAAGTTGCCGCAGAAATGCAAAAGCGTCGCGCGGAACGCGACGCTTTCGGCTGGTCTGTGCGTCGTAACCGCGTAGTTTACTTCACGCGATCGCGTTCGGGCCGAATTCGTCGCCGGCCGGTGCAACCGGGCGCTGCCGCCCGGAGCTCGGAGGGCCGCAGCCTCCCCGGGTCCGCACCCGGTGGCCGGCACACCGGATTGATCGAACCAACCCGCCCCATGGATGAAAGACATCGCGACATCATCGCTTCCGGAACGAATGGCTCGGCTGTCGCGTACGCCCCGGGCGGCATTGCCCACCGGCGCCTGCGGCGTTGGATCTCGACCGCGAAATCACACACGTCGGCTCAACAATTCGCGCGGCCTGCCGTTAATGAATTAGCCGCCGATAATCAAAAAAAACCTGACGGATGGCCAATCCCACTCAAATCAATTTCAATTTATCGATAAGAAGGCAATTCCCCTCTCTTATCGGAGAATTGCGCATTCCCCCCATCAAAGCCACACCCCACAAGGCTTTCGACTCGCACCCCACGATCCATTGCTCATACAAAAGCATTCATTTCGACAGCAATTCAATTACATTACACAAAATTACACAGACGAAATAATCGCCGTCGATACGATCGCCTTCAAACAGGAATCGGTGCAATTCGACCTTTGCGTTCACCCACGCCGGAAAGGCGGGAGCGCGATCGGCCGGGCTGACGCCGTGCAGTGCCAGAAGTCAGCGCAGTCGCAAGGCTGCATTTACTCACCAGCTCGTTACGGGGATCGAACATGGGCTATCAGCAGGGTTTGAGCGGGTTGACCGGCGCGTCGAGCAATCTCGACGTGATCGGCAACAACATCGCGAACGCAAACACGGTTGGCTTCAAGCAGGGGCGCGCGAACTTCGCCGACATGTACGCGAATTCGGTCGCGACGTCGGCCAACACGCAGATCGGCATCGGCACGCAGCTCGCGTCGGTGCAGCGGAATTTCGGCCAGGGGACGATCAACACGACGAAATCGTCGCTCGACGTCGCGATCAACGGCAACGGCTTCTTCCAGATGTCGAGCAACGGCGTGACCACGTACTCGCGCGACGGCACGTTCCATCGCGACAAGTACGGCGCCATCGTCGACTCGCAAGGCCGCAACCTGATGGGCTACGCGGCCGGCGCGGGCGGCGTGATCAACACCGCGCAGACCGTGGCGCTCCAGGCGCCGACCAACAACATCGCGCCGCGAGCGACGAACACGATTACCGGCCAGTTCAACCTGAACTCGCAGGACAAGGTGCCGACCAAGACGCCGTTCAACGCGAGCGACAGCACGACGTACAACTACAACTCGTCGATCCAGGTCTACGACACGCTCGGCGGCTCGCACCAGGTCACGATGTATTTCGCGAAGAGCGCGGCCGGCACGTGGCAGGCGTACGCGGGCGTGCAGGGCCAGACGCCGACGAATCTCGGCACCGTCACGTTCGATACGTCGGGCCGGATCAGCTCGACGACGTCGGCCACGACCGGCCAGCCGACTCCAAGCCTCGGCCAGTTCGCGTTCTCGATTCCCAACACGACGGGCGGCGCCAACCCGCAGAACCTGACGCTCGACCTGGGCGGCACGACGCAGTACGGCGGCAAGGACGGCGTGACCAATCTCGCGCAGGACGGCTTCGCGAGCGGCACGCTGACGACGTTTTCGATCGGCACCGACGGCAAGCTGACCGGCAACTACTCGAACGGCCAGAGCGCGGTACTCGGCCTGATCGCGCTCGCGAATTTCAACAACCCGAACGGGCTCGTGAACGTCGGCGGGAACCAGTATGTCGAAACCGCCGCGTCGGGCGTGCCGCAAGTCTCCGCGCCGGGCAGCACGAACCACGGCACGCTGCAGGGCAGCGCACTCGAGAACTCGAACGTCGACCTGACGACCGAGCTCGTCAACCTGATCACCGCGCAGCGCAATTACCAAGCGAACGCGCAGACGATCAAGACACAGCAAGCCGTCGACCAGACGCTGCTGAGCATGCGCTGACCCGCATATGAAAAACGCGCCGCGCCAGCCCTGAACCCAGGGCCGACGCGGCGCGTCTTCGTGTGCAGTCCAGCCCGCGGGCCGGACACGCAAGCGGATTTACTTGTCGAGCAGGATGCGCAGCATGCGGCGCAGCGGCTCGGCCGCGCCCCACAGCAGCTGGTCGCCGACCGTGAAGGCCGACAGGTATTCGCCGCCCATCGCGAGCTTGCGCAGGCGGCCGACCGGCACCGTCAGCGTGCCCGTGACGTTCGCCGGCGACAGGTCGCGCATCGACGCTTCGCGCTCGTTCGGCACGACCTTCACCCAATCGTTCGCCGACGCGAGGATGCCGTTGATCTCGTCGAGCGGCACATCCTTGTTCAGCTTGATCGTCAGCGCCTGCGAGTGGCAGCGCATCGCGCCGATCCGCACGCACAGGCCGTCGACCGGGATCGAACCCGGCTCGCCCATTGCCGGCTTGCCGAGGATCTTGTTGGTTTCCGCGCCGCCCTTCCACTCTTCCTTCGACATCCCGTTGCCGAGATCCTTGTCGATCCACGGAATCAGCGAACCGGCCAGCGGCACGCCGAAGTTGCTGGTCGGCATCGCGTCGCTGTTCATTGCGGCCAGCACGCGGCGGTCGATGTCGAGGATCGCGGAAGACGGATCGGCGAGCTGCTCCTTCACCGCACCGTTCAGCGTGCCCATCTGCGCGAGCAGTTCGCGCATGTTCTGCGCGCCCGCGCCCGATGCGGCCTGGTAGGTCATCGCCGTCATCCAGTCGACGAGGTTCTCGCGGAACAGGCCGCCGAGCGCCATCAGCATCAGGCTGACCGTGCAGTTGCCGCCGACGAAGTTCTTCGTGCCCTTGACGAGCGCATCCTTGATCACGTCGAGGTTGACCGGATCGAGGATGATGACTGCGTCATCCTTCATCCGCAGCGACGATGCCGCGTCGATCCAGTAGCCGTTCCAGCCGGCCGCGCGCAGCTTCGGGAACACGTCGTTCGTGTAGTCGCCGCCCTGGCACGTGATGATCACGTCGCACTTCTTCAGCTCGTCGACGTTGGTCGCGTCCTTGAGCGTAGTCTCGTTTTTCGCGAACGACGGCGCCTTGCCGCCCGTGTTGCTGGTGCTGAAAAACACCGGTTCGATCAGGTCGAAATCGCCCTCTTCCTGCATGCGCTGCATCAGGACGCTGCCGACCATGCCGCGCCAACCTACGAGACCTACGTTCATGACTAACCCTTTGCTTTGAATGGAGCTTCCCCGCCATTTCCGTCCCCGCGTGACCGCGCGGGGAAACAGGCGGGCACGACGGCGATCAGCGTTTAATGATCGTTTTCGTGATGACGATGGCGCGCGCACCCACACGGGCAGTGTTGCCGTGGAGTTTCAGGACCGGGGAGATCAGGGAAATCAGCGCCATCGTTCGAGTCTACACAAAGCCGGTGGCCCGCACAACGGCCAACCGTGGGCGAACCGGCCGATTTTCGCGGCCCGTTCGCGCCCTTTCTACATTATCGGTGCCGCATCGCGTTACAGCGCCGCGACCACCGCGTCACCCATCGCTGCCGTGCCGACCTGCTGGCAGCCCGGCGTGGCGATGTCGCCCGTACGGTAACCCTGTTCGAGCACCGTTTTCACCGCGCGCTCGATGCGATCGGCCTGCTCCGCACGATTCAGCGAGTAACGCAGCATCATCGCGGCCGACAGGATCGTCGCGAGCGGGTTCGCGATGCCCTTGCCCGCGATGTCCGGCGCCGAACCGTGCGACGGTTCGTACAGGCCCTTGTTGTTCTTGTCGAGCGACGCCGACGGCAGCATGCCGATCGAGCCCGTCAGCATCGACGCTTCATCCGACAGGATGTCGCCGAACATGTTGCCGGTGACGATCACGTCGAACTGCTTCGGCGCCTTCGCGAGCTGCATCGCCGCGTTGTCGACGTACATGTGCGACAGCTCGACGTCCGCGTATTCCTTCGACACGTCGATCATGATGTCGCGCCAGAACTGCGACGTTTCGAGCACGTTCGCCTTGTCGACCGACAGCAGCTTCTTCGCGCGCTTGCGAGCCGCCTGGAACGCGACGTGCGCAATGCGGCGCACTTCCGGTTCCGAATAGCGCATCGTGTCGAAGCCTTCGCGCTCGCCGGCGAACGGGCCGTCCGGCGCCGCACGCACGCCGCGCGGCTGGCCGAAATAGATGTCGCCGTTCAGTTCGCGCACGATCAGGATGTCGAGGCCCGCGACGAGTTCGGCCTTAAGCGGCGATGCATCGACGAGTTGCGGATAGCAGATCGCCGGGCGGAAGTTCGCGAACAGCTCGAGATGCTTGCGCAGCCCGAGGATCGCCTGCTCGGGGCGCAGCGCGCGCTCGAGCGAGTCGTACTTCCAGTCGCCGACCGCGCCGAACAGGATCGCGTCGGCTTCCTTCGCGAGCTTCAGCGTCGCGTCGGGCAGCGGATGACCGCTCGCCTCGTAGCCCGCGCCGCCGACCGGCGCCTGTTCGAGTTCGAACTTCTCGTCGAGTGCGTTCAGCACCTTCACCGCTTCATTGACGATTTCCGGACCGATGCCGTCGCCGGGCAGCACTGCAATCTTCATGCGAAATTCCTGACTGGGTAGGTTTTATGAGGCAGGCCGGCGAACGCGCCGCTGGCGCGCCCGCCCGAAAGGCACGATCAGCCGACCAGCTTGGTGTTGAGCCACGGCTGCTTCACGAGCCGCTCGGCTTCGAACTGGCGGATCTTGTCCGCATGGCGCAGCGTGAGGCCAATGTCGTCGAAGCCGTTCAGCAGGCAGTACTTGCGGAACGCGGTGATCTCGAACGGATACTCGCGGCCGTCGCCCGAACGCACGACCTGTGCGTCGAGGTCGATCGTCAGTTGAAACCCGTTGAACGCAACCGTCTCGTTGAACAGGTGATCGACCTGCTGCTCGGTCAGCACGATCGGCAGCAAGCCGTTCTTGTAGCAGTTGTTGAAGAAGATGTCCGCGAAGCTCGGTGCGATGATCGCGCGGAAGCCGTACTGCTGCAGCGCCCACGGTGCGTGCTCGCGCGAGCTGCCGCAGCCGAAGTTCTTGCGGGCGATCAGCACCGATGCGCCCTGGTAGCGCGGCTGGTTCAGCACGAAGTCGGGATTCAGCGGACGCTTGGAGTTGTCCTGGCCCGGCTCGCCGTGATCGAGGTAACGCCATTCGTCGAACGCATTCGGACCGAAGCCCGTGCGCTTGATCGACTTCAGGAACTGCTTCGGGATGATCGCGTCGGTGTCGACGTTCTCGCGATCGAGCGGCGCCACGACGCCGGTATGTACAGTGAATTTTTCCATGATCCGTCTATCCGGTTGAAGGGCCGGCGTTCAGCCGGCGCACATCGACAAATCCTCGGCGGGCCGCGTCATTCCGCGGCGCGCTTGATCGCGCTGCCGGCGGCGTTGACGTCCTGCCCGAAGCCCTGGACGGTATTGCAGCCCGCGAGGCCGAACCCTAGCCCCGCCAGCGCCAGCGCGGCAACCAGCCGCGCAATGACCTTCGATGTCGTCACGCGTTACCCCAGCTGGCGAATGTCGACGAAGTGACCTTCGATCGCCGCGGCTGCCGCCATCGCGGGGCTCACGAGGTGCGTGCGACCACCCGCGCCCTGCCGGCCCTCGAAGTTGCGGTTCGACGTCGACGCGCAGCGCTCGCCCGGATCGAGCCGGTCGGCGTTCATCGCGAGGCACATCGAGCAGCCCGGCTCGCGCCATTCGAAGCCGGCATCGGTGAACACCTTGTCGAGCCCTTCGCGCTCGGCCTGCGCCTTCACGAGGCCCGAGCCCGGCACGACCATCGCGAGCCGCACGTTCGACGCGACACGACGGTTCAGTTTCTTCACGACATACGCGGCCGCGCGGATATCTTCGATTCGCGCGTTCGTGCACGAGCCGATGAAGATCTTGTCGACCTTGATCGATTCGATCGGCGTGTTCGGCTCGAGCGCCATGTACGCCAGCGCGCGCTCCATCGCGTCGCGCTTGACCGGATCCTTCTCGCGCTCGGGATCGGGCACGCGACCGTCGATCGACGTGACCATTTCCGGCGACGTGCCCCACGTGACCTGCGGGACGATCTCGGCTGCATTCAGCTCGACCACACGGTCGAACTGCGCGCCGTCGTCCGACTTGAACTGGCGCCAGTATTCGACGGCCTGATCCCATTCCGCGCCGGTCGGCACGAACGGGCGACCCTTCAGGTAATCGACCGTCGTATCGTCGACCGCGACCATGCCCGCACGCGCGCCGGCTTCGATCGCCATGTTGCAGACCGTCATGCGGCCTTCCATCGTGAGCGCGCGGATCGTCGAGCCGCCGAATTCGATCGCGTAGCCCGTGCCGCCTGCCGTGCCGATCTTGCCGATGATCGCGAGCACGATGTCCTTCGCGGTACAGCCGCGCGGCAGCGTGCCCTCGACCTTCACGAGCATGTTCTTGCTCTTCTTCTGCAGCAGGGTTTGCGTCGCGAGCACGTGCTCGACTTCCGACGTACCGATGCCGTGTGCGAGCGCGCCGAACGCGCCGTGCGTCGACGTGTGCGAATCGCCGCACACGATCGTCATGCCCGGCAGCGTCGCGCCCTGTTCCGGCCCGATGATGTGGACGATGCCCTGGCGCACGTCGTTCATCTTGAACTGCGTGATGCCGAACGCATCGCAGTTCGCGTCGAGCGTGTCGACCTGCAGCTTCGAGACGGGATCGGCGATGCCGTGGCTGCGGTCCGTGGTCGGCACGTTGTGGTCGGACACGGCGAGGTTCGCGCTGATGCGCCACACCGGACGCTGCGCCATCTTCAGCCCTTCGAACGCCTGCGGGCTCGTGACTTCGTGCAGCAGCTGACGGTCGATATAGAGCAGGGTCGTGCCGTCTTCCTCGGCGTGGACCACGTGGGTGTTCCACAGTTTGTCGTAGAGAGTCTGTGCCATGGGTATGCGGGGTCGTTGTGACTACAAGCCTTGCGGATGTGGTCGATTATGCCACGCAGCACGCGTCCCGGCGCAGGCCGGATACGAAAAAACCCATTAAAAACAGTGGTTTGGCTGGTAGTCGCAATACCTGTATCGGCATTACCCGGCAAAACGGGGCACGCTCGATCCGGGGCGGACGACGATCGCGCGGACGCGTCGCCCGGATCTCGCGCCGCGCCCCGCGGCCGGCGGCGTCAGCCGTTCGGGTACTCGCGGTTGATCAGGTCGAGCCGCAGCATCGCGAGCTGCATGCCGGCGTTGCTCAGCAGGTAGAGGTCGCGCCGCCGCATGGCCGCCATCTGCGCGGACGCGTCGTAGAGCGACGGCAGCGCGAAGCCTGCCGGCACCGCCGCCTGCATCCCCGCCGTATTCGACGCGCGCACGGCGAGCGAAGCCTGATCCGCATGCGTGACGACGCCGACCTTGCCGAGCGCCGCGGCCGAGCCGGCCTGCTTGACGATTGCGGCGACGACGCCGTCAGGGGTCGGTATCGGGCTGCCGGCCGCCAGCGCAGGTGTCGCAATCGACGTCACGCCGGCCGTCAGACCGTATTTCGACGCGAGCACGCTGGCGATGTCCTGCTGCGCGAAGATCGGCGCCGCGACCTTCTGCCGAAGCTGGAACACGGCGTCCGCAATCGCCTCGTTGACGGGGCCCGGTACGGGTGCTGCGGCCGATGCCCCGGCGCGGTTGCCGAAACTGAACGCGGCGATCGTATTGATGGAAGCCACTGCGACGGTCGGCGGCGTCCACGAGAAGAACGTGTCGAGCAGATAGCCGGTTTCGTCGGTGGCGGTCGCGCGATCGTTCAGCTCGTTCGTCAGCTTGCCGAGCATCTGGCGCTGCAGTTCTGCATCGCTGGCAGGCGCGTCGCTCGCGAACACGGGCGTGGCGGCCGCGCACGCCGCGGCAAGGACGGAGGTGGAAGCCAGGAAATGGCGACGGGTATTCATGGTCATGAGAGTCGTATGGGAAGCGGAAGGCGTCAGCCCTTCGGGAAGGCCTGCATCGTTGCGGTCACCGCGCGCGTCAGCATCTGCGCATACATGTCGTGCACGAGGTAGAGGCTGCGGTTGCGCGTCCACGGCTGGCCCGACTGCGGGTCGTACGTCGTCGGCAGCGCTACCTCGGCAACGGCAGCCGCCTTCATGCCCGCCTGCTGCGACGTCTGGATGCAGCGCTTCGCGTGATCGCGGTGGCCAACCACCGCGACGGCGCCCATCGCCGCCGCCCCGCCCGCCCGCGACACGGCCACGGCCGCGACGCCTGCGGTGCTCAGGTACACGATCGAACCGTCGGTCGCGATCACCGGTTCGACCGACGACAGCACGTCGGCGCCCATTCCGTATTTCGACACGAGGAAACGCGCGATTTCCCACTGCGCATAGACCTTGACGGGCTTCAGTTGACGGATGCGGTACACGGCGTCCGCGAGCGCTTCGTTCACGGGCCCCGGATCGGGCAGCGCCGACTGGTTGCCGCCGGTGCTCGACGTGTTGCCGCTCGCCGCGTTCGGACGATTGCCGAAGCTGTACGCGACGATCGCGCCGATCTGCGCGGCCGGCACCGTCGGCAGGTCCCACGTGAAGCCGACATCGGTCATCGCCGGGACGATCGCGTTGACGACCGCCGCATCGCCGAGCTGCGCGTTCAGCTTCGCGGACATCTGCGCGGCGAGCGCGCTGTCGGTGATCGGCGCCGACGTGACGTCGTCGCCACCGCATGCGCTCAGCAGTGAAGACGCCGCGACGGCTGGCGCGGCGGCGAGGAATTTTCTTCGGGACGAAGCGGGGGAATGCTGACTCATGAGCACGATACGCAGTAATGCGAATGACAACCGCGCCTGGCGACAGGCAGGGTCAATGGCATTCGCAGGTTCAAGGGGAAAGGCAATCGGGCGAGTTCGCGTGAACCGGAATCGCGGCGCGCCACCGATCGACGAAGCGCGATCCTAGGCGGCGTTGGTTAAATTGCGGTGAAAACACCGGTCGAATCCGTTCGATTGCCGCGTCGTTTCGCCGGCGGGCGATCTAGTTTCACATGCGGTGAGCGAATCGCCCATTTGTTTCGCCGGTGGCACGCTCGCGACCGGCACGGGGTTTCGACGTATCGCCACCCGCGCTACGATGGCGCAATACACGTCCCCACGATCCGGACCCGGAGCCCACCACGATGAAGCTCGGCCTGAACGAATCGCTCGCGCGCCTCGACGACGAAGGCACGCTGTTCACGACATTGTTTCGCCACGGCACGCTCGACGTCGAGCTGTACCGGCCGCGCGTCGAGGACATGCAAACGCCACACACGCGCGACGAGATCTACGTGATTGCCACCGGAACGTCGCGCTTCGTCGTCGACGGGCGCGAATGCGACGTCGCGGCCGGCGACACGCTGTTCGTCCCCGCATTCGCGGCGCATCGCTTCGTCGGCTTCTCCGACGATTTCTCGACCTGGGTGTTCTTCTACGGCCCGGAAGGCGGCGAACGCGCGTGACGCATGATGCGCGCGGCGCTTTTCCCGCGATCGCCTAGACTGTCTATTCGCAACGGGCGGCGCGCGGCCGCCCGGTCGTCACGATGCCGACGGCATCCGGTTCAACGAACAGGAAGGCAGCATGCGATATGAACTCTATTACTGGCCCGAGATCCAGGGCCGTGGCGAGTACGTGCGGCTCGCGCTCGAGGCAGCCGAAGCCGACTATGTCGATGTCGCGCGCGAATCGGGGCGCGGGATGGGCGTGGCGGCGATGATGCGCATGATGGACAGCACGAAGGCCGAATGCGTGCCGTTCGCGCCGCCGTTCCTGAAGGCGGGCGACGTGGTCGTCGGGCAGACGGCGAACATCCTGCTGTTTCTCGGCGCGCGGCTCGGGCTCGCACCCGACGACGAAGCCGGCCGGCTGTGGGTGCACCAGCTCCAGCTGACTGTCGCCGATTTCGTCACCGAGATCCACGACACGCATCACCCGATCGCCAGCGGCCTGTATTACGAGGACCAGAAGGCGGAAGCCGCCGAGCGTGCAGCCGATTTCCTAGAGAACCGGCTGCCGAAATTCCTCGGCTACTTTGATCGCGTGCTCGGACAGAATCCGCATGACAGCGGCTATCTCGCGGGCACCGCGCTCAGCTACGCGGACCTGTCGATGTTCCAGTTGCTCGAAGGCCTGCGCTATGCGTTTCCGAAGGCGATGAAGCGCGCGGAGCGGAAAGTCGCGGCGCTCGTCGCACTGCATGATCGCGTCGCGCAGCACCCGCCCGTCGCGCGCTATCTCGTGTCGGCGCGCCGCATCCCGTTCAACGACATGGGGATTTTCCGCCACTATCCGGAGCTGGACACCTAGCGGTGCGGTGACCGATCACGCTTGCGCAGCGACCGCAGTCTCATGCAGATGGCGCCACACGATCAAGCCATCCGCCTCGCGCCGGAACACGACCGTCGAGCGCCGCATCGTGCGTCGCCCTTGCGCGTCGGTCTGCGCCTCGCGATAGCCGATCGTCGCGCCATCGGCCCACACGGCATGCGCGCGCAACTCGTCGATATCGATCACCAGCCCGGGACGCGCGCCGTGACCGTGTGAAAACAGCGCATCGACGCCCGCGTAATCGAGCACCGTGCCCGACATCGTGATCATCGAAAATTCCGGCGAGAAACGCGCCATCAGCGTCGCGAGCCGCTCGGGGCCGGCACAGCCGGACAACCAGCACGCGATGTCGGCAACGGTATCGACGACTTCCTTGAAATACGGGTTCGGCAAATTCATAAGGCTCTCAGGTTCTCACGAGTGGGATGAAGCGGGTTGCGCGAGCGGCGCATGATGTGCGGGAAGCCGTGCGATCAGGCCGAGCGGCAGCAAGGTCAGCAGGACCGCCAGCCCGAAGCACCAACGGTACGGCGCGAGCGACGGACCGCCCGCGTCGAACGCCAGCAACGCATTGAGTGCGCTGCCGAGCACGGCCACGCCGACGCAAAAGCTCAACTGGCGGTTGATGTTCCACAGCGCGCTCGCGTCGCCCATCCGGTCGGCGGGCACGTCGACGAACGCCGCGCTTTGCGACGTGCTCGTGCACAGGCTCGCGCCGAACCCCATCGCCGCGAATGCCGCGATGCGCACGGCTTCGACGCCGGCCCACGGCGTCGCGAGCAGTGCGATGCCAACGCAATCGATCGCGATGCCGTATGCGAACAACGGCTTCGCGCCGTGGCGTGCGAAGCAGCGGCGCGTGGTCGCGATCGCGAAGAACGCCGCGATCGCCCACGGCAGCATCAGCGCACCGACATGCGCAGCGCTCAATCCGAGCGCGTTCTGCAGGTAGAGCGACGCGACGAGGTTGACGCCTGTAAAGATGCCCGGCACGCACAGATAGACCACCACGCCGGCCCGCAGCAACGGTTGTGCGAGCAGGCGCAGGTCGACGACGGGCGACCTGGCACGACGCGCATGCGCCGCATAGCCGGCGCCTGTCACGACCGCGACGGCCAGCATCGCGACCGTGAAACCCGCGCCGCCGGGCTGCCCCGCCGCGGTCAACCCGAGCAGCAGCGCGACGAGCGTGGCCGCGCTCAGGCCGAGCCCCGGCCAGTCGAGTCGCGGCGGCCGGTCGCGCACGCCGTCGCGCGGCAACCAGGCGAACGAGAGCGCGCAGGTCGCGGCCGCGATCGGCAACATCGCGAAGAAGATCGCGCGCCACGACCCGCGATCGACGATTGCCCCGCCGATCGCAGGCGAGACCGCGGGCACGAGCAGCGCGACCATCATCACGATCGACGTGAGCCGCGCCCGCGCCTGCGGCGGATACGCGCGATAGGCCATCGTCTGCCCGACCGGAATCAGCAGCCCGCCGCCGAGCCCCTGGACCAGCCGCCACGCGAGCAGCGCCTCGATCGACGGCGACGCGCCGACGCCGGCACTGCCGAACCCGAACAGCAGCAACGATGCGGCGAACACGCGCCGCTCTCCGCAGCGGCGCGCGAGCCATGTGCCGAACGGAATCACGACGGTCAGGCCGAGCACATACATGTTGCCGACCCACGCAAGCTGCGCGACCAACGCGTGCAGTTCGCGCTGCAGCGCCGGATACGCGGCGTTCAGCATGAACATGTTCGCGAGGTCGATCGCGAAGCCGAGCAGGTAGACGGCGGCGATTCTGGAACGGTCTGACATGGCGGCGGGAACATCACGAAACGCCGCAGTGTAGAAGCCGGCGCGGACATCGGTAAGCGGCCGGATTCGACGGGTCCCGTCGAAATTTTTTGACAATCGGATCACGCCGCGACGACGCCGCACCCGGACGCACATTCGGGTACCCTTCGAGCGATCCAACGCATAGACAGGACCCACGCCCCAACCATGGTGAGCCTCGATCGTTTTGCCGTATTCCGTGCCGTGGTCGAAGCCGGTTCGTTCACGGCCGCCGCAACCGCGCTGAACCAGGCGCGGGCGGCCGTCAGCTTCAACGTGAAGCAGCTCGAAGCCGAGCTCGGCGTCACGCTGCTCACGCGGACGACCCGGCGTGTCGAGCTGACCGACGCAGGCGAGCGTTTCTACCAGCGCTGCCTGCGCGTGCTCGAAGAAGCCGAAGGTGCGATCGACGAGGTGCGTGGCGAGCATGGCGGGATGCAGGGCATCCTGCGCGTGACGTCGACGGTCGAGTATGCGGCGCGCGTCCTCGCACCGATGCTGCATGCGTTCACCGCGCAGCATCCCGCGTTACGCGTGCGGCTCGAAACGCACACGTCGCAGGCCGATCTCGTGCGCGACCGCTTCGACGTCGCGATCCGGCTCGGACGCCACGAGCACTTTCGCGACCTGCCCTATCGCGGCGCCTGCCTTGCTACCTACGACGTGCTCGCCGTGATGGCGCCCGACCTGCCGGCGAAGGCCGGGCTCCCGCAACCGGTGTCGCCCGGCGACCTCGCCCGCCTGCCGCAGCTCGGTCACAGCCGGCTCGAGCGGATCGCCGAATGGACGCTCACCGATCGCGCGGGCAACCAACATGCGTTTCGACCGGCCACGAAGCCTCGCGTCGTCGTCGACAATGCATCGGTGTTGCGTGAACTCGCGCGCCAGGGCAGCGGCGTTGCGCTGCTGCCCGAATGGCTCGTGCGCGACGATCTCGACAGTGGCGCACTGGTCGATGCGCTGCCCGCCTTCCGGTTTCCGCAGCAGAACGTCTACGCGCTGTACGTCGCGACGCGGCACGTGCCGCAGAAAGTGCGCGCGTGGGTGGACTTCATGAAGGAGCAATTGCAGCACGTGCACTGAGCGCGGTTTGCGCGGTTTGCGCGCGTCGCTGCGCGCGGGCCGCCGCGGCAAAGCCGGCCGTACGACACGACCGGCTTCGGTTGCCGCGCTTTCAGTGCCGCGCAGTCAGTGCGGGTGCCCGTGCTGCGAGGCCGTCGCATCGACTGCCTCGACCGAACGCGTCAGCCACGGCCCGATGTCCATCTCCTCGTAGCGCACGAGCCGGCTCTTGTGCGCACGGCGGTACGCCCACCAGATCGCGACGAACAGCGGAATCCACACGTAGATCGACAACACTTCCATCCAGTCGATGCGCGCCGCGAAGAACGCCTGGTAGTCCTGCCCGAGCGAGATCACGATGCAGATCGCGATCGCGAACAGCGGCCCGAACGGAAACCATTTCGCGCGGTACGGCAGCTGGTCGAGCCGGTAGCCCTGCTTCAGGAAGCCCTTGCGGAACCGGTAATGGCACACCGCGATGCCGAGCCACGCGATGAAGCCCGTGATGCCGACCGTATTCAGCAGCCACAGATAGATGCTCTGGTTGTTGGTCAGCGACGTGAGGAAGCACAGCCCGCCGACGGCCATCGTCGCGTACAGCGCGTTGCGCGGCACACCGCCCGGCGACAGCGTCGCGAACATCGCCGGCACGCGCCCTTCCGCTGCCAGGTTGTACAACATCCGCGTCGCCGCATAGGTGCCGGAATTGCCGGCCGACAGCACGGCCGTCAGGATCACCAGATTCATCGCACCGGCGGCGAGCGGGAAGCCCGCGTGGCTGAACACCAGCGTGAACGGGCTCACGCCGATGTCGGTCACGTCGCTCTTCAGCAGGTTCGGGTCGGTGTACGGCACGAGCAGGCCGATCACGAAGATCGCGAACACGTAGAACAGCATGATCCGCCAGAAGATCTGCTTCACCGCGCGCGGGATCGTCTTGCGCGGATTCTCCGATTCGCCGGCCGTGATCCCGACCAGCTCGGTGCCGAGAAACGAGAAGCCTGCGATCAGCGCGACGCTCATCATCGCGTGCACGCCGCCGACGAACGGCGCGTCGCCCGTCGTGAAGTTGCGCAAGCCGACCGGATGCCCGGTGCCGATCAGACCGGCGGCGATCAACAGCCCGGCCGCGATGAACGCGACCACGGTGACGACCTTGATCAGCGAGAACCAGTATTCCGATTCCCCGAAGCCGCGCACCGACAGCGTATTGAGCAGGAAGATCAGCACGAGGAAGCCCGCGCCCCACCAGATGCCGGGCACGGTCGGAAACCAGTAGCGCATCACGATCTGCGCGGCGACCAGCTCGATCGCGATCGTCACGGCCCAGCTGTACCAGTAGGTCCAGCCGAGCGCGACGCCGAAACCTTCGTCGACGTACTTCTCGCCGTAGGTCGCAAACGAACCCGATACCGGCATCAATGCGGCCATCTCGCCGAGGCCCGTGACGACGAAGTACACCATCAGCCCGATCGCGATATACGCGGCGATCGCCCCGCCCGGCCCCGCCTGTGCGACCGAGGCGCCCGACGCGACGAACAGCCCCGTGCCGATCGATCCGCCGATCGCGATCATCGCGATGTGACGGCCCTGCAGACGGCGCTTGAGCGTCGTCCCGGACGGCGCGGCCGTCTCCACTGCCGCTTGCATAGCATCCATAGTGTTCACCCTGATTGGATTCGGGTCAGCCGATTTGATTCGGATTCCAAATCGACCAGCCTGGTCATTCGCCTCGAAACCGGCCCTGCCCGGCCGGCCGCATCACACGACGCTGCGCTTGATCGCCTGCAGTTCGGCCGTGGTCACGATCTTCTCGATTCGGAACCGCGGGCTTTCCAGCCACACGTTCGCGATCCGCCGGTACTCGTCGAGATCCTCGCACGCGAGCCGCACGAGAAAATCGAACGTGCCGCTGACGAGCCAGCAATCGAGCACGGCCGGATTTGCGCGCATTTCGTCCTCGAACGGCGCCTGCGAACGCCCGTGGTCGGCCAGCACGATCTGCGCGATCACGACGATCGGCTTGGTCGCGCGCGGCGCCTTGATCACCGCCCGGTAGCCTTCGATCACGCCGAGCGCCTCGAGCCGCTCCACGCGCGCCTGGCAGGGCCGCGGCGTGAGGTTCACGAGCTCGGACAGCTTCCGGTAGGAAATCCGCCCGTCGGTACGCAGGATATCGAGGATCCGGAGATCGATCTTGTCGAGCTGCATCTTCTTGTCGGTCATCCGCGTTCGCTCCGGTCGGATCGTGGCTGGTGCGCGGAACGTCGCCTTGTCCGCGCGGGGGCCACATTATCCGGCCGAAGCGGCCGCGCGCCAATCGGCTAGAACCGCAGCGACAGGCAGGTCAGGCCGCCGTCCATCTTGCGGAACTCGCTGGTGTCGATCACGTGCAGCGGCATGCCGAGCGATGCGATCGCGTCATGGACGCGCGGATAGCCGGCCGGCGTGATCAGCGTGCCGTTCACGCGCAGCGTATTGCCCGCGTATTCGTCGGCGGCCGAGATCGCGATCCGGCGATAGTCGGCGAACGCCGGATGCGCGGCCAGCGCTTCGGTCACGAGCAACGTGTCGTCGCCGAGCGCGTTGACGACCGACTTCAGGTGCAGGCCGGCGCCGACCGGCACCGCGACGACCGAGTAGCCGTAGCGCGACACCAGCGATTCGAACGCGGCAATGCCTTCGGCATCGGTGCGGCCCGTCAGGCCGATGTAGAAGCGCTTGCCGACCTGCATCACGTCGCCGCCGTCGAGGCGGCCGTCCTGCATCGGCAGCAGGTCGCGATGTGCGGCGAGCGCCGCTTCGATATGCACCGTCTCGCCGCGCCGCGCAGGTGCGCCCGGTCGCGTGATCACCGCGAATTCCGGCGTCACGACCGCGGTGTCCTCGACGAAGTGCGAATCGGGGAACGCGTCCAGCGGCGGCAGTTCGGTCAGCTCGACGCCGAGCGTGCGCAGCGCGTCGCAGTATGCGTGGAATTGCGTGAGCGTCTTGTCGTAATCGGGCGCGCCGAGTTCGGCGGTGGTCAGGCCCGCGCCGCAGGACGGCGCGGGACGGCGAACGATCGCTTGCGTGAATTGCATCGACTCCTCCATGATCTGCGCCGCACCCTTGCGGCGCAAGGGCCGGCGGCGCTGTGTCCGGACCATTATCGGAAGCCAAATTGCGCAATTCGTGTCGATTTCGACTCCGCTGACAGCCGATTGCGTCGAATTGCGCGCGGCACGCAGCGGATTCGGCAAACGGTCGTTCGCCGCATCGCGAACGGCCGCCCGCTCACGCGGCGCGGCCGTTACGCGCCGGGCCCGAACCCCATCTGCGCGCGGCCCAGCGCCGTCAGATCGCCCTCCCCGCCGCGCCCGTCGAATTCGACCTCGAAATGGTCGGCCGGGAAATCGGGCGGGCTCTCGCCGCGCAGGAACGCGGACCGCTGGCGCTGCAGGTACGCGTCGTTCTTCGCGCAGCCCGGTGCCGCGGCGATGTACATCACGTTGCTGTCGCCGCTGCCGCGATGCGCATCCTCGACCGCGTGCACGACGTCGCCGTGCCAGAACACCGCGTCGCCGGGCTCCATGTGCGGTATCGGCACCAGCGCGTCGAGCAGCAGCGCATGCCATTCGGGCCGGATCGACAGCGCACGGCCGGGACGCGCGCCGCACAGATCGTCGTCGTCGACATCGTCCTGCAGCGCGCGCAGCACGACGTAGGCCATCGCGTTCGCGACCGGGATCAATTGCAGCGTGCCGTCGCCGGGCCCCTGCGGCGTCAGCGCGGTCCAGCCCTGGAACGTGCGGAACATCGAGCAGACGGCCGGCGACGGAATCTCCTCCACGTCGGGACGGAACGCGGCATCGAACGGATCGTAGTCGAGCCAGCGCCCGGCCAGCACGTGACGGTAGACCTGCCGGAAGTTCGCGCCGAGCCAGCGCTCGACGGAGCCGCCGTCCACGTGCGGCGACAGCCCCAGCGACGACGAACCGGGCGGCCGGCGGCGAATCCGGTCCGCATAGGCCGGCACCTGGTCGGGATCGAAATGCATGCGTGCGGCATCCGCATGCCGCCACAGGCAGTTCAGGAACACGCGCGCCTGTGTCAGCGCCGGCGACTGGCGCGCGGCCACCTGCGGCCTCGACCAGTAGACGCCGTAGATCTGCGGCTTGCCCGATGCGAGATTGCCGAAATAGCGGTCTTCCGCGCGCGCATTCAACCGGTCGGCGAAGCGGTTCGCGTCCAGATACGCGCCGATCTCGTCGTTCCAGTCGCTCGCCTGCCGTGCATCGAACACGCCGCGAATCACGACCGCGCCATGCGTACGAATCGCGGCAATCGCGCGGGGATCGACGGCTCCGCCCGCGATATCCGCGAACGGCACGATCGGAATCACGTCATCGCCGTGCGCGTGCGCACGGCGGATCGCATCGACCTGCCGCGCGATGTCGCCCTCCAGCTCGCGGAACGACGCCGCATAACCGGGCAGGTCGGCGCGCAGCACCCGTTTCGCCGCGCGGATCGCGGCCGGCAGATCGTCAATCGTCAGTTGCATCGGGGTCTCCTCGCTGAAGCGTGTCGTGATGTGCTGTCAGCGTACGGCCGGCACGCGCCCGCCATCACCCCTATCCGGCCAACTATCGATACAATCCTGACAAATGCACGTTACGCCGGGCGATGACAGACCACGCAGAGCTTGTTGCCGTCCGGATCGCGAAAATAGGCGCCGTAGTAGTCGCGGTGATAGTCCGGCCGCAGGCCCGGCGGCCCTTCGCAGGTGCCGCCATGCCGCAGCGCAAGCGCGTGGCAGCGATCGACATGCGCGCGGGTCGGCGCAGCGAACGCGATCGTGTGGCCATTGCCCGGTGCGGGCGCGCGACCGTCGAGCGGCTGGCCGAAGAAGAACAGCGGCCGATCCGTGTCGGCCGGCATCCAGCCCGACCAGCCGTCCGGCTCGCGGAATTTCAGGCGCAGCCCGAGTTCCGCGAACAGCGGCGCGTAGAAATCGTAGGCGCGTGCGGTATCGCTGACGCCCACGCAGACATGTGAAAACATCGCATCGCTCCGTCGTGACGAATGCTCTCGATCATGCCACGGCGCGGTGCCCGCCCTCACCCGGAGGCTGCGATGAAACCGCAGTACGAGCACGTGACGTTCGCGCCCGGCTGTTCGATCCGCGTGTATCGCCGCCAGCTCGCGCGCATCCCGTTCGAGTGGCATCGCCATCCCGAGTACGAACTGACGCTGACGCTCAACAGTTGCGGCCAGCGCTTCATCGGCGATCACGTCTCGCGCTACGCGGACGATGACCTCGTGCTCGTGCCGCCCAACCTGCCGCATACGTGGTCGTCGAACGCGCGAATCGATCGCGAGGCGCCCGAAGTCGCGCTCGTCGTCTGGTTCGACGGCGACTGGGTACGGCGGCTGGCAGATTGCTGCCCCGAATACGCGCCGCTGCGCTCGCTGCTGCGACGCGCGGCGCCGGGCCTGCGTTTCGACGTGGAAGCCGCCCGTGCGATGCGCGCCCGACTGCCGCAGCTGCTCGATCCGTCGCCGCGCACACGGCTCGCGGCCACGCTCGACACGCTCGCCGATCTCGCGCAAGCCGGTGGCGAGCCGCTCGCCACCGCGCATGCGTACGACCGGCCCGACGGCACGGCGCCGGCCGTCGACACAGCCGCGCCCGAAGCCGAACGCCTCGACCGCGTGCTCGACGCGATCGACCGGCACTTTCACGAGCCGCTGCGCATCGACGCGCTCGCCGCTGCCGCGCACCTGTCCGAACGCACGCTGCAGCGCCTGTTCGTCCGGCATCTCGGCGAAAGCGTCGGGCGCTACGTGCAGCGGCTGCGGCTTGCGCACGCGTGCCGTCATCTCGTCGGTACCGACTGGCCGATCGCGACGGCGGCCGCGCGCTGCGGCATTCCGAATACCGCGAACTTCAACCGCCAGTTCCTCGCCGCGCGCGGGATGACGCCCAACGCATACCGGCAGTTCTTTCTGCGGCACGGCCACGCGCCCGACAACGAAGCGCCGGCACTCGACACACGCCCGCCATCGCTGGAGCGCCGCACCGATCCGGCGCACCAATGAAAACACCCCGACGGGCGGACCCGTCGGGGTGTCTTGGCGTTGCGTTTTGCCCGACGCGACCGGCCTGCCGGCCGTTCGCGCGGCACACGACTTAACGTGCGCTGATCGGCTTCGCTTCGCGCGGCGTATCGCCGATGAACAGCTGACGCGGACGGCCGATCTTCTGCTCCGGATCGCCGATCATTTCGTTCCACTGTGCGATCCAGCCGACCGTACGTGCCATCGCGAAGATACACGTGAACATCGACGTCGGGATGCCCAGCGCGCGCTGGACGATGCCCGAGTAGAAGTCGACGTTCGGGTACAGCTTGCGCGACACGAAGTATTCGTCTTCCAGCGCGATCTTCTCGAGCTGCATCGCGAGCTTGAACAGCGGGTCGTCGTGCAGGCCCAGCTCGTTCAGCACTTCGTAGCACGTTTCGCGCATCAGCTTCGCGCGCGGATCGTAGTTCTTGTACACGCGATGGCCGAAGCCCATCAGCTTCACGCCCGAATTCTTGTCCTTCACCTGCTTGATGAATTCGGGGATGTTGTCCGGCGAACCGATCTGCTCGAGCATGTTCAGCGCGGCTTCGTTCGCACCACCGTGCGCCGGGCCCCACAGACACGCGATACCGGCCGCGATACATGCGAACGGGTTCGCGCCGGACGAGCCGGCCAGGCGGACCGTCGACGTCGATGCGTTCTGCTCGTGGTCGGCGTGCAGGATCAGGATGCGGTCGAGTGCGCGGACGAGCACGTCGTTGACCTTGTACTCTTCGCACGGGTTCGAGAACATCATGTGCATGAAGTTCGCGCTGTACGACAGCGAGTTCTTCGGATACACGAACGGCTGGCCGATGCTGTACTTGTACGCCATCGCGACGAGCGTCGGCAGCTTCGCGATCATGCGGATCGCCGACACTTCACGGTGACGCGGATCGTTGATGTCGAGCGAGTCGTGGTAGAACGCGGACAGCGCGCCGACTGCGGCGACCAGGATCGCCATCGGGTGCGCGTCGCGGCGGAAGCCACGGAAGAAGAAGTGCATCTGCTCGTGCACCATCGTGTGCTTCGTGACGGTGTCGACGAATTCCTTCTTCTGCGCTTCGTTCGGCAGCTCGCCCTTCAGCAGCAGGTAGCAGCTTTCGAGGAAGTCCGCGTTTTGCGCGAGGTTGTCGATCGGGTAGCCGCGGTACAGCAGCTCGCCCTTGTCGCCGTCGATGTACGTGATCGCCGAATTACAAGCTGCCGTCGACATGAAGCCCGGGTCGTACGTGAACTTGCCGGTCTGGCCGTACAGCTTGCGGATGTCGATTACGTCCGGGCCCATCGTGCCCTTGTAAATCGGCAGTTCGACGCTCGGCGAGTTGTCGCTGAACGATAGCGTGGCTTTAACATCAGACGGAGTCATGGCACATCCTCAATCGAAATAAAGAAACGGGATTCGATAACGGGCACAACGTGTCACACATTGGCGTTACACGTTGCGCAGCATCTCCAACAGCCGGTGAATGTCCGGGCTGTCTAGGTCGCCTTCTGGTTCCTTGCGCGCGAGGAGCAAGTCCATCAGGTCGTTGTCGCTCAGATCGAGCAGGCGCGACAACGCGCCTACGTCTGCATCGGTGAGGTCATGCTCGTATCTGCTGAAGAAACGCTCGAAGATGATGTCGTTTTCCAGCAGACCCCGCCGCGCGCGCCAGCGAAGGCGCGCGCGGCGGTGCGGGTCGGATTGATGCGAATCGTCGCTCATTGCAACCCGGCCTTAAACCGCGCGGCGGACCATCAGTTCCTTGATCTTGCCGATCGCCTTCGTCGGGTTCAGGCCCTTCGGGCAAACGTCGACGCAGTTCATGATCGTGTGGCAACGGAACAGACGGTACGGGTCTTCCAGGTTGTCGAGACGCTCGCCGGTGGCCGTGTCGCGGCTGTCCGCGATGAAGCGGTAAGCCTGCAGCAGGCCGGCCGGGCCGACGAACTTGTCCGGGTTCCACCAGAAGCTCGGGCACGACGTCGAGCAGCTCGCGCACAGAATGCACTCGTACACGCCGTCGAGCTCGTCGCGCTCTTCCGGCGACTGGAGGCGTTCCTTCTCCGGCGGCGGCGCGTCGTTGATCAGGTACGGCTTGATCGAGTGGTACTGGTTGAAGAAGTGCGTCATGTCGACGATCAGGTCGCGCACGACGGGCAGGCCCGGCAGCGGACGCAGCACGATCTTCTGCGGCAGGTCGTTCAGGTTCGTCAGGCACGCGAGACCGTTCTTGCCGTTGATGTTCATCGCGTCCGAACCGCACACGCCTTCACGGCACGAACGGCGGAACGACAGCGTCTCGTCCAGTGCCTTCAGCTTCACCAGTGCGTCGAGCAGCATGCGCTCATGCTGGATCTCGAGCTCGTACGTCTGCATGCGCGGCGCTGCGTCCTTGTCCGGATCGTAGCGGTAGACTTCAAAAATGCGTTTTGCCATTTCGGATTCCTTTGACTCGGCTTAGAACGTGCGCGGCTTCGGCGGCACGGATTCGACCGTCAGCGGCTTCATTTGAACCGGCTTGTAGTCGAGGCGATCGCCCTCGCTGTACCACAGCGTGTGGCGCAGCCAGTTCTCGTCGTCACGGTGTTCGTAGTCGCTGTGAGCGTGCGCGCCACGGCTTTCCTTGCGTGCTTCCGCCGACACCATCGTGGCGCGAGCCACTTCGATCAGGTTCTCCAGCTCGAGCGCTTCGACGCGCGCGGTGTTGAACACCTTCGACTTGTCCTTCAGGTGGATGTTTTCCACGCGCGCTGCCAGGCCGGCCATCTGGTCGACGCCTTCCTTCAGCAGTGCCGACGTGCGGAACACGCCTGCGTGCTTCTGCATCGTCGCGCGGATGTCGTTCGCGACGTCCTGCGTGTATTCGCCCGAGGTCGACTTGTCGAGCTTCGCCAGGCGCGCCAGCGAGTATTCGCCTGCGTCGGCCGGCAGCGGCTTGTGTTCCTTCTGGTTCTTCACGTGCTCGACGATGTGGTTGCCGGCCGCACGGCCGAACACCACGAGGTCCAGCAGCGAGTTCGTGCCGAGGCGGTTCGCGCCGTGCACGGACACGCACGAGCATTCGCCCACTGCGTAGAAACCGTTGACCGGCTCCTTGTGATCGCGCGACGTGCCGACGACCTGACCATGGATGTTGGTCGGGATGCCGCCCATCTGGTAGTGGATCGTCGGGACGACCGGGATCGGTTCCTTGATCGCGTCGACGTTCGCGAACTTCAGCGCGATTTCGCGGATCGACGGCAGACGCTTCATGATCGTCTCGGCGCCGATGTGCGACAGGTCGAGCAGCACGTGATCCTTGTTCGGACCGACGCCGCGACCTTCCTTGATTTCCTGGTCCATCGAACGCGACACGAAGTCACGCGGCGCCAGATCCTTCAGCGTCGGCGCGTAGCGCTCCATGAAACGCTCGCCGTTCGCGTTGCGCAGGATACCGCCTTCGCCGCGCACGCCTTCGGTGATCAGCACGCCCGCGCCGGCCACGCCGGTCGGGTGGAACTGCCAGAACTCCATGTCCTGCAGCGCGATGCCCGAGCGCGCAGCCATGCCGAGGCCGTCGCCGGTGTTGATGAACGCGTTGGTCGATGCCGCGAAGATCCGGCCTGCGCCGCCCGTCGCGAACAGCGTCGTCTTGCCTTCCATGATGTAGACGTCGCCCGTCTCCATCTCGAGGGCCGTCACGCCGAGCACGTCGCCGTCCGCATCGCGGATCAGGTCGAGCGCCATCCATTCGACGAAGAACTGCGTCTTCGCTTCGACGTTCTGCTGGTACAGCGTGTGCAGCAGCGCGTGACCGGTACGGTCGGCGGCCGCGCAAGCGCGCTGGACCGGCTTCTCGCCGTAGTTCGCGGTGTGGCCGCCGAACGGACGCTGGTAGATCGTGCCGTCCGCGTTACGGTCGAACGGCATGCCGAAGTGCTCGAGTTCGTACACGACGTTCGGCGCTTCACGGCACATGAATTCGATCGCGTCCTGGTCGCCGAGCCAGTCGGAGCCCTTGATCGTGTCGTAGAAGTGGAAGTGCCAGTTGTCTTCGCTCATGTTGCCGAGCGATGCACCGATACCGCCCTGCGCGGCCACCGTGTGCGAACGCGTCGGGAACACCTTCGACAGCACGCCGACCGACAGGCCCGCACGCGACAGTTGCAGCGCCGCGCGCAAGCCGGAGCCGCCCGCGCCGACGATCACCACGTCGAACTTGCGGCGCGGGAGGTTGGATTTGATTGCAGCCATTCTTTACACTCTCCAGAGAATCTGCGCGGCGTAGCCCGCACATGCGAGCAGCCAGACGATGGTCAGCGATTGCAGCAGCAGGCGCACACCGACGGGCTTCACGTAGTCCATCCAGATGTCGCGCACGCCGACCCATGCGTGGTAGAAGAGGGAAAGCAGCATCACGAAGGTTGCGAGCTTCATCCATTGCGCGGCGAAGATCGATGCCCAGCCTTCGTACGAGAAATCGTGCGCGCCGAAGAACAGGGCGAGCAGGATGACCGTGTAGACTGCCATGATCGTGGCGGTGATGCGCTGCGCAAGCCAGTCGCGCAGGCCGTAGTGAGCGCCGACGACGAGGCGCTTCGAGCCGATTCGGTTATTGGCTGCCATTTTCTTAGAATGCTCCGAACAGTTTGAGTGCCATGGCGATCGTCAGGGCGATCGAGACGACAAAGACGACGACTGCCGTCCGCTTGCCGCCTTCCTTCGTGACGGCGTCGTGGTTGACGTCCATCAGCAGGTGGCGAATGCCGGCGCAGAAATGGTGGAAGAAGGCCCACGACAGTGCGAGGACGATCAGCTTGACGATGATGTTGGAGAGGAAAGCCTTGAAGACTTCGAAGCTGAGCTCGGACGTCAGGCTCTGGTCGAAGAGGAACAGCAGGAACGGCAGGAACAAGAACAGCAGCGCGCCGCTGACTCGGTGGAGAATCGACAATATCGCTGCCAGCGGCATGCGATATTTCATCGTGATATCGCCGAATCCGATGTTCCGGTATTCCGGCCTCGGCTTTCTTACTGCATCAGTCATGCTAGACCCCTACTATGTTGTCACACTAATCCGCGATTTTAGCGCCTTTTTATATCGCGCTGCAGCGAAAGTCTGCTCTGGATAGTTGCGCGAACAAGAACAAAGGCGGCCCGAAACATGCTTCGCGAGCGTGGGAATCGCGAAGCACTCGGCCTGAGCCGAAACTGCTCAACTCAAGTCATTCTGATAGTAGTACCCGGTTGTGACATACCAGCCGCGACGCACTTCCACCGGCCGGTCTCCGTATGTATAGGACACACGCTCGACCGACAGCAACGGAAAACCCGCGGGCACATGCAGCAGGTCGGCCACCGACGGCTCGGCCGCGACCGCGCGGATCTTCTCCGTCGCGCGGATCATCCGCGTGCCGAACTCCGTCTCGAACATCGCGTAGAGCGGCCCCTTGTACTCGCTCAGCCGCTCGAACGTCAACCCGCGGAACATCGCGCCCGGCAGCCAGATCTCGTCGAGCACCGTCACTTCGTTCTCGAACTCCAGCAGGCGGCGCACCTGCACGACCGGATCGGCCGGCTTCAGGTCGAGCTGCCGCGCGATCTCGGCCGGCGCACGCAGGCGGCGGCATTCGAGCAGGCGGCTCACGTGCGGGTGTTCGGCACCGTCGTCGGCCAGCAGACGCAGGAAGCGGAATTGCGCGCGATCCTCGTTGTGCGTTGCAACAAAAGTACCCTTGCCCTGCCGCCGGACCACGAGGTTTTCGGCGGCCAGTTCGTCGATCGCCTTGCGAACGGTGCCCTGGCTGACCTTGTAGCGGGCCGCGAGCTCCACTTCGCTCGGGATGATCTCGCCGGGCTTCCATTCACCGGTTTCGAGACTTTGCGTGATCAATGACTTAATCTGCTGGTATAACGGGCTGAACGTCGGCGACGGCGGCGCCGCAGGCGAAGGTGCGGGATCGCCCGCGCCCGGCTGCCCTGGGCTGCCTGCGCCGGTCTGATTCGCGGTATTCGCCTGGTTCGATGTCATGGCGCGCATTTCATCACAAACCGGACTTTTAAGTCCACTCAATTTCCGCAAAACATCTGTCTTATATAAGACATATGATACCGTTTGACTTTGAGCCGGACGGCTCCTACACTCCCGGTCGAGCAAGGGTTCGCGGGTGCAACAGCGCGTCCCCGGCTACGTGCCACGGCCGTCTCCAGGTTCACCGCGTCTGCCATCGCGAGTCCTCCGCCCTGCTTCAATGCAACGCTACGCACAACGCGCATAGAATGGCGTTTTCGCTAGCGTCCAACGCTTCACCCGTCCTGGAGATTTTCAATGGCTAAGCCCGCAAAGCGCGTTGCCGTCACCGGCGCCGCAGGTCAAATCGCTTACTCCCTGCTGTTCCGCATCGCGAACGGCGACCTGCTCGGCAAGGATCAGCCGGTCATCCTGCAACTGCTCGACCTCCCGCAAGCCCAAGGCGCCGTCAAAGGCGTCGTGATGGAACTCGACGATTGCGCGTTCCCGCTGCTCGCGGGCGTCGTGATCACCGACGATCCCAAGGTTGCATTCAAGGATGCAGACGTCGCGCTGCTGGTTGGCGCACGTCCGCGCTCGAAGGGCATGGAGCGCAAGGACCTGCTGTCGGCAAACGCTGAAATCTTCACGGTTCAGGGCGCTGCACTGAACGAAGTCGCCAGCCGCGACGTGAAGGTGCTGGTCGTCGGCAACCCGGCGAACACGAACGCCTACATCGCGATGAAGTCGGCGCCGGATCTGCCGAAGAAGAACTTCACGGCCATGCTGCGCCTCGACCACAACCGCGCGCTGTCGCAACTCGCCGCGAAGTCGGGCAAGCCGGTCGCGTCGATCGAGAAGCTCGCCGTGTGGGGCAACCACTCGCCGACGATGTACCCGGACTTCCGCTTCGCGACCGCCGAAGGCGAATCGATGCTGAAGCTGATCAACGACGACGTGTGGAACCGCGACACGTTCATCCCGACCGTCGGCAAGCGCGGCGCGGCGATCATCGAAGCGCGCGGCCTGTCGTCGGCAGCGTCGGCAGCCAACGCTGCGATCGACCACGTCCGTGACTGGGTGCTCGGCACGAACGGCAAGTGGGTCACGATGGGCATCCCGTCGGACGGCTCGTACGGCATCCCCGAAGACATCATCTACGGTGTGCCGGTCGTTTGCGAAAACGGCGAATACAAGCGCATCGAAGGCCTGGAAATCGACGCGTTCTCGCGCGAGAAGATGGACGGCACGCTGGCCGAGCTGCTCGAAGAGCGCGATGGCGTCGCCCACCTGCTGAAGAACTAAGCATCACGCGCCCTTGCCGGGCGGCCCTCGGGCCACCCGGTTCCGGCCCGGGCCGGCGCCAGCCGCCGGCCCCGCCGAACGATCCGATTCGCGCACGTTTTGCCGCCCCGCGCCCGCCGCGCACCGGCCCAGAACCTGCCCGAATCCGATTTTCTCCACGCTGACACGCTCCCCTGACGTCGAAGAGATGGCCGCGCTCACTCCTGCACAAGTGCTGTACGACGGGGCGTCCCCGCCCGCGATCCTGCCCTGCTGCGATCATTACGCGGGCAGCGAAAAGCTGATGCGCAAATCGCTCGCGCTGCAAGCCGAACTGGGTCCCGTATTCGACATCACGTTCGACTGCGAGGACGGCGCGGCCGTCGGCCAGGAAGCCGCGCATGCGGCCCTCGTCGCCGACCTGCTCGGCAGCGACGAGAACCGCTTCGGCCGCGTCGGCGTCCGGATCCACGACTTTTCCCACCCGCACTGGCGCGACGACGTCCGCATCGTGCTGCGCGCCGCGCGCGCACCGGCCTACATCACGCTCCCGAAGATCGCGAACGCGGCCGACGCCGCCGAAATGACCGCGTTCATCGAAGGCGCGCGCCGCGAGCTCGGCATCGCGCAGCCGATCCCGGTCGACGTGCTGGTCGAGACGCACGGCGCGCTCGCGCAGGCCGCCGCCCTCGCCGCGCTGCCGACGGTCGGCACGCTGAGCTTCGGGCTGATGGATTTCGTCTCCGCGCACCATGGCGCGATTCCCGATTCCGCGATGCGCTCGCCCGGCCAGTTCGAACACCCGCTCGTGCGCCGCGCGAAGCTGGAAATCGCCGCGGCCTGCCACGCGCACGGCAAGACGCCGTCGCACAACGTGACGACCGAAGTGCGCGACATGAGCGTCGTGGCCGGCGATGCGCGCCGCGCGCGCGACGAATTCGCGTTCACGCGCATGTGGAGCATCCATCCCGCGCAGATCCGCCCGATCGTCGACGCGTTCGCACCGCGCACCGACGAGGTCGCGCTGGCCGCCGAGATCCTGCTGGCCGCGCAGGCCGCCGACTGGGGCCCGACGCGCCACGGTGATACGCTGCACGATCGCGCGAGTTATCGCTATTACTGGTCGGTGCTGCGCCGCGCGCGCGCCACCGGCCAGCCCGTACCGGCCGAGGCCGCGCCGCTGTTCGGCCCGGCCGCCGCAGGCACCGCACCGTAAGCGCGCGCCGCCGGCCGATACGCCAGATACACGAATTTCATGCATTCGCCGATGCGCAAACCGGACAGAGGTTTGCGAAACGACAAAAAACGTAACGGAGCCCGAAAACCTGATATGTACGCGGCCAAATAGGTGAAAATAGCGGCCGCTGCGCGCTTTCGGGGCGCGTGCAGTTTCAAACCGGCCGGCAGTTTCGATTGCCGGCCCTTGTCAACTGATTATCGAAAGGTTCTGACTCCATGAAGAAACTCCTGATCGCTACCGCTATCGGCGCCTTGTCCGCCACGATGCTGGTGTCGGCTCCGAGCGCGTTTGCCCAGGGTACGGCCACGACGACCGCGAAGAAGGCAACCGCCAAGCGCCCGGCGCCGGCCAAGCGCATCATCCCGCGCAGCAAGAAGGCACAGGCACGTGCGGCCGCCAAGGTCGATCCGGTACCGGACGGCGCGGTCAAGTGGTCCTGCAAGGAAGGTCTGTCGTTCGACCTCGCCGGTGACATGAAGCGCGACCAGGTGGTCACGGTTCACTGGGCGAAGAAAAACTACAAGCTGCCGCGTCAGGCCACGACGACGGGCGCCGACACGTTCTACGATCCGGCAGCTGGCTTCAAGCTGGTCGTGATCCCGACCAAGGCCATGCTGTTCTCGGACGCAAACGGCGGCGAGCGCCTCGCGGACGAATGCGTGACGCCGGAAATGGCACAAGGCACGGCAGCGCCGACGCAATCGAACGAGCTGAAGCCGGCAACGAACTAAGCGCGTTCCCCCTCGGCCCCTCGATGTCCGCCCCGGTCTCCAACGTCCGCCCTGCTCCGGATACGGTACTCGTCGATATCGTCGACTACGTGCTGAACGCCGGCATCGACAGCGCGCTCGCGCTGGAGACGGCGCGTCATTGCCTGATCGACACGCTCGGATGTGGACTCGAGGCGCTGTCCTACCCTGCCTGCACCAAGCTGCTCGGCCCCGTCGTGCCCGGCACGATCGTGCCGAACGGCGCGAAGGTGCCCGGCACGTCCTTCCAGCTCGATCCCGTCCAGGCCGCGTTCGGCATCGGCGCGATGATCCGCTGGCTGGACTTCAACGACACCTGGCTCGCCGCCGAATGGGGTCATCCGTCCGACAATCTCGGCGGGATCCTGGCGACAGCCGACTGGCTCTCCCGTACGGCCGTCGCGGCCGGCCGGAAGCCGCTCCCGATGCGCGACGTCCTGGTCGCGATGATCCAGGCCCATGAGATCCAGGGCTGCCTCGCACTCGAGAATTCATTCAACGCGGTCGGGCTCGATCACGTGCTGCTCGTGAAGGTTGCGTCGACGGCCGTCGTCGGCCGGCTGCTCGGGCTCACGCGCGACGAGCTGATCAACGCGGTATCCAACGCGTTCGTCGACGGCCAGGCGCTGCGCACCTACCGCCACGCACCGAATACGGGCTCACGCAAGTCGTGGGCGGCCGGCGATGCCACGTCCCGCGCGGTGCGCCTCGCGCTGATCGCGAAAACGGGTGAAATGGGCTACCCGTCGGCGCTGACCGCAAAGACCTGGGGCTTCTACGACGTGCTGTTCGACGGCAAGCCGTTCCGCTTCCAGCGCCCGTACGGCACGTACGTGATGGAAAACGTGCTGTTCAAGATCGCGTTCCCCGCCGAATTCCATGCGCAGACGGCCGCCGAGGCCGCGCTGCAGCTGCACGCGCAGCTCGCCGCCGCCGGCCGCACGACCGACGACATCAGCAAGATCACGATCCGCACGCATGCGGCCGCGATCCGCATCATCGACAAGCAGGGCCCGCTCGCCAATCCGGCCGACCGCGACCACTGCATCCAGTACATGGTCGCCGTGCCGCTGCTGTTCGGCCGGCTGACCGCGGCCGACTATGAAGATTCGGCCGCCGCCGATCCCCGCATCGACGCGCTGCGCGCGAAGACCGTATGCGTCGAGGATCCGCAATTCACGAAGGATTATCACGATCCGGACAAGCGATCGATCGCGAATGCGCTGACGATCGAGTTCACGGACGGATCGAAGCTTGCCGAAGTGGCGGTCGAATATCCGCTCGGCCACCGGCGGCGCCGCACCGACGGCATCCCGCTCCTGGTCGAGAAGTTCCGGACCAACCTCGCCCGCCGTTTCCCGGCAAAGCAGCAACAAGCGATTCTCGACGTGTCGCTGGACCAGGCAAAGCTCGAAGCGATGCCGGTCGATGAGTACGTCGACTTGTATGTGATATAGCCGTCATCTACAGGACTCTTTGTTTCCTAGCCTTAAACCCAGGAAAATCACCATGGCCCACAATCTCCACAAGACCCTCAAGGAATTCGACAGCGGTTCCGGCAAAGGCAAGTTCTACTCGCTGCCGCAGCTCGGCAAGGAACTGAAGACGAAGATCGAACGCCTGCCGGTGTCGATCCGTATCGTGCTCGAGTCCGTGCTGCGCAACTACGACGGCAAGAAAATCACCGAAGAGCACATCGAGCAGCTCGCGAACTGGAAGCCGACCGCGAAGCGCGTCGACGAGATTCCGTTCGTCGTGTCGCGCGTCGTGCTGCAGGACTTCACGGGCGTGCCGCTGCTTGCCGACATCGCGGCCATGCGCGGCGTCGCCGAGCGCACGGGCAAGAACCCGAAGAAGATCGAGCCGCTGGTCCCGGTCGATCTCGTCGTCGATCACTCGGTCCAGATCGACTACTTCCGCCAGAAGGACGCGCTCGACCTGAACATGAAACTGGAATTCCAGCGCAACAACGAGCGCTACCAGTTCATGAAGTGGGGCATGCAGGCCTTCGACACGTTCAAGGTCGTGCCGCCGGGCGTCGGCATCGTCCACCAGGTGAACCTCGAATACCTCGCGCGCGGCGTCCACAAGAAGGCGGACGGCGGCGACACCGTGTACTACCCGGACACCCTCGTCGGCACTGACAGCCACACGACGATGATCAACGGCATCGGCGTGGTCGGCTGGGGCGTGGGCGGCATCGAGGCGGAAGCCGGCATGCTCGGCCAGCCGGTGTACTTCCTGACGCCGGACGTCGTCGGCGTCGAGCTGAAGGGCAGGCTGCGCGAAGGCGTGACGGCTACCGACCTGGTGCTGACGATCACGGAAATGCTGCGCAAGGAGAAGGTCGTCGGCAAGTTCGTCGAGTTCTTCGGCGAAGGCACGAAGTCGCTGTCGCTGCCGGACCGCGCGACGATCGGCAACATGGCGCCGGAATACGGCGCGACGATGGGCTTCTTCCCGGTCGACGAAAAGACGATCGACTACTTCGAAGGCACGGGCCGCACGAAGGCGGAAATCGCCGCGTTCGAAAACTACTTCAAGGCACAGAAGCTGTTCGGCATCCCGAAGGCCGGCGACATCGACTACACGAAGGTCGTGACGCTCGATCTCGCGACGGTCGCCCCGTCGCTGGCCGGCCCGAAGCGCCCGCAGGACCGCATCGAGATCGGCAACGTCAAGTCGACGTTCACCGACCTGTTCTCGAAGCCGGTCGCGGAAAACGGCTTCGCGAAGAAGGCGGACGACCTGAACACGCAGTACACGACGAGCAACAACGTCGACGTCAAGAACGGCGACGTGCTGATCGCCGCGATCACGTCGTGCACGAACACGTCGAACCCGAGCGTGCTGCTGGCCGCCGGCCTGCTCGCGAAGAAGGCCGTCGAAGCCGGCCTCACGGTCGATCCGAAGATCAAGACCTCGCTCGCGCCGGGATCGCGCATCGTCACCGAGTACCTGACGAAGACGGGCCTGCTGCCCTACCTGTCGAAGCTCGGCTTCGAAGTCGCGGCCTATGGCTGCACGACCTGTATCGGCAACGCGGGTGACCTGACGCCGGAACTGAACGAAGCGATCACGAAGAACGACATCGTCGCGGCGGCCGTACTGTCGGGCAACCGTAACTTCGAAGCGCGTATCCACCCGAACATCCGCGCGAACTTCCTCGCGTCGCCGCCGCTGGTCGTCGCGTACGCGATCGCCGGCAACATCACGCGCGACCTGATGACGGAACCGGTCGGCAAGGGCAAGGGCGGCCGCGACATCTACCTCGGCGACATCTGGCCGACGAGCGACGAAATCCACGCGCTGCTCAAGTTCGCGCTCGATCCGAAGAAGTTCGAGGACAACTACTCGAAGCTGACCAAGAAGGGCGACCTCTGGAGCAAGATCGAGGGCGAATCGGGCCAGGTCTACGACTGGCCGAAGTCGACCTACATCGCCGAGCCGCCGTTCTTCGGCAACGACTTCTCGATGGAACCGGCTGCGTCGATCCCGACGGTCAAGGGCGCGCGCGCACTGGGCATCTTCGGTGACTCGGTCACGACCGACCACATCAGCCCGGCAGGCTCGATCAAGGAAGACTCGCCGGCAGGCAAGTGGCTGAAGGAAAACGGCGTGCAGAAGGCCGACTTCAACAGCTACGGCTCGCGCCGCGGCAACCACGACGTGATGATGCGCGGCACGTTCGCGAACGTGCGGATCAAGAACCTGATGATCCCGGCGAAGGCGGACGGCTCGCGCGTCGAAGGCGGCCTGACGATCCATCAGCCGAGCGGCGAACAGCAGTCGATCTACGACGCGGCGATGCAGTATGTGGGCGCAGACACGCCGACCGTCGTGTTCGCGGGTGAAGAGTACGGCACGGGCTCGTCGCGCGACTGGGCCGCGAAGGGCACGCAGCTGCTCGGCGTGAAGGCCGTGATCGCACGCAGCTTCGAGCGGATCCACCGCTCGAACCTGGTCGGCATGGGCGTGCTGCCGCTGCAGTTCAAGGGCTCGGACAGCATCCAGTCGCTCGGCATCACCGGTGAAGAGACGTACGACATCGAAGGCCTCGGCGACGACTTCAAGCCGCAGCAGGACGTCACGCTCGTGATCAACCGCAAGAACGGCGAATCGCAGCGCGTGCAGGTGCTGCTGCGCATCGATACGCCGATCGAAGTCGACTACTACAAGCACGGCGGTATCCTGCCGTTCGTGCTGCGCTCGCTGCTCGCAGCGTAAGCGCCCTGCTTTTGCAGGTGCCGCAGCCGCCTCGCGGGCGGTTGCGGCCGATTTGGATGCCCGACCTCGTGTCGGGCTTTTTTTGCCTGCGCCTTACGTCGCCCTACGCCGCCTTCTCTCCGCGCGCCTTCGCCGCCGCCCCTCGCGCGTTCTTCTTCAGATGCGTGCGGTTGTATTCGATCGCCGCCCGCACGAGCGTCTTCAGGGCCCGCTTGTCGATCCGGTCGCCCTCGAAGAAATCGATCGCGCGTCGCGCATTGCCGTCCAGGCCGTCGTTGAACAGCTGGTCGGGATCGGGGAGCTGCGCGCCGTGCATGAAGGTCACTTTCACCTTGCCCTTGTGCGCGTTCGCCACCGCGATCATCCCGTCGCATGACCAGACGGGGCTGCCCATCCACTTCCATTCCTCGACGATGCCCTCTTGCGCAGCGAGGATCGTCTGACGCAGGTCGGCGAACGTCTTGCCGCGCCAGTCGGCAATGCCTGCAATCAGCGCATCGATGCGCTCCGACGGCGTGAGGTCCGTTGTGCTCATGCGCGGGCCTCCGTGCCTTCATCGGGGCGCGCCAGCACCTGTTCGAGCGACTCGAAGAACCGTACCCAGCCGTGCTGCGCACCGCGGTACGCCTGTTCCTGATCCGCGCGGAAACCGACCTGCTCCATGCGCAGGTGCGTGCCGGCCGGCGTCGGCGTGAGCGTCCACGTGACGACGCTCTCCAGGCCGTACGCGGCCCACGTGTACGACAGCGTGTGCGGCGGCTCGATCGCCAGCACCGTGCAGTCGACCGAGCCCCAGTCCGCACGGAAGCTGAACGCACGGCCCGCGACGGGCTCGAAGTCGCTCTGCATCAGCCATGCCTCGATCAGGTGCGGTTGCGTGAGCGCGCGCCAGATCTTCTCCGGCGGATGGGACAGGTCCCGTTCGACGACGACGGAGCACGTTTCGGTCGTGGCTTGGTTCATTATTGATCCATCCTTTTGAGCAGATCTTCGAGGGCATCGAACCGGTTCTGCCAGAAGCCTGCCATCTGGCTCGTCCAGTCGATCAGCGGGGCCAGCGCTTGCGGCTGCGCGCTGTAGTGCGTCTGCCGGCCTTCGTGACGGTCATTCACGAGCCCGGCCTGCTTCAGTACACCGAGGTGCTTCGACACGGCCGGTTGCGAGACGCCCGCATGGGCCGTCAGCGCGGCAACCGTCAACTCGCCGTCCGCGCACAGCCGCTCGAAGAGCGCGCGGCGCGTCGGATCGGCAAGCGTCCTGAAAAGCATGTCGTGAGCGTTCTGCATGTCGTCCAAAATCCATAACCCGTTGGTTATGGATTGAAGAATATCTGCTGAACGGCGCACGTCAAGGCGGAATTTCATGGACGGTATCGTCCGATCCTGAGCGGTAAAGGTGTGCGTCGCGCCGGCTCGCGCCCGCCGCGGAATTCGAGCATTCCCTCTAATCCACAATCGCGACACGCGATCCGAAAGCCGCCTGCAAGACTGCCCGGTGGGCCGTTCCACAGTTCGGGAAACGCTTGCGTTTGACCGGCCCCTTTTTTGTGCACGCGCGGATCCGTTCCTGCCGCATCGCTTCGCTTGACCACATAGTGCGACTCGGTGCGCGGCAACGGACACGCAAACGCCACGTATTCGCGCGTCCTTCCGCTCCGCGATCGCGCGCGTTTCGACGTCGCGACGATCAACTCGTGCGTACCAACGTCACGCGTTGCCACGCTGTCGTGCCACGAACCGGTTCCGTTCGCCGCACGCGATATCGCAGCCGTGTCCGGCACCACGCCTGCATCGGCACGCGTCGATGTCAGAACTGACAGCTGTGGAAACTGGCAGCTACCCGAACGACACCGACGCCCTACGCTCGTCACCGCTCGCGGCCCCACAAGGGCCGGGGGTTCCAGTAACGTCGCCTCTCCTAAAAAAGGACTCCCGATGAAAAGGAATGCCTGGTTCGCCCTGCCCCTTCCGTCGCCCCGCCGCTTGGCGTGCGTGGCACCGTTCGTGTTCGCTGCCGCTGCGGCGCATGCGACGACGGATTGGGTCGATACCCATACGAAGGCCTTTCTGACCGGCCCGCAGTTGATGGCGCGCAGTGCGGCGCCGTCGCTCGAACTGGCAGCCGGTGAAACGACCAACGTCGTCGTCAGCCTGAAGCTGCGCAATGCGGCGCAACTCAAGCAACTGGCGCGCGACGTGAACCGGCCCGGCAGCGCGCATTACCGTCATTACCTGACGCACGAGCAGTTCCTCGCCAACTACGCGCCGACCGATGCGCAGGTGAAGTCGGTCGTCGACTATCTGCACAAGAGCGGCTTCGTGAACGTCGAAGTCGCGCCTAACCGCCTGCTGGTCTCCGCGCGCGGCACTGCCGGCACCGTGAAGACCGCATTCAACACGTCGCTCGTGCATTTCGAGTACGCGGGCCGCTCGGGCTTCGCGAACGCATCGACCGCGCAGGTCCCGAGCGCGCTCGGCAACGTCGTCGGCTCGGTGCTCGGGCTGCAGAGCGTCGCGCGTGCGCATCCGATGCTGCGCATCGGCAACGTGGCGAAGCCGCAGGCGCTCGCGGCCGGCACGGCGACGGGCCACTATCCGAAGGAATTCCCCGGCCTCTACAACGCGACCGGCGTGCCGACCGCGGCCGGCGTGACCGTCGGCATCATCACGATCGGCGGCGTGTCGCAAACGCTGCAGGACCTGAAGCAGTTCACGTCGAGCAACGGTTACGGCGCGGTCTCGACGCAGACCGTCCAGACCAACGGCTCGGGCGGCAGCTACACCGACGACCAGGACGGCCAGGGCGAATGGGATCTCGACAGCCAGTCGATCGTCGGCTCGGCCGGCGGCCAGGTCGGCAAGCTCGTGTTCTACATGGCCGACCTCAACGCCAGCGGCAACACGGGGCTCACGCAGGCGTTCAACCGCGCGGTGTCGGACAACACCGCGAAGGTGATCAACGTGTCGCTCGGCTGGTGCGAGACCGACGCGAATGCGGACGGCACGATCGACGCCGAGGAGCAGATCTTCACGACGGCAGCCGCCCAGGGCCAGACGTTCTCGGTGTCGTCGGGCGACGAAGGCGTGTACGAGTGCAACAATCGCGGCTATCCGGACGGCGCGAACTACACGGTATCGTGGCCGGCCGCGTCGCCGCACGTGCTCGCGATCGGCGGCACGACGCTCTACACGACGTCGGCAGGCGCGTTCTCGAACGAAACGGTGTGGAACGAAGGCCTCGACGGCAACGGCAAGCTGTGGGCGACGGGCGGCGGCGTCAGCACGATCCTGCCGGCGCCGTCGTGGCAATCGGGCAGCAACCGCCAGTTGCCGGACGTGTCGTTCGACGCCGCGCAAAGCACCGGCGCGTACATCTACAACTACGGCCAGTTGCAGCAGATCGGCGGCACCAGCCTCGCCGCGCCGATCTTCACGGGCTTCTGGGCGCGCCTGCTCGCGGCGAACGGCACGGGCCTCGGCTTCCCGGCCGGCAACTTCTATGCGGACATTCCGTCGAACCCGTCGCTCGTGCGCTATGACGTCGTGTCGGGCAACAACGGATATCAGGGGTATGGCTATACGGCCGGCACCGGCTGGGATCTGACGACCGGCTTCGGGAGCCTGAACATCGCGAACCTCAACCAGCTGATCAAGTCGGGCGGGTTCTGATCGATGCATGAAGGCCGGCGCGCGGCAGCGTTTGCCGCGCGCCGGTTTATAACGCCTACTCCACCGCCCGCTCCTTCGCGCGTTCCGGTGCGGCCGGCACACCGGCCCGATGCGACGGCGCGAACAGCCTCAGCCCGCTCGCAACGCTCGCGGCCCCGGCGAACCCTGCGCCGAGCATCAACGCAAGCGTCGGCCCGTGGCGCCCCGCGATCCCGAACGACAGCGCAACGAGCGCCGCACCCGTCGCCTGCCCGATCAGCCGCGCGGTCGCAATGATCCCGCTCGCGCCACCGCTGCGCTCGGGCGGCGCACTCGACATCAGCGCCTTCAGGTTCGGCGACTGGAAGAAACCGAAGCCCGCGCCGCACAGCATCATCCGCCAGCCGATGTCGACGACGCTCGGCGACACCGGCAGCGCGGCGAGCGACACCATGCCCGCGCTCAGCAACGCGAGCCCGATCGCGCCGAGCAGGCCGGGCGGATAACGATCCGACAACCGCCCCGCGATCGGCGCGGCGAACGCGACGATCGCCGACCACGGCGTCATCAGGAAGCCCGTTTCGACCGCGCTGCGATGCAGGACGGTTTCGAAATAGAACGGCAGCGACACGAACGCGAGCCCCTGCGCGGCGAACGCGCACACGGCCGTCAGCGCGGACAGCGTGAACACCGGCCGGCGAAACAGGTCGACCGGCAGCATCGGCGCCGGGTGCCCGGCCTGGCGGCGGATCAGCAGCCAGCCGAATGCGAGCGCAACCGCGGCCGATGCGAACACGATCGAAAGCGGCCCGCGCTGCGCGAATTCGCCGAGCGCGAAGATCAGCGACGCGAACGTGATCACGTTGAACAGCGCGGCGACCGGATCGAACGCATGCTTGCCGCGCGCCGTCTGCGGCAGCGACGGAATCGCCACGGCGAGCGCAATCACGCCGAGCGGCACGTTCACCGCGAACAGCCACGGCCATGCGGCGACCGACAGGATCAGCGACGCAATGGTCGGCCCCACCGCAAACGACACGCCGACGACGAGCGCGTTGAAGCCGACGCCGCGTCCGAGCCGGTGCGCGGGAAACAGGCCGCGGATCAGCGCGACGTTGACGCTCATGATCGCGCTCGCGCCGAAGCCCTGCACGATCCGTGCGGCCGTCAGCATCGGCAGCGTCGACGCGAGCGAACAGCCGAGCGATGCGAGCGTGAACACCGCGAGCCCGGCGATATACACGCGCTTGTGGCCGACGATGTCGCCAAGCGACGCGAACGGCAGCAGCGTCGCGACCATCGCGAGCTGGTATGCGTTGATGATCCACACGGAAGCGGCCGGCGACGCATGCAGGTCGGCGGCGATCGCGGGCAGCGCGGTGTTCGCGATCGCAGTGTCGAGCGTCGCGAGCGCGACGGCCAGCAGCACCGCGGACATCGCGCGCCAGTTGACGGCCGGCTCATGGGCGCCGGCGGGGGTAGCGAATTCGGACAAGATGAGGCTCGGCTGACGAGCGACGCGTTGCGCCACGTCGCGGATTGGACTCGCGGCGGCGTTCCGGTCGCACCGCACGGAACGCGCGCCGCCGCGCCCCGTATTGTTGCAGAGCCGCATCGAACGTGCAGGCGGCCGCGTCGTCGGTCAGCAAAATGAAAGAAAATGCGCCGCGCGCCCCATGCGCGGCGGCGCCTCGTGCCGGGCGTGACGGATCAGCTCACCGCGCGCCGCGCATTGCGCCCGCGCAGCCATTCGAGCGCCAGCAGCAGGCTCGTCGAGAAGATGATCAGGATCGTTGCGAGCGCAGCGATCGTCGGGCTGATGTTCTCGCGGATACCCGTGAACATCTGGCGCGGCAGCGTCGTCTGGTCCGCTCCCGCGAGGAACAGCGTGACGACCACTTCGTCGAACGACGTCGCGAACGCAAACAGCGCACCCGACATCACGCCCGGCGCGATCACCGGCAGCGTCACGCGGAAGAAGGTCGACACCGGGTTCGCGCCGAGCGACAGGCTCGCACGCACGAGGTTCTGGTTGAAGCCCTGCAGCGTCGCGGCGACCGTCGTCACGACGAACGGCACGCCAAGCGCGGCGTGCGCGGCGATCAGCCCCGTGTAGGTGTTCGCGAGCCCGAGCGGCGCGAAGAACAGGTACATGCCGACGCCGACGACGACAACCGGCACGATCATCGGCGACAGCAGCACGGCCATCAGCAACCCCTTGCCGCGGAAGTCGGCTTTCGTGAGACCGATCGCGGCGAGCGTGCCGAGCACGGTCGCGACGATGGTCGCCGACGGCGCGACGATGAAGCTGTTCTTCGCGGCCATCCGCCACTCGTCCGATGCGATCAGGTTCTCGTACCAGCGCGTCGAGAAGCCCGGGATCGGATAGACGAGGAACGTGCTCGACGAAAACGACAGCGGCACGATCGCGAGCACCGGCAGGATCAGGTACAGCAGCGTCAGCACGACGAGCACGCGCAACGCGACGTACCACGCGCGCTCGACGAACGACATATGCGGCGCGAACACCGGCCTGGCGAGTTTCATGGTCCGAATCCCCTTCCCGTTTCGTGACGTATTTCTGCCCGGGCGCTCAGCCGAGGCTCACGTTGGTGCGCGTGAAGCGCCCGTACACCGCGTATAGCACGAGCGTCGCCGCCAGCAGCAGCCCGCCGAGCGCACACGCCATGCCCCAGTTGATCGTCACATTCGTGAAGTACGCGACGTAGTAGCTGACCATCTGGTCGTTCGGCCCGCCGAGCAGCGCGGGCGTGATGTAGTAGCCGATCGCGAGGATGAACACGAGCAGCGCGCCCGCACCGACGCCCGGATAGGTCTGCGGCACGTACACGCGCCAGAACGCGGCGAACGGATGGCTGCCGAGCGACACGGCCGCACGCTGGTAGGTCGGCGGGATCGACTTCATCACGCTGTATAGCGGCAGGATCATGAACGGCAGCAGGATGTGCGTCATCGAGATGTACACGCCGACGCGGTTGAACAGCAGCGTCAGCGGATGCGAGATCAGCCCGCTACCGATCAGCGCCTTGTTGATCAGCCCTTCGCTCTGCAGCAGCACGATCCACGCGGCGACGCGCACGAGCACCGACGTCCAGAACGGAATCAGCACGAGAATCATCACGAGGTTCGCGCGCCGTTCCGACAGCGTCGAGATCCAGTACGCGAGCGGATAGCCGAGCAGCAGCGCGAACAGCGTGACGGCGATGCCGATCACGAACGTGCGGCCGAAGATCGCGAGATAGATCGACTGGTCGGGATCGGCCTGCACGATGTGGCCGAAGCCGTCCTGCTTGTGGTCGAGCGCGGCAAGCAGGTAGAACGGCGATACCTGGCTGCCGTTCTTCGCGATCGCCTGCCAGTACGCGGCGTCGCCCCAGCGCGAATCGAGATCGACGATTTTCTCGCGCGTCTGCGCGGGCGTCAGCGCCGCGTCGTTGTCGCCCTTCAGCGGCATCGCACGCGCCGTCTTCGCGACGAGCGAGCGATAGCCGGGAATCTCGGTGTTCAGCCGCCGCGCGAGCGCACCCATCGCCTCGCTGTCGGCCACCTTCGTCATGTCCGCCGCGAGCGCGACATACGCGGCGTCGGCCGGCGGCGCCTTGCGGTCCCAGCCCGACAGCGCGGCGACCGTATTCGGCAACGCGGTTGCGATCTCGGGGTTCTGCACTGCGCGCGTGAGCAGCGTGCCGATCGGCACGACGAAGATCAGCAGCAGGAAAGTCGCGAGCGGCGCGACCAGCAGCAGCGCCATCGTGCGCTTGCGGGCCTCGGCAGCCTTCAGCTCGCGCTTGAGCGCGGCGGTCGACGGCGAGGAAGGCGCGATCGTCATCGTATTCAACGGTTCTCTCCGGCCGGGCACGTTCCGGCGGAATGCCGCGCGACACGATCGACGCGTCGCGCGGCCGGTTGCATCAGGACACCTTCAGGATGCCTGACCGGTTACTTCGTCGCCCATGCGGTGAAGCGCTGCTCGAGCTCGTCGCTGTGGTCGGTCCAGAAGCCGATGTCTTCCAGCACCGCGTTCTTGCCGTTGGCCGGCGAGTTCGGCAGGTTCGAGAGCGTCTTCGCGTCGAGCGACTTGATTGCCGCGATGTTCGCGGGGCCGTACGCGATGTGCTGCGCATACGCCTGCTGCGGCTTCGGCGTCAGCGAATACGCGATGTACTGCTCGGCCAGCGCCTTGTTCGGCGAACCCTTCGGAATAGCCCAGTAGTCGAGATCGTAGATGCTGCCGTTCCACACGACCTTCAGGTTCTTGCCTTCCTTCTGCGCGGCATCGATGCGGCCGTTGTACGCGGTCGACATCACGACGTCGCCGGCGACGAGGAACTGCGGCGGCTGCGCGCCCGCTTCCCACCACTGGATGTACGGTTTCAGCTCGTCGAGCTTCTTGAACGCGCGGTCCTGGCCGGCCTTCGTGCCGAGCACCTTGTAGACGTCCTTCGTCGCGACGCCGTCGGCCATCAGCGCGAATTCGAGGTTATAGCGCGCGCCCTTGCGCATCCCGCGCTTGCCGGGGAATTTCTTCACGTTCCAGAAATCGGCCCAGCCGGTCGGCGCAGACTTCAGCTTGTCCGCGTTGTACGACAGCGCGGTCGACCACACGAAGAAGCCGACGCCGCACACCTGCGGCGACTCCGGAATCAGGTCGGACTTCTTCGCGATCTTCGACCAGTCGAGCTTCTCGTACAGCCCTTCGTCGCAGCCGCGGTTCAGGTCGCCCGATTCGACTTCGACCACGTCCCAGTTGACGTGCTTCGCCTCGACCATCGCCTTCACCTTCGCCTGCTCGCCGTTGTACTCGACGGCCGTGACCTTGTTGCCGGTTGCCTTTTCGAACGGCTGGTTGAACGCGGCCTTCTGTGCGTCGCCGTTCGCGCCGCCGAAGTTGACGACCGTGAGTTCCGCAGCCGATGCCGATGCACCGAACGCGATCAGTGCCAGCGCGAGTGCCGTGCGGCGCGCAGTAAAGCTTGCTCGTTTCATGATGGTTCCTCTCCTCTCGTGGTGGAAGTGGGCTTTGTTGTTGACGACGTGCTGCGGAAAAAGCGGGAAAACCGGGGTCACGCGAACACGCGCAGGTGTTCGGGTGCGAATGCAAGCGAGACCGGCGCGCCGGGCGAGAACGCGTCGAGCGCGCCGGTGCCGAGCGGCACCTTCACGAAGCATTCGTCCTGGCCGGGCAGCGCGCAGCGCATGCGCACGTGATCGCCGAAATAGATGAGGCTGCGCGCTTCGCCGCTCAGGCGGTTCGCGGCGGCACCGTTCGCGTGGCCGTTGGCCGCGAGGCTCATGCGTTCGGGGCGGATGCACGCGACAGCCGACGCGCCTTCGGCGGCTTCGCCGATGTGGCGGCCGACGAGCTTCGTGCCGTCGTCGAGCCGGAACTCGCAGAATTCGCCGTCGACACGCGCGATGGTGCCGCGCAGCCGGTTGCTGTCGCCGATGAAGTTGGCAACGAATTCGTTGCACGGCGATTCGTACAGGCGGTCCACGGTGTCGAGCTGCTGCACGATGCCCTTGTCGAACACCGCGACGCGGTCGGACATCGTCAGCGCCTCGCCCTGGTCGTGCGTCACGTACACGAAGGTCACGCCGAGCTTCTCGTGCAGTGCCTTGAGTTCGTACTGCATGTGTTCGCGCAACTGCTTGTCGAGCGCGCCGAGCGGCTCGTCCATCAGCACCAGCTTCGGCTCGAACACGAGAGCGCGCGCCAGCGCAATGCGCTGCTGCTGGCCGCCCGACAACTGCGCCGGATAGCGTTTCGCGAAGCGCTCCATCTGCACCATCTTCAGCGCATGCGCAACGCGTTCCGCGCGCTCGCCGGCCGGCAACTTGCGCACGGTCAGCGGATACGCGACGTTCTGCTCGACCGTCAGGTGCGGGAACAGCGCGTAGTTCTGAAACACCATGCCGATGTTGCGTTTGTGCGGCGGCACGTTGTTCAGCAGCTCGCCGTCGAGGCGGATCTCGCCGCCGGTCGGGAATTCGAAGCCGGCAAGCATCATCAGGCAGGTGGTCTTGCCCGAACCCGACGGCCCGAGCAGCGTCAGGAATTCCCCGCGGTGGATATCGAGGTCGAGCGATTTGACGACCAGCGTTTCGCCGTCGTAGGTCTTCCGCACGCCGCGAAAGCTGACGATCACATCATCGGACTTCATCGTGGCTGTCCCCTTGCTTCGCGACAATTGATTATGAGATGCGAGCCACTATACGGCGCGCACGGTTCTATACTAGGGAACCATTTCAATATTCCAAGTAGGACCACTTTGGATACCGTGATCGTCGCCGACTGGCTCTCCGCCCGTCTCGACCGCAGCTCGCCGGAGCCGATGTACCGGCAGTTGCTGCAGCTGATGCAGCAAGCCATCCTGACCGGGGAATTGGGGCCAGGGACGAAACTGCCGAGCTCGCGCACGCTCGCGGGCGACCTGTCGATCGCGCGCAATACCGTGCTGCATGTGTACGACCAGTTGACGGCCGAGGGCTACGTGCTGACGACAACCGGCAGCGGCACCTACGTGGCCGATACGCGGCCGGACGCCGCGGCGATCCACGCACCGGGCAGCGCGCCGGCACCGTCAGCCGCCGACGAACCGCCGCCGGATGCGCAGGGCAGCCTGTCGACGCGCGGCCGGCAGCTGATCGAGCACGCGGGTGTATCGCGACGCCAGTGGGGTGCTTTCATGCCGGGCGTGCCGGACGTGTCGGAATTTCCGAGCCGCACGTGGAGCCGCCTGCAGGCGCGGCTGTGGAAGGAAGCCAATCCCGAACTGCTGACCTACGCGCCGGGCGGCGGCTACCGGCCGTTGCGGCGCGCGCTTGCCGATTACCTGCGCGTCGCGCGCTCGGTCAAATGCTCGCCGGACCAGGTGATCATCACGACGGGCATCCACCAGTCGATCGATCTCGCGGTGCGGCTGCTGTCCGATATCGGCGATCGCGCGTGGGTCGAGGAGCCGTGCTACTGGGGCGTGCGCAGCGTCCTGCAGGCGGCCGGCCTCACGCTTGCACCGGTGCCGGTCGACCAGGAAGGGCTCGACCCGCGTGCGAGCGACATGCAGCATCCGCCGCGGCTCGTGCTCGTCACGCCATCGCATCAGTACCCGCTCGGGATGGTGATGAGCCTCGCGCGGCGCCGGATGCTGCTCGAATACGCGCGCCAGCACCGCTGCTGGATCATCGAAGACGACTACGACAGCGAATTCCGCTACGGCAGCCGGCCGCTCGCGTCGCTGCAGGGGCTCGACGACGGCGGCCGCGTGATCTACGTCGGCAGCCTCGGCAAGATGCTGTTCCCGGGGCTGCGGATGGGCTACATGGTCGTGCCCGAGCATCTGGTCGATACGTTCCGCACCGGGTTGTCGGAGCTGTACCGCGAAGGCCAGCTGATGCAGCAGGCCGTGCTCGCCGAATTCATCATGGACGGCCACCTCACTTCACATGTCAGACGAATGCGCACGCTGTACGGCGAGCGCCGGCAACTGATGATCGACGCGATCCGCGCGCGCTTCGGCGATGCGCTCCCGGTGATGGGCGACGAGGCCGGCCTGCATCTGGTGCTCGGCCTGCCTGACGCGTGCGACGATCGCGCGGTCACGCAGAGCGCGTTCGATGCGGGCGTGATCGTCCGCCCGCTGACCAGCTACTACAGCAGCCTCGACACCGCGCGACAGGGCCTGCTGCTCGGCTATGCGTGCGTCGCGCACGAAGGCATCGGGCCCGCGTTCGACACGCTCGCCGATACCATCGAGCAGCATCTGCCGCGCGACATCACCCGCGCCGCATGAGGCCTCGCGAGACCGGCCGCACGCGGCGACGCCCGCGTCATTGCGTGCCGCCGGCCGCGCGATCGAGCGATGCCGCGCGCACGGCTTCGCCGGGCTTCGTGAACACACGCTGACGCAACCCGGCGATTTGCGCGTCGCGCTCCTGCTGAGACAGGCCGGCCGATTCGATCTGCGCACGCTGCGCCGCGTAGTCCGCATAGCGACGCTGCCACGACGCATCGTCCTGCTGCATCTGCGCGACGCGTGCGGCGGCGTCGGGGCCGAGCGTCTGCGTCAGCTGCGCGCGCATCGCATCGGGTGTCGCCCCGCTCTTCTGCAATTGCGCGATCTGGTCGATCGCGGCACGCTGCTGGTCGATGCGCTGCTGCGCCGCCCGCTCGTCGGCCGGCATCTGCTGCGCCAGCGCCGCGAGCCGCTCGGCCTTCTGGGCATCGGTCAATGAGCGATCCTGAGTGATCTTCAGCCGTGCGAGGTCGTAGCGCTGCCGCCACTGCTCCGCACCGAAGAACGGCTGGCTCCAGTCGCCGAGCGTGCGGTACGCGATCGACGCGCGCTGATCGAGTGCGAGCTGCAACGCGCCCAGATCGGACTTGTCGACCGCGCCGGCATCGCGCAGTTTCGCGAGCGCATCGAGATACGCGCGATACCGGTGCCACACGTCGAGCGCCTCAGCCTGCGCAGCCGTACCGTCGAGCTGCGCGGCAATCTCGCGCACGACGAACGCATCGAGCGCGGCCGCGCTCAGGTCGCTCTGCGCGGTCAGGCAATAGTCGAAGAAATCGCGTACCGCGCGCGACTTCGCGAGATGGCCGCCGGCATCGAGCGGCAGCCGCGGCGCGCTGGAACCGGCCAGCGACGGCGGCAAACCCGCGCTCGCCGGCACGGCGGCCTGCGGTGCGGCGGCCGTCACGCCGCCCGCCGCTGCCGCGTCCGGTGCGTCACCGGCGGCACCCGACCCGCGATGCCACCCCGCCCCGCTCCACGTCGCGACGCCAGCAACCGCCGCCAGCCCCACGACACCATAGACTGCTGCGCGCCGCGCCAGCGGCGCGCGCCCTTCACGTGCCGTCATCGATTACACGCCCGCGAGCTGCAGCCGGTTCGCATGCGTGCGGATCACCGCGACCGGATCTTCCGCATACGCGCCGCGCACGCCGAGCAGCTGGTTGATCTCGTCGATGTGATTCCACTTGTAGCTCGTGCTCAGCACCTTGCCGTACAGCGCGCTGCACTTCGACACGAGCCCGTCGTTCTGACCCGAGCCACGGTTGATCATCACCGTGCCGGTGCCGAACAGCGCGAGCGTCGACGGGTCGAGCGCGTTTGCGGGATCGACGAGCGGAATGGTGCTCGTGTCCTTCGCACCCGTCACGCCGAACAGCGAAAGCGTCGGCTGGATCGCCGTGCCGGCCCACGAATACAGCAGATGCGTGTTGCCGCCGACCGTTTCCGTCGGTGCACCGGTCTGGCAGCTGCCCGGTGCGCCAAGGCCCGCGCTCGGATAGTTCTGGTTGTAGGTCGCCGCCTGAGCGGTCGTCAGCGTCTTCAGCGATGCGAGCGCATCCTGGTTCGTGTTGTGGCTGCTGCTCGTCAGGATTCCGAACACATTGACAAACGCCGCGATCACCGTCGACGACAGCCCGGTCGGATCGTACGCGAGCACGCTCTGCACGAAGTCCGCGAACTCGGAGCCGCGATGCGGCGTGCCGATCGTCGTCACCGACGCGACGAGATCGGGCGCGACGGCCGCGACATAGCGCGACGTCAGCCCGCCCTGGCTGTGACCGACGAGATTGACCTTGGTCGCGCCCGTCGCGGCGAGTACCGTCTTCACGTAGGCGAGCAACTGTTCGCCGCGCCCGTTCGGGCCGTCGTCGCTCTGGAAGCCCGACAGGTTCGCGACGTAGACGGTCGCGCCATGCTGCTGCAGATCCTCCTGGATGCCGTACCAGTACTCGAGCACGCCGGCGTACTTGTCGGTGCCCGTGAGCCCGTGCACGAGGATGATCGGATAACGCGTCGCCGCGTAGTTGTCGGCGGGCGCGGTCGCCGCCATCGCCGCGTGTGTCGTCGCGAGCGTCATCAGCGCGGTCGTCCCCGCGAACGGTGCGACGCTCATCGCACATGCCACTGCCCCTGCCATTACCCTGGAACGCATCGATCTGGCCATGCATGTTCTCCTGATTATTGTGCTGCCGGTGCGAATGACACCGGATCGACGCGCACGCTGCATCGCGCGCACCGTGTGCGTCGAATGCGGGAGTGAATCACGAGTCGCGAACGTTTGCGCCCTGACTAGATACGGTTCTCTAATCGGTTGACGTACCCCGCCCGTTCGGGCGGGGCTGCATTCACACGCGCGCATGCTGCAATGCACACGCGCCGCGCGCTACAGCTTCGCGCTCACGCGCACCCATGCGGTCCGGCCCGGCTCCATCACCGGCGCGTTCGCCGGATAGCCGAAGCCCGCGTTGCCGGCGAGGTTCAGGTGCTCGGTGTAGGCCTTGTTCAGCACGTTGTCGACGCCGACCGAGATCTGCACGGTCTTGCTGACGTTGTATTGCGTATGCAGCGACAGCACGCCGAATCCGGCGCTCGGGCCGAAGTCCTTGCCGACCACGTTGCCCTCGTTCAGTGCATAGCGATGCTGCGGCGCAACGATCCGCCACAGGCCGCCGGCCGACCATGCGCCGCGCGTGTATTCGAGCCCGATGCGTGCCTCGAGCGGCGGCATCTGCGGCAGCGGATCGCCGCTTGCCACGTTGCGCCCCCATGCATACGCGAGCGACGTCTCGACACGCAGCGGCGCCACCGGCCGCCACGACACGCCCGCTTCGCCGCCCATGATCTGCGCGTTGACGTTGGTCGCCTGCGTGGTCGGACCCATCATGCCGGCCGCGTAGTTGAACAGGATGAAGTCCTGCACATAGCCGGCATACGCCGACACCCACGCATCGAACCGGTCGCTCTTGTACTGCGCGCCGATGTCGATCTGCGTGGTCTTCTCCGGCTGCACCGCCGAGAACGCGTTGACCGAACCGGCCGGGCCGCGCGTCGCGGAGAACAGTTCCCAGTAGTCGGGATAGCGTTCCGCGTGGCCGATCCCCGCGTACCACGTGACGGGCAGCGACGCGAGATCGCGCTCGTAGCGCACGAAGCCGCTCGGCAACACGCGCGAGCGATCGTCGTCGAAGGTCGGGTTCGGCTTGCTCATCATCATCCCGCTCTTCATCGCGCGCTTGTCGCGAGCGCTCGCATAGTCGACGCGCGCGCCGCCGATCACGCGCGACACTTCGCTCGCATACCACGTCAGCTCGCCGAACACGCCCGCGTTCCACATCGTCGCCTGCGCATCCCACGGTTGGTCGCGGTAGTTCTGCTGCCCCATCGACGAGCGCGAATCGAGCCGGTTCGATTGCGCGTCGATACCCGTCACGAGCTTGAAGTCGTCGCCGAAACGAAACGTCGCGGCCGCGCGCGCACCGACCGTGCGGCGCCGCACGTCGGCCGCCATCCGCATCGGCATGCTGCTGGTCGGGTCGGGCTGCCGCAACGTGTAGTTGTCCATCACGTGATCGGCCTCGTTGTAGTACACGCGCGCCTCGATCCGGTCGAGCACGTCGCCGAGGTGCCGCTTGTCGAACGACAGCCCGACCGTCTCGCGGCGGAAATGCGCCCCGTCCATCCCGCGGCCCGCGTAGCGCGCATAACCGTCGCCGGTGCCGGCGGTCAGCTCGACGCGCGTGTGGTCGTCGGGGGTCCAGCCGAGCGCCGCATCGGCGTTCCACTTGTCCCACTGCGACGGCACCGTGTTGCCGTTGCCGTCCTTGTAGTCCTGCGAATGCGCGTGGTTCGCGGTCACACGGCCGTAGACGTCGGGCGTGCCCGCCGTCAGGTCGATGCTCTGGTCGTTGCGGCCGAACGATCCGCCGACCAGGCTGCCGTCGAAACGCATGCCCGGACGCTCGAATCGCGGCGTCACGCGCTCGAACAGCACGGTGCCGGCCGACGCGCCGGGACCGTACAGCACCGACTGCGGCCCCTTCACGACGGTAACCTTGTCATAGCTTTCCGGTGCAATGTACGACGTCGGCGCATCCATCCGGTTCGGGCATGCGCCAAGCGTCGGCATTCCGTTCGCCAGGATGTTCAACCGCGAACCGAACATCCCGCGCAACACGGGGTCGCCGTTCGTGCCGCCGCTGCGGATCGACGTGAAGCCGGGGATCGTCTTCAGGTAATCCGCACCGTCGCTGGCGGGCAGCGGCTGGCGCGGCGCCTTCGGATTCGTGACGACGACGAGCCGCGTCGACAGCGGCGCCGCGACGACCTCGACGGGCGGCAGCAGCGCGGCCGACTCGTTCGCGGGCGCGACGTCCGCGCGCGCCGTTTCAGCCGCCGCAGCACTCGCTGCCAGCGCGCCCGCAGCGAGCGCGGGAACGGTAAGTTTCAACATTCGCGGCACGCGCCGCGCACAGACATTGCGTGGCGCCCGCGGCGCACGCAACTGGAAATTGGTCATGATCGAAAGCCCGAGTGACGCCCTCCACGTGGCCGCGACGGGCCGCACGGATATCGGCGGTAATAAGAACGGATAACAGCGCGTCAGGCGCGCTCGGGCGGTGCGCGTGGATACGCGCGCGGATAGCGGTCGGCGTGCACCGCGACGGCAGGCGGCGCGGCGGTGGACGCGGAAACGGCGGGGATGGAAGCGAACGACGCAGCCACAGGTGCACCGATCGCGGGGCTGTGGGCGAAGAAGCCGCAGTAGCCGCACGCGTCGAGATGCAGCGCGTGATCGTGCATGCGGCCCGCATCGGCCGACCGATGCGCGCCATGCTCCGTACTGCAGACGATGGCGTCGGGCGTGGCCGCCTGCGCGATGCGCCACTGCGACACCAGCGGCGCCGCGATCGCGATCCAGATCGCGAGCACGCCAAGCCAGGCGGTCAGGTGACGATGTCGGTGCAGCATGCGTGGCGACGAGTAAGCGGAATGTAAAAACAGCCGAGATGTTACCGAATGTTCAACGCGATGAACAGTCACCCATGCCGGTAAACGGACCGGGGGCGCATGGTTGTCAGCACAACCATGCGCCCCCGCCTGTGAGGCATGCCAAGCACGTGGCGATCAGGGCGCCATGCGCCGCAGCACGTCGTCGCGCCGGATGAAATGGTGGTACAACGCGGCCAGCGCATGCAGGCCGATCACGAAGTAGAACGCGTTACCGATCAGCTCGTGCGCTTCCTTGATCGTCGGCCGCAGCGCCTTGTCGGGGCCGAACAGCGTGAACGACACGCCGAGCCAGTCGAGCGACACCGGCTTGCCGCCCAGGTTGATCATCATGATGCCGAGCAGCGGCTGCGCGATGATGAACACGTAGAGCGCGACATGCGCGAGCCTCGACAGCCAGCGCAGCAGCGCCGCCTGCGGAATGGCTTCCGGCACGCGGCTGACGATGCGCCACAGCACGCGCAGCACCGACAGCACCAGCACGAACGTGCCCGCGGTGAGGTGCACGTTCATCCAGAACACGCGGCTGTCGCTGCCCTTCGGGCCGCGAATCTCGATGGCGAGATAGGCCAGCGCCACCAGCACGAAGATGGCCCAGTGGAAGAAGATCGCGGGCGAGCTGTAGCGCGTCTGTTTCGCGAGGATGTTTCTCATGCTTCGTCTCGTGTGGTATGCGGGGTGGCGCGCGGGCGGCAACCGGCTCTGCGCCCGGCCAAGCTTTCAGGATTGTAGCCGCACGGGCGTCCGGTTTTACGCGACACGGTCAAATATCTGACGAATCGTCGACGCGCACCGCGCGCGTCCCTCATATGGAAAGTCCGCATCGCGCGCGCAAACGGCTGTGGCACGATGAAGCTTTGGTGCGACGGCGCGCGGGCATCATGAGCAAAGCGTTCTTCGTTGCGGCCTATCGGCTGACCGCCGCGTTGCTCGCGGTGTCCACCACGCTGCACAGCGTCGCCGACTACTGGCGCCTGCCGAACTTCCATCTCGGCAACTATCTCAGCTACTTCACGCAACTGAGCAGCCTCTACGCGGCTGCAATGCTGGCCGCGGGGCTCTGGCGCATCGCGCGCCCCGGGTCGGCCCGCTACGAATCGATGCGTGGCGCGGCCGTGCTGTACGTGCTGATTACCGCGATCGTCTACGAACTCCTGCTGGCGCGGCTCGATGCGCTGCGCCATGTCACGCCGGCGTTCAACAACTGGGTGCTGCACCGGATCGTGCCGCTCGTGATGCTGTGCGACTGGCTGTACGTGGAGCCGCGCCGGCCGATCGCGCGCAGCAGTGCGTTCGCCTGGCTCGGTTTTCCGGTCGTCTATCTCGGCTATACGCTCGTGCGCGGTGCGCTGGAGAACTGGTATCCCTATCCGTTCGTCGATCCGCGGCCGCACGGCTACCTGCCGGTCGCGATCCAGTGTTCGCTGATCGCGCTTGGCGCGGCGGCGCTCGCATTGGGCATCCGCTGGCTCGGCAATCACGCGAGACAGTCCGGTACGGCGACACTCAAGGGGAGATGAAGGCGGGAGCGTGTGCGCCGCCCGGCGCACACGGAATACTGCGGGCCGTCAGCCGCCGTTGCGCGGCAGGAAGTTCATCGGATCGACGACCTTGCCGTTCTGACGGACTTCGAACTCGAACGTCGAGCGGCCGTTCGCGTCGGTGCCCATTTCGGCGACCGGCTGCCCCTGGCGCACCGCGTCGCCTTCGTTGACGAGCAGCTTGCCGTTGTGCCCGTAGGCCGTGATGAGGCCGTTGTCGTGCTTCAGGATCACGAGCGGACCGTACGCCTTGACGCCGGACCCGGCGTAGACCACGCGCCCGTTCGCCGCGGCCCGCACCGAATGGTCGGGCCCGGATGCGGCGATCACGACGCCGCGCGTCTTGCCAGTCGCGAACGGCGTCGCGACGATACCCGTTGCCGGCCACGCGAGCGAGCCCGGCGCGGCCGCGGCGAGCGGCTGCCCGGGCGACGGCGCGGCGGACGGCGGCGCCACGCGCAGCACCTGGCCGGGCGATACGGCGTCGGTCGGCGCCATGTGGTTCCAGCTGGCCACGTCCTGCACGCGTTGCCCGTAGGCACTCGCGATGCCCGCGAGCGTATCGCCCGGGTTCACGCGGTAATAGCCGGCGATCACGCCCGGCGTCGCAGCCGACATCGAGGTCGGCTGGCGCGCCGGTTGCCAGCTGTCAGTCCACGGTGTCAGCGTACAGCCCGACAGCGCGACGGCTGCGGCGATGAGCGCCGCCTGCGGCAACCAGCGCGTCAGCGCATCGTGGATGGGAATAGTTTCTCTCAAGGGTCCTCCCGGATTTGCGTCGTGGCGGCGCCCACCGCCCCCCGGTGTGCGCCGCACGATGTCCGGCCGAACGGCCGGACCAACCAGTATCCGACCGCTCTCGCGGCCGTCAGTTTCCACAGCGGAACGTCGGTGCGAATGGGCTCACCGGCCCCTTTTTCGCACTTTTCAGTGTCGTCCCGACCGGCAAAGATACCATTTGTCGCGGTCGGGACTGCGTCAGCTGCCCGTTCCGGCAACAATCTTGCACCGCCGCACGGGTGTGGCGACGGCCTGCGAGCCGCGCCGCACGGGCCGTCCGGCGGGCCTGGCGCGGGTTTTCCACCCGCGCCGCCGCGCGCGCCGGCCATCTCGTCCACGTCACATTCCCCTCTTCGATCGCCGCCTATACTCGGGGATGCAGCGCGCGATCCAATGACAACGAGGAGCATGACAATGAACAACGCGACGTTTCTTTCCGTGCAGCTCGACGCCGACGATTTCGCCGGTTCCAGCAGCCTGATCGAATTGCTCAACCGGCACCTGCTGTTCGCGACCGATGTCGCTGAAGCGGCCGACGCGCTCGTCCAGCTGGCGAGCGTCGCGCACATGACGGGCGCCACGCGCCACAGCGTCGAGCTGCCGGTCCTCGCGATCGAACGGCTGCGCGACGCACTCGACACGCTGAGCGGCTACGACGAAACGTGGCTGCAGGTGCTGGAACCGGCCGAAGCGCTGTTCCGCGATATCGGGCGCGGCCGCCGCCCGCTGCATTGAGCGCCGGCGCATCACGCGCCGCCAATGAAAACAGCCCGTGGTTCCGCATAACGGAACGACGGGCTGTTTGTACTGCATGGGGTCGGATCCGGCCGCCGAAGCGGCCGCACCATTAACGACCCTTGTAGATCGGGGCGTCGTCAGCGATACGCTTGACTTGCCAGCCGGTCTTGGCCTTGGCCGGTGCGCCGGATTCTTGCGCGGCGGCCGGTTGTGCGCCGTAACCGGTCGTGTCGGCAGCAGCGACGTTTTGTTGCGGGTTCAGACGGGCTTCAGCAGCCTGGATGCCTTCCGGGTAGTTCGTGCGGTCGCTGCCCAGCTTGTAGCCGGCCTGCTGGACGGCGACGAGTTCGGCCTTCACCTGTGCACGGGTGACGGGCGCGTTCTGTTGGGCGAACGAGACGGCGGGAACGGCGAGGACGGCAGCTGCAGCGAACGTTGCGATCAGCGATTTCATGATTACCTCCGGGATTTTTTTGCTCCGCCGCACACACCATGTCTGCAGCGATGGAACAGAGTTTAGTCCCGGCAGCACCTAGGGAAAACCATGAAAGAACGAAAACACTGTTTCCCCGGAGCCAACAATGTCGGCATCCGGGATAGAAAAACCCTATTCAGAGAATAGATTTTCGCAACAATGCTGCTCCCGCGGGCCGGTTACGACCAGTTCGCGTGGAAGCTGCCCGGCTTGTCGGTGCGCTCGAACGTGTGCGCGCCGAAGAAGTCGCGCTGCGCCTGCACCAGGTTCGCCGGCAGCCGCTCGGAACGGTAGCTGTCGAAGTACGCGACCGCCGACGCGAACGCCGGTACCGGCACGCCGGCCTTCACCGCGGCGACCACGACATCGCGCAGCGACGCCTGGTAGTTCGCGGCGATGTCCTTGAAGTACGGATCGAGCAACAGGTTCGCGAGCGCCGGATCCTTCGCATAGGCGTCCGTGATCTTCTGCAGGAAGCGCGCGCGGATGATGCAGCCCGCGCGGAAGATCTTCGCGATCGTCCCGAGATCGAGGTTCCAGCCGTACTCTTCCGATGCCGTGCGCAGTTGCGCGAAGCCCTGTGCGTACGAGATCACCTTGCTCAGGTACAGCGCGCGGCGCACGGCTTCGACGAACGCGGCGCGATCGCCGTCGAACGGCGCGGCGGCCGGGCCCGACAGGATCTTGCTGGCCGCGACGCGCTCGGTCTTCAGCGACGACAGCACGCGCGCGAACACCGATTCGGTGATGAGCGGCAGCGGCACGCCGAGATCCAGCGCGTTCTGGCTCGTCCACTTGCCGGTGCCCTTCTGCGCGGCGCGATCGAGGATCACGTCGACGAGGTGCTTGCCGGTCTCTTCGTCCTTCTTGCCGAAGATCTTCGACGTGATCTCGATCAGGTAGCTGTCGAGTTCGCCCTGGTTCCATTCGGTGTACACCGCGCCGAGCTCGTCGTTGGTCAGGCCCGCGACGTCCTTCAGCACCGAGTAGCTTTCGGCGATCAGCTGCATGTCGCCGTATTCGATGCCGTTGTGGACCATCTTCACGTAGTGGCCCGCACCGTCCGGTCCCATGTACGCGACGCACGGCTCGCCGTCCGACGGTGCCTTCGCGGCGATCTGCTTGAGGATCGGCTCGACGAGGTCGTACGCGTCGCGCTGACCGCCGGGCATGATCGACGGGCCGCGCAGTGCGCCCTCTTCGCCGCCCGACACGCCGGTGCCGATGAAGTGCAGGCCCGATTGCGCAAGTTCCTGGTTGCGGCGGATCGTGTCGGTGAAGTGCGTATTGCCGCCGTCGATCAGCACGTCGCCCTTCTCGAGCAGCGGCTTGAGCGATGCGATCGTCGCATCGGTCGCTTCACCGGCCTTCACCATCATCAGGATCCGGCGCGGCGTTTCGAGCGACGCGACGAACTCCTCGAGCGTATAGGTCGGCACCAGGTTGCGGCCGGGGAATTCGGCGATCAGTTCGTCGGTTTTCTCGCGGCTGCGGTTGTACACCGACACCGCGTAACCGCGGCTCTCGATATTGAGTGCGAGATTGCGGCCCATCACCGCGAGCCCGATCACACCGATTGCTTGTTTGCCCATTAGTCAATTCTCCGGAAAAAACGGGGCGCGACCCGACCCGGGCCGCGCGCACAGGCGAAAGGATAGTGGAAACCCGGCGTCGATGCGCGCTTGCGTGTCATTGCTCCGCGTGCGGCAGCAGCCGGAACACGACGCTCAGGTTGTTCGCCGGCATCTCGACGACCTCGATGCAGTCGAGCCCGCGATCGAGGCCGAGCGCGACGACGGTCTCGAGATCGCGCACGCCCCACGACGGGTCGCGGCTGCGCAGCTGCAGGTCGAATGCCTCGTTCGACGGCGCCGTGTGCCGGCCTTCGCGACGGTACGGGCCGTACAGGAACAGTACGCCGCCCGGCCGCAGCACCCGTGCCGCGCCCGCGAACAGCGCTTCCGTGCAGGCCCACGGCGAGATATGAATCATGTTGATGCAGACGATCGCATCGAGTGCCGCGACCGGCCACGATGCATCGCGCACGTCGAACGCCAGCGGCCCGGCGACGTTCGCGAGGCCCGCATGCGCGATCCACGCGGCGACCGAGTGCCGCGCCTGTTCGTCGGGATCGCTCGGCTGCCAGCGCAGGCCCGGCAATGCCTGCGCGAAATGAACGACATGCTGGCCGGTGCCGCTCGCGATCTCGAGCACGCTGCCGCTCGCCGGCAGCACACGGCGCAACACGTCGAGGATCGGCCCGCGGTTGCGTTCGGCCGCCGGCGCCAACAGCCGCGCGGAAGGATCGGGTGAAGCGGTAGCGCCGGTCACGATGCATGCTCCATGGTGTTGCCGCCAAGACCCAGACGGGTCGTCAGTGCGTCGAGCGCCGGTGCGCAACGCGCCTCGACCTTCAGTGTCAGTATCGGATCGGCGCGCGTATGGCCGAGATTGAGCGCGGCGACCGGCTTCTGCTGCGCCTGCGCCCACACGCAGAAGCGGTAGCCGGAATACACCATCAGCGACGAACCGACGACGAGCAGCACATCGGCCGCGTCGAGCGCCTGCGACGCCAGCGCCACGCGTTCGCGCGGCACGTTCTCGCCGAAGAACACGACTGCCGGCTTCAGCAGGCCGCCGCATGCGGGGCACGCCGGGATCCGGAACGTGTCGAGCGCGGCCCATTCGAGGTGCGCGTCGCCGTCCGCGGCCGGCTCGGCCTGCGCGCCCAGCAATTCGGGATTGTCGGCTTCGAGCACGTCCTGGATCGTCGCACGTGCATGGTGCGCGCCGCATTCGAGGCAGGTCACGCCGTTGATCCCGCCGTGCAGTTCGATCACGTCGTCGCTGCCCGCCCGCTGGTGCAGGCCGTCGACGTTCTGCGTGACGAGGCGCTCGATCCGGCCCGCGCCGCCGAGCCGCGCCAACGCGACGTGCGACCCGTTCGGCCGCGCGCGGCCGACGACGGGCCAGCCGATCATGCTGCGCGCCCAGTAGCGTCGCCGCGCGGCATCGGAGCCGAGGAATTCGTGAAGCTGGATCGGCGGCGAGCGCATCCACTGACCGTTGCGGTCGCGATAGCCCGGAATGCCGGAATCGGTACTGATGCCCGCGCCGGTGAGCACGAGCAGGCGCGGATGACGCTCGACGAACGCATGCAGCGCATCGAGCGCGGCCGGGTCGACGCCAGCGGTTGAGGGGTCGTGCAAGGCTTTGTCGTTCATGTTGGCAACGCGTGATCGGGCGCGCCGGCAGGCCGTGCGACCGCACGAGCGGCCCGCGCGCCAACACATGATACAGAACGCCGCACGATCCGGCCGGCGGCCCCCGCGCAAAACCGGCGCACAAAAAAAGACGCCCATTCACCACTCGGCGATGGGCGCTTCAACAATTGATCCATCGGGGTAGTGGATCAACTGACAGCACAAAGTTGCGACGTCCACCATGCGGCCACCGGTGAACGCTTCCCCTGGACTACGCGTGTTCCACGATGCTGCGCGCTGCGTTGCGACGCCGGCGCTTCCGTGCGATCCCGATCATGTCCGCCACGCCGCAACGCGCGGCGCGCGAACGCATCCGCTGCGCGACGACTCGCGTTGCGCCACGGCATGACGATCCGGGATCCAGGCCGGAGCCATCCGCATGCATTCGGGGCTCATCCCCGACGGCCGACCGTTGCCGGTCGGCCTCGTGCGTCAAACGTGCACGTTGTCGTTCAGAACGAACCCGATTGCTCGGATGGAACGGAAAGCCGCGCGCTCACGTCGCCGCAATCAACGGCGACGCGAATACCCTGGCAGGTCGGCGATTCATGTTTGCAACACGCCACGTTGCGATTCGGTCTCTTTTCATTCTCTTGTCCCCGTCTCCGATACGTCCGACCCACTGAAGCGATTGTCGGGCCGACTGCGCCCTGCGATCGCACTCACGGCCCGTACAGATATGCAAGGAGCGCACCATGCGTCGCGCCGCAAGGCCGCGCGGGCGCCCGCAAGGTCCTCGGAAGGGATCGCGCACCGTCAGGAAGCGCGAACGTTTCGAAACTGAAACGCCCGCCGGCACGGCGATGGCCGGCCATGCGTGGCGTCGGGCTGCAGTGGCCCGTTGCGGCCGAAATCGGCGCGTTGCGTCTGCGCGCCACGGACAATCGTCTTACAATCGCCCCACAGTGACAGCCCGCCGCGACCGGACTTGCCGGTGCCGGGCAGACCGTCACCTCCTGACCGGAACCCCCTCCCGACGCATGTCCGACACACGACAGCGACAATCGCGCGGCGTGACTATACGGGTCGCGTAGCGCCGGGGACAACGCATGCCTCGCGGCTCGCGCCTTGCGCAAACACGCTAGCATTCGGACACGGAACACCGCGCATCCGCTTTGCATCGCCTCCAAGGATCCGACATGACCACGCCAGCCCCTGCCCGCCCCGACGTCGCCCATCGCGTCTTTTCGGACGGACAGCTGTCGATCGGCCTCACGCTGCCGCTGCTTCGCGGCGGCCACATAGTCGCCGACTTCAACGAGCAGCTCGAACTCGCCGAACTGGCCGATACGCTCGGCTTTCGCGCGCTGTGGATTCGCGACGTGCCGTTGAACAGCGCCGATTACCCCGACCCGGTCGGCCATCTCGACCCGTGGGTGCTGCTCGGCGCCCTGGCGGCGCGCACGCGCCGGATCGCGCTGGCCAGCGGCGCGATCGTGCTGCCGCTGCGTCATCCGCTGCACATCGCAAAAGGCGCGCTGTCGGTCGCAACGCTCTCAGGCGGACGCTTCATCCTCGGGCTCGGCTCCGGCGACCGGCCACCCGAATATGCGGCGTTCGGCGTCGATGCGGAAACGCGTCGCGACCGCTATCGCGCGCACTGGGACGTCGTCGCAGCCGCACTGGGCGTGCCGTCACGCGTACTGCCCGACGAAGCACCGGCCGACGCGCCCGAGTTCATGCTGCTGCCGCGCGGCGACGACGCGGTGCCGATGCTCGCGGTCGGCTCGGGCGGACAGAGTGTCGACTGGATCGCGCGGCACTCGATCGGCTGGATGACGTACCACCGTGATCCGGACACGCAGCGCGCACGCCACTCGATGTGGCGTGCGGCGGTCGATCGGCTCGCGTCGCCCGAGTTCCGCGCGTTCGGCGTATCGATGCGACTCGACCTCGCCACGGACCCCGACGCACCGGCCAGCGCACTCTCGCTCGGCTACGCAACCGGGCGCCGCGCCCTGGTCGACATCCTGCAGGACATGCGTGCGGCGGGCACGCATCATGTCACGCTGAACCCGGGATCCGACCGGCCCGTGCGCGAGGTCATCGAGGAAATCGCCGAGTACGTGCTGCCGGTCTTTCACGGCGAACATTCGTGATTCTTCAGGAATCCAGATTTATCCGATGCATCGGACACGCCCGGGCGATTGCTCACGTTGCAACGCACTGCTCGCCTTCCACTGCAAACGGACGTGACAAGCACCTTACGATTCAGCAAGCAGGGCCCTCCCGACTGTCGGACCAGCCGGAGCCTGCGTCAGACATTTGCCTGCGCAAGCGCGACGCAAACGCCCGCGCCGCCTAGCGCATGCCCGATTCGAATAGTCGTCGACGGAACTATTCGGCTCCGATCGCGATCATGTTAACTTCCGTCCATCGTTCAGCCTGGCGGGCCGCGCGCCGATGCGCACCCGCATGCCTACTCCATGCGACATTTCCTCCTCGGCTGGCTGCTTGCCGCCGTCGTGTCGGCCGCCCATGCGGCCGCCCCCGTTCCGGCCGCTGCATCGGCCGCCTCCGGCACCAAGCCCGCGCTGACGCCGCAACAGGCCCAGCAGGCACTCGATGTGCTCGAAAATCCGCGCGAGCGCGCGCAGGTCGAAACGACGCTGCGCGCGATCGCGGCCGTCGGCGCATTGAGTGCGCCCGCGGTCGCCGCCAGCGAAGCGGCCGCGGCCAGCAGCGCATCGGCCACCTCGGCCCCGACCGCGCTCACGTCGAACGGGCTCGCGTCGATGCTCGTCCGCCAGGGGTCGCGCTGGAGCATCGAAATCGGCGGCGCGCTGAAGGAATCGCTGCGCTCGCTGCTCGATGTCGGTTCGGTCGGCAGCTGGTGGCATGACAGGCTGGTGCGCGCCGACGAGCGCGCCGATCTCACACACGCGATCTGGGTCATGCTCGCCGTGCTCGTACCCGCGCTCGTCGTCGAATGGTTCGCGAAGCGGCTGTTGCGACGTGCGCTGGCCGCAGTGGCCGCACGGCGCGCCGGCACATCGCGCCCCACCGTGCCCGATTCCGTCACCCCAGACGACAACGCGCCGCCGGACCCATCCGCGCCGCCCGACGCCACCGATGCTGCCGAAGCCGCGCCGGCGTCATCCCAGGGTCAAGGCCACGCGCGCCGTCATACCACGCTGCTGTACCGGATGCCGCGCGCGCTCGTCAGCCTCGCGCTGCGCGTGGTGCCGCTGCTCGTGTTCGTCGGCGTCGCGAGCCTGACGATGTCGCTGATCGGCGATGCGGGCACACCGATCGAATCCGCGCTCGAAGCGCTGATCGACATCTACGTGATCTGCCGGCTCGTCACGATCGTCAGCCGGCTGTTCTTCCAGCCCGACGCACGGCAGTTGCGGCTGCTGCATATCAGCGACGCGTGGGCCGATTTCGCGCAGCGCTCGATCGCACGAATCGTGATCGTGGTCGGCGCGTGCACGGCCGCGGTCGAGATCGCCGCCAGCTTCGGCCTCAGCGAAGCCGGTCACGTCGCACTGTTGAAAGCCGTCGCGCTCGTCGGGCACGTGATGATCTCGGTGCTGATCCTGCAGTGCCGCCAGCCGGTCGCCGCGCGGATTCGCGCGGCCGGCGCGGACCGTCCGAGCTTCGCCGTGATCGGCAACGCGCTCGCGGATGCCTGGGCCCCCGTGTCGGTCTTCGTCGTGATGGCGCTGTGGTTCGTGTGGGCGCTCGACGTCCACAACGGCTATCGCGTGCTGATCACGCTCGGCGGCCGCTCGATCGCCGTGATGATCGGCATGCGGATGGTGTCGATCGTCGTGTTCGGCGCGCTCGCGCGGCTGTTCCAGGGCCGCGACGAAGACCGCACGCTCGTCCATCTGCACGCGTACCGCTACTACCCGCTGCTGCGCCAGATCGTATCGGGCGCGATCGGCATCGTGACGCTCGTGCTGCTGCTGCAGATCTGGGGCGTGCCGGTCTTCCGCGCGTTCGAGACCGGCACGATCGGCCACCGGCTCGCATCGGCGCTGGTGACGATCGCGATCGCGGCGATCATCGCGCTCGTCGTATGGGAAGCCGCGAACATCGCGATCGAGCGCCGCCTGCAGCGCTGGACACGCGAAGGCAACCTGGTGCGCGCGGCGCGGTTGCGCACGCTGCTGCCGATGCTGCGCTCGCTGCTGTTCGTGATGATCGCGCTCGTCGTCGTGCTGACGGGTCTCAGCCAGCTCGGCGTGAACGTCGGCCCGCTGCTGGCCGGCGCGAGCATCTTCGGCGTCGCGCTCGGCTTCGGCTCGCAGAAGCTCGTGCAGGATTTCATCACCGGGATCTTCCTGCTGATGGAAAACGCCATGCAGGTCGGCGACTGGGTCACGCTCGCCGGCGTGTCAGGCACGGTCGAATACCTGTCGATCCGCACCGTGCGGCTGCGCGCGGGCGACGGGTCGCTGTATACGATCCCGTTCAGCTCGGTGACGACCGTCAACAACACGAATCGCGGGCTCGGCAACGCGGCCGTCAAGGTCAGCATCGCTTATGGCGAGGACATCGATCGCGCGATCGCGACGCTCAAGGAGATCGGCGCCGCATTGCGCGACGATCCGAAATACCATGACGGCATCCTGTCGGACTTCAGCTACTGGGGTATCGACCAGGTCGACGGCGCGGCGCTCGCGCTGGCCGGACAGATGCAGTGCACGGACTCGACGCGCTGGAGCGTGCAGCGCGAATTCAACCGGCGGATCGCGGAAACGTTCCGCGAACGCGGCATCCGGATCGCCAATCCGCAGCGTAGCGTCGTCGCGTATGCGGATGGATCGCGGCCGGTCGGCAACGGCGAGAACGGCAGCCATGACGGCAACGGCAATGCCGCCGAAACGGCGCCCCGGCCACCGTCAAACGACGAGCCGGCGCGCAAGCCGAACTGACTTGAAGGGTTAGCGGCCCGTCGCGCTCAACGTGCGGCGGGCTTGGTCGCGCGCCGCGCGTTGTTCGCCGCGGAGGTTGATGCGCCCGGCTTCGCCGTGCGTTTCGCCGCAGCACGCGGCCTGCGCTTCGCGGCAGCCTCGGGGCCGGCGGCAGACGCATCGCACTGCGCGTGCCATTGTTCGAGCAGCACGCGCGTCTGGTCGGCGATCGTCTCGATCAGCAGCGCCGCTCGCTCGCCATCGAACGCATCCCATTCGAGCACCTGCAGCGCGGAACGCTCCGCGATGTGGAACACCGTGATCTGCCCGAACAGGCTCATCGCGCGCAAGCGTGTGACGGGATCGTCGGCCGGCCGCCCCGAGATGCGGCCGATCAGCTCGGCGCTCACGTCGTTGAGCGGCTTGCGCATGCGCTTCATCAGGATTTCGCTCGCGCTCGCCGGCTCCTGGCCGACCTGCTCGCGCGCGAAGAACAACCGCTGGTTCAGCGTCTTCGGCGCCGTGAACATCCGGTCCGACAACGCACGCAGCAGCCCGATGAACGCATCGATCAGCACATCGACGTCCGCGTCCGCGTCGAGCATCGCCCACGCATGGCCGACCGACGGCGCGAACACCTCCCAGCCGTTCTCGGCGATCGTCTCCACGCACGCGCGGTAAACGCCTTCCTTGTTCTCGAAGTAGTACTGGAGCGCCGGTGCGTTCACGCCGGCCATCGCGGCAATCTCGCGCGTCGATGCGCCCGCGAACCCGCGTTCGCCGAACAGTTCGATCGCCGCTTCGATGATCCGCTGGCGCGTTTCGTCGCCGCGCGCGTAGCCGCTCGCGGACGTGCGACGCAGCTTCTTCGCTTCGTTCATGCCTTCCTCGTCATTCGATCGATCGACATTCTACTTGACACAATTCTAGCAACTGGAATAATTCTTCCACTCGGAATAAATTGGATGCCAGCATGTCGACGCTGCAAGACCCGCCGCAGAAAGCAAATCGTCAGGAAACCGGAACAACGCCGCGCAACGAAAAGGTCGGATCGAAGCGGCGCATCCTGCTCGTGGTCGCCGTGCTCGCGGTCATCGGCGGCGCCGTCTGGCTCGGCCGCTGGTGGACGGTCGGCCGCTTCATCGAAAGCACCAACGATGCTTACCTGCAGGCGGACAGCATGACCGCCGCGCCGAAGGTCGCCGGCTACGTGACCGACGTGTATGTGCGCGACAATCAGGCCGTGAAGGCCGGCGATCCGCTCGTGCGGCTCGACGTCCGCCAGTACCAGGTCGCGCTCGCGCAATCGCTCGCGACCGTCGACGCCCGCCGCGCGGATATCGCGCGCGCCGAGGCCGATATCAGCCAGCAGCATGCGAATCTCGAACAGGCCGACGCGCAGGCGAAGGTGTCGCAGATCAACGCACGCCACGCGAACGACGAATACGCACGTTATGCACCGCTCGCGGCGACCGGCGCCGAAACGCACGAACGCGTGGCCGACCTGAAGAGCACGCGCGACCAGGCGGCCGCGACGCTCGCCGCGAACGAGGCATCGATCGCCGCCGCCCGCACGCAGATCGCATCGTTTACCGCGCAGCTCCAGCAGGCGCGCGCGCAGCTCGAGGCCGCCCAGGCCAGCGCCGCGCAGGCGCAGCTCGACCTCGACAACACGGTCGTGCGCAGCACGCTCGCCGGCCGCGTCGGCGATCGCACGGTGCGCGTCGGTCAATATGTGCAGCCCGGCACGCGCCTGCTGACCGTCGTGCCTGTCGATGCGATCTACCTCGTCGCGAATTTCAAGGAAACGCAGATCGGCCAGATGCGCATCGGCCAGCCCGTCGAACTGCACGTCGATGCGCTGCCGGACGGCGCGCTGTCCGGCGTCGTCGACAGCTTCGCGCCGGGCACGGGCGCACAGTTCGCGCTACTGCCGCCCGAGAACGCGACCGGCAACTTCACGAAGATCGTCCAGCGCGTGCCGGTACGCATCCGCCTCGCCGCGGACGCGCGTGCGCAGCGCATGCTGCTGCCGGGCCTGTCGGTGACGGTCGACGTCGATACGCGTTCGGCCCGCGACGAGCAGCGCCATGGCTGATACGCCCGCCACGATGCCCGCGCCGCCGCACGAAGGCCGCGCGAGCGTGACCGACTGGATCGCGGTCGCGGCCGGCGCGCTCGGTGCGCTGATGGCGACGCTCGACATCTCGATCACGAACTCCGCACTGCCGCAGATCCAGGGCGAAATCGGCGCGACCGGCACCGAAGGCACGTGGATCTCGACCGGCTACCTGATGTCGGAAATCGTGATGATCCCGCTCGCCGCGTGGCTCACGCGTGTGTTCGGGCTGCGCAATTTCCTGCTGACCAACTCCGCGCTCTTCATCGCGTTCTCGATGATGTGCGGCTGGTCGCATTCGCTTCCGATGATGATCGCCGGCCGGATCGGCCAGGGCTTCACCGGCGGTGCGCTGATCCCGACCGCGCAGACCATCATCCGCACGCGGCTGCCGTTGTCGCAGTTGCCGGTCGGGATGACGCTGTTCGGCCTGATCGTGCTGCTCGGGCCGCTGTTCGGCCCCGTGCTCGGCGGCTGGCTTGCGGAAAACGTGAACTGGAGCTGGTGCTTTTTCCTGAACCTGCCCGTGTGCCTGCTGCTGATGGCGCTGCTGGTGTTCGGGCTGCCGTCGGACCGCCCGCAATGGGGTTCGTTCTTCAACGCGGACTGGCTCGGGATCGCCGGCCTCGCGATCGGGCTGAGCTCGCTCACCGTCGTGCTCGAGGAAGGCCAGCGCGAACGCTGGTTCGAATCGCAGATGATCGTCACGTTGAGCCTCGTGTCGCTCGCCGGGATGATCCTGATCGCGCTGTCGCAGCGCTTCGCGAAGCGGCCGATCATGCGGCTGTCGCTGATGCGCAACCCGCGCTACGCAAGCGTGATCGTAATCGTGTCAGCCGTAGGCGCCGGCCTTTACGGCGTGTCCTACCTGCTGCCGCAGTTCCTCGCGATCGTCGCCGGCTACAACGCCGAGCAGGCCGGCGCGATCATGCTGCTGTCAGGGCTGCCGGCCTTTCTCGTGATGCCGATCCTGCCGCGCCTGCTCGGCAAGGTCGATTTCCGCATCCTCGTGATCTCGGGGCTGCTGCTGTTCTGCCTGAGCTGCATGCTCGACATCAGCCTGACCGCGCAGAGCGTCGGCCACGATTTCGTGTGGTCGCAACTGATCCGCGGCGTCGCGCAGATGCTCGCGATGATGCCGCTCAACCAGGCGTCGATGGCGGCCGTCGCGCGCGAAGACTCGGGCGATGCGGCAGGGCTCTACAACATGGCGCGCAACCTCGGCGGCTCGATCGGGCTCGCGATCATCGGCACCGTGATCGACCGGCGCACGACCTTCCATACGGCCGCGCTCCGCGAATCGGTGACCGCGAACTCGCTGATCGGGCAGGAACGCTTGTCGGCCTATGCGGCCAACTGGTTCGCCCACACGGGCGACCTCGCGTATTCGAACATGCGCGCGCTCGGCCAACTCGCGCAGCAGATCCAGATCCAGGCCGTCGTGATGACCTACTCCGAAACCTTCTACCTGCTGGGCCTCGCACTGCTCGCCTGCGTACCGCTCGCATTGCTGCTGAGAACGCCGCGCGGGCCGCAGCCGATGTCGTCCGGCCATTGAACCGTCTTACGCGATGAAACCCTTCCCCCTGCCCCGCCGCCCTGCGCTCACGCTGTGCGCGGCCGCGTGCCTGCTCGCCGGCTGCACGGTCGGCCCCGACTATCGCGGCGCGCCCGCCGCACCCGATGCGCCGACCTTCGTGCGCGCGCCTGCCACCGGCATCGACACCACCGCGCCCGCACCGAGCGCGTGGTGGCACGCGCTCAACGATCGCCAGCTCGACGACCTGATCACCGCCGCACTCGTCTACAACCCCGATCTGCACGCGGCACAGGCACGCTTGCGCGCATCGCGCGCGCAGCTCTCGCAACAGCGCGCGGCCCAGTTGCCGAAAGCGTCGGCCACCGCCGCGGCCATCCGCATGCGCGAACCGGATGTCAGCGCGCTCGGCTCGCTGCTGCCGTCGAACGGGTCGAGCCAGTCGGGCGGCACGTCGCCGTCGCTGGGCGGCTCGGGGCCGCTGCAACTCTATTCGGCGGGCTTCGACGCGACCTGGGAAGTCGACCTGTTCGGCGGCACACGTCGTGCGGTCGAAGCGGCATCCGCGCAGGCCGAAGCCGTCGACGCCGATCTCGCCGATACGCAGGTGTCGATCGCAGCCGAAGTCGCGAACGCGTATGTCGACCTGCGCGACCAGCAGCAGCGGCTTGCGCTGTCGCAGCGCACGGCCGAGCTGCAGCAGACGATGCTCGAACTCACGCAGCAGCGCCGCGCGCGCGGCGTCGCGGCCGATGTAGACATCGAACGCCTGACGACGCAGGTCGAGACCACGCGCGCGTCGCTGATCCCGCTCGATGCGCAGGTGACGGAATCGCTCGACCGGCTCGCGATCCTGACAGGCCGCGCGCCGGGTGCGCTCGACGCCGCGCTGTCGGCAACGGACGCCCCGCTGCCGACGTTGCCCGGCAGCGTCGCGATCGGCGATCCGGCCGCGCTGCTGAAGCAGCGCCCCGACATTCGCGCGGCCGAACGCCGGCTCGCGTCGAGCAACGCGCAGATCGGCGAGCATGTGGCCGACTATTTCCCGAAGGTGACGCTACTCGGCGATCTCGGCTTCAGCGCGACGGACCCCGGCCACCTGTTCCGCAAGCAGAATTTCACGTGGGTCGGTGCGCCGTACCTGCAATGGAATATCCTCGACTTCGGGCGTACGCGCGGCGCGGTACGAGCAGCCGAAGCGTCGCGCGACGAAGCGGAAGCGAATTACCAGAAGGCCGTGCTCGGCGCATTACAGGATGCCAACACGGCATTGCAGCGCTACGGGCACCAGCGCGAGCACGTCGTCGCATTGACGAAGGTGCAGACGTCGGCCGTGCATTCGCGCTCGCTGATGGACGAGCGCTACCGTGCGGGCGTCGCGTCGATGATCGACCTGCTCGATACGCAACGCGAAGCGCTGTCCGCACAGCAGAACGTGATCGCGGGGCAAGCCGAGCTGATCAAGGACTACGTGTCGGTGCAGAAGAGCCTCGGGCTCGGCTGGCAAGCGAACGCGGGGTGATGGCGCCGGCGCGCATGATGCACGATCGCCGCATCGCGCACGCCGCAACAACTCATTGCGAGCGCAACAATACCGATTCGTTTCGTCCGCAACGAGCGGGCCCGCGCAGCTTCGACACTTCGGCTATCGAAAACATATCGAATATCAATTAGCCAATCATCTGACGATCTCTTCTAATTCAGTCGGCTTCCCCACCACCGATCGGATTCAAGGAGTTCCATCGTCATGTCCCCATCCTCCCATCGCGTGCTGCGGCACGCAGTCGCCGCGATCTGCGTTGCCCTCTCAGCTTCCCCATACGCCGCCGAGCTCACGCGCGACACCGGCGCCCCCGTCGGCGACAACCAGAATTCGCAGACGGCCGGCCCTGCCGGCCCCGTGCTGCTGCAGGACTCCGCGCTCATCGAGAAGCTGCAGCGCTTCGATCGCGAGCGCATTCCTGAACGCGTCGTGCATGCGCGCGGCACCGGCGCCTTCGGCGAGTTCGTGCCGAGCGCCGACATCTCCGACCTGACGAAAGCGAAGGTCTTCACGCCGGGCACCCGCACGCCGGTGTTCGTGCGCTTCTCGACCGTGATGGGCTATCGCGGCTCGCCCGAACAGGCGCGCGATCCGCGCGGCTTCGCGGTGAAGTTCTATACGCAGCAGGGCAACTGGGACATGGTCGGCATCAACTGGCCCGTGTTCTTCATTCGCGACGGCATCAAGTTCCCCGACTTCGTTCACGCGAACAAGCCGAGCGCCGTGACCGGCGTGCAGGACCCGAACCTCGCCTTCGACTTCTTCGCGCACACGCCCGAAGCGACCCACATGCTGACGATGCTGTACACGAACGCGGGCATGCCCGATTCGTATCGCCGCATGGACGGCTTTGCGGTGCATGCGTTCAAGTTCGTCAATGCGCAAGGCGACGTGCATTACGTGAAGTTCCACTGGAAGAGCCAGCAAGGCGTGCATGGCCTGCGTCCGCAAGAGATTGCCGCATCGATCGGGCGCGACTGGAACATGATGACGAACGACCTGTACGGCGCGCTCAAACAAGGCGATTTCCCGAAATGGGATCTGTACGTGCAGGTGCTTACGCCGAAGGAGCTGAATCGCTTCGACTTCGATGCGCTGGACGATACGAAGGTGTGGACCGGCGTACCCGAACGCAAGATCGGCACGATGACGCTCAATCGCGTGCCCGACAACTACTTCCAGTCGACCGAGGAATCGGCGTTCGCGCCGTCGCGGCTCGTGCCGGGCATCGAACCGTCCGAGGACCGGATGCTGCAGGATCGCCTGTTCGCGTATGCCGACACGCAGATGTACCGCCTCGGCGCGAACTACATGGACCTGCCGATCAACCGCCCCGTCGTGCCGGTGGTCAACAACAACCAGGACGGCAAGATGAATGCGGGCGACCGCAAGGGCGAGGTGAACTACGAACCGTCGACGCAACACGAGCTCGCGCAGGATCCGCAGTACAAGTCCGTGCGTATGGCGCTCGGCGGCACGACGCAGCAGGAGGCGATCCGCAAGAAGCTGCTGTTCCGTCAGGCCGGCGAGTACTACCGCGGCCTGTCGCAGCAGGACAAGGACGACCTCGTCACCGCGCTGTCCGGCGATCTCGGCCAGGTGAAGAACGCGCAAAACCAGTACGCGATGCTGTCGTACTTCTACAAGGCCGATGCCGACTACGGCACGCGGCTCGCGCAGGCCGTTCACGCGAACGTTCAGCAAGTGCAGTCGCTCGCGGCGAAGCTGAGCGAGAACTGATCGCGCGACACCGGTCGCCGCCGACGTGCGTCTTTGTGCCGCGCACGTCGGCCCGACCTCTTCATCAGGACATTCCCATGCGCTCAGAACGCTTCACGCGCGCGATCCGCGCGGCCGCCATGACCGTGGTGCTGGCCACGACCGCCGGCTGCGCGCACCTGCCCGACCGGCCGGCGTACGGCAAGGCCGATCCCGCCGCACTGCGCCGCTATGACGGCGACTGGTTCGATGCCGCACGCGTCGGTCGCGTCGACATCCTGCGTGCATTGCACGACGCCGGGTATCCCGTCGATGCCACCGACAGCCGAGGCTATACGGCCGTGATACTCGCGTCGTACGACGGCCAGCCTGCCGCGCTGGACTACCTGTTGTCGGCCGGCGCCAACGCATGCGCCGGCGATCGTCACGGCAACACGGCGCTGATGGGTGCGCTCTTCAAGAACGAACCCGATATCGCACGTCGCCTGATCGACACGCATTGCCCGATCGACCAGACGAACGGCGCCGGCGAAACCGCGCTGGGGTTCGCGACGCTGTTCAATCGCTTCGAGCTGATTCCGCTGCTCGTCGCGCACGGCGCGAACCCGAACCATGTCGATCGGCGCGGGCAGTCGCTGCTGCAGCTTGCGCTGACGCACGACAACACCTACGCCGCGGATGCACTGCGGCAAGCCGGCGCCACGCAGTAGCGCGACTACGCATCAACCGTCTGAACAACGCGAATGCACCGTGCCATCGTGCCGTCGGTTTCATCGCACGGAGACAGGAAAATGCCGAGTCGCTTCGCCGTTGTTCTTGTTGCTCGGAAAAACTCGTCGAGCAGCCGGTAGAAGGTGATCCGCTGTGGATCGGGGTGCGCGATTCCATACCGCGCGAACAATGGCGCAACCCATTCGCTACCCAGATCCGCTTCGATATCGCGCGCAGCCAGCGCCAGATCCTGATAGCGATCGGCGACACCAAGCCGGCGCGAGCCGTCGCGCGCGTCGAGCCGGAACACCGCGGCGTCCGCCTGGCCGTCCGTCTGTCGCGTCCATCGGCAGCCGGCCAGCGTGGCCCGCCACATCGCGGGCACTTCCTTGCCGAGCGGGTCGTTATCGGTCACGTCGCAGTCGATCCCCGTTGACCTGGCCGACGGGCGGAATGCCGACGACACCGCGCGCACGATCCAGCGCCGCCCCCCTTCCCCCGACCATTGCGACGCCGGCTGACACCCTCATTTCGGTTCCTTTCGCCAGCTCCATCGAATCTCCATCTTTCCGCATAAAAGACGCCAACTAATCCACGCAAACTCCGCCCCGTCAAAGCAGGCAGTGGGCTGCCTGCGTTTCCTGGAGTCGCTATGAAGAATCAGAAACGATGCTGCTACGGCGCCGTATGCGCGCTGGTGGCGGCGATGCTGGCGGGTTGCGGGCCCTCCGAACAGCAGGCCGCCGCACCGGCCACGCCGGTCGCGGCCATGACCGTGGCCGCCACGCGCCTCGACGTGACGGAAGACCTGCCGGGCCGCGTCGCGGCCGTGCGGGTCGCCGAGATCCGCCCGCAGGTGAGCGGCATCGTGCAGCGCCGGCTGTTCGAGCAAGGCACCGAAGTACGCGTGGGCCAGCCGCTGTTCCAGATCAATCCCGCGCCGTTCAAGGCCGAGATGGACACGGCCGCCGCATCGCTGCAGCGCGCGCAGGCCGCGCTCGAACGCGCGAAGGTACAGACGGCGCGCTTCAAGCCGCTCGTCGAAGCCGATGCGATCAGCCGCCAGGTGTACGACGACGCCGTCTCGCAACGCGACCAGGCCGCCGCCGATGTCGCGCAGGCCCGCGCGACGCTTGCGCGCCGCCAGCTCGACCTGAAATTCGCGACCGTGGAAGCGCCGATCGCCGGCCGCATCGACCAGGCGCTCGTGACCGAAGGCGCGCTGGTGTCGAGCGGCGACAGCCAGCCGATGGCGCGCATCCAGCAGATCGACCAGGTCTACGTCGACGTACGCCAGCCGGCCGCGTCGCTCGAATCGCTGCGCGGCGCCCTCGCGGCGCAACCGCAAACGCCGGACGGCAACGGCCTGCCGGTCGACGTGCTGCGCGACGACGACACGCGTTACGACGCGCGCGGCCGCATGCTGTTCTCGGGCGTCAACGTCGATCCGGGCACCGGCGACGTGCTGCTGCGCGTGCTGGTCGACAACCCGAAACGCCAGTTGCTGCCGGGCATGTACGTGCGTGCCCGCGTTCCGCGCGCGCACTACGCCGACGCGGTGATGGTGCCGCAACAGGCGGTCGTACGCGCCGGCGGCAAGCCGCAGGTGTGGGTGCTCGACGCGAAGGGTACCGCGCATCTGAAGGCTGTCGAGGTCGGCGAACTGACGAACCGCAGCTACCGCATCAAGTCGGGCCTGCAGGCCGGCCAGAAGATCGTCGTCGAAGGCATGGAACGCCTGATCGACGGCGCGCCGGCCGCCGCGACCGACTGGAAGTCGCCTGACGCGGCCGCCACCGCGTCCGCACACTGAGTCACGAGGAGCCTCCAGTCATGGCTGAATTCTTTATCCGTCGCCCGGTGTTTGCGTGGGTGATCGCACTCTTCATCATCCTGACCGGGTTGATCGCGATCCCGCAACTGCCGGTCGCGCGCTACCCGTCGGTCGCGCCGCCGTCCGTCACGATCACCGCGAGCTACCCGGGCGCCACGCCGCAGACGATGAACGACGGCGTGCTGAGTCTCATCGAGCGTGAACTGTCCGGCGTCAAGAACCTGCTGTACTTCGAATCGTCGGCCGATACGTCCGGCTCCGCGCAGATCACCGTGACGTTCAAGCCCGGCACCAATCCGGAGATGGCGCAGGTCGACGTGCAGAACAAGATCAAGTCGGTCGAGCCGCGCCTGCCGGCGGCGGTACGCCAGAACGGGCTGATCGTCGAATCCGCGTCGTCCGGCTTCCTGATGCTGATCGGGCTGCGCTCCGACAACGGCCGCTTCGACGAAGGCGCGCTCGCCGACTACATGGCGCGCAGCGTGTCCGAGGAGCTGCGGCGAATCGACGGCGTCGGGCGTGTGCTGCAGTTCGGCTCCGAACGCGCGATGCGCATCTGGGTCGATCCGCAGAAGCTGATCAATTTCGGCCTGTCGATGAGCGACCTGACGACCGCGATCGGCCAGCAGAACGTGCAGATCGCGCCGGGCAGCCTCGGTGCGCTGCCTGCGCTGCCGGGCCAGCGCGTGACCGTGCCGCTCACCGCGCAGGGCCAGCTCACGACGCCGGAAGAGTTCGCGAAGGTCGTACTGCGTGCGAACGCGGACGGCTCGAAGGTCGTGCTCGGCGATGTCGCACGCATCGAACTCGGCTCGCAAAACTACACGTTCGTGAGCCGCGAGAACAACAAGCCTGCCACCCTCGCCGGCGTGCAGCTCGCACCGGGCGCCAACGCGGTGAAGACCGCGGACGCGATCCGTGCGCGCATGGCCGAACTGAGCAAGTCGATGCCGTCGGGCATGACCTACTCGATCCCGCTCGACACGTCGCCGTTCGTGAAGATCTCGATCGAGAAAGTGCTGCACACGCTGCTCGAAGCGATGGTGCTCGTGTTCCTCGTGATGTACCTGTTCCTGCAGAACGTGCGCTATACGCTGATTCCAGCCATCGTCGCGCCGGTCGCGATGCTCGGCACGTTCACGGTGATGCTGATGACCGGCTTCTCGATCAACGTGCTGACGATGTTCGGCATGGTGCTCGCGATCGGCATCATCGTCGACGATGCGATCGTCGTCGTCGAGAACGTCGAGCGCCTGATGGCCGAGGAAGGACTGTCGCCGAAGGACGCAACCTCGAAGGCGATGAAGGAAATCACCGGCGCGATCGTCGGCGTCACGCTGGTGCTGACCGCGGTGTTCCTGCCGATGGCGATGGCGAGCGGCTCGGTCGGCGTGATCTACAAGCAGTTCACGATGTCGATGGCCGTGTCGATCCTGTTCTCGGCGCTGCTGGCGCTGACGCTCACGCCGGCTCTGTGCGCGACGATGCTCAAGCCGCTCGAACCGGGCCACCACGAGAAGCGCGGCTTCTTCGGCTGGTTCAACCGCCGCTTCGATCGCCTGACGAAATGGTACGAGACGCGCGTCGGCCGCCTGGTCGGCCGCACGGGCCGCGTGATGCTGGTGTTCGTCGCGATCTCGGGTGCGCTCGTGTTCGGCTTCCGCAGCCTGCCGTCGTCGTTCCTGCCGGACGAGGACCAGGGCTACTTCATCACCAGCTTTCTGCTGCCCGCGGACTCTACCGCCGAGCGTACGCATGACGTGGTCAACACGCTGGAGAAGCATCTTGCTTCGCGTCCGGCAATCCAGTCGAGCATTTCCGTGATCGGCTACGGCTTCTCGGGCCAGGGTTCGAACGCAGCGATCAACTGGTCCGTGATGAAGGACTGGAAGAACCGCGGCGGCTCGTCGACGCTCGAGGAAGGCATGCTCGCGCAGCAGGCGATGGCCGGCGTGACCGAAGGCACGGTGATGAGCCTGCTGCCGCCGGCAATCGACGAACTCGGCAACAGCTCGGGCTTCTCGATGCGCCTGGAAGACCGCGCCAACCAGGGCACGGCAGCGCTCAAGGCAGCGGAAGCGAAGCTGCTCGAACTCGCCGCGCAAAGCAAGGTCGTGACCGGCGTGTACCCGGACAGCCTCCCCGCCGGCACGAGCATCCGCCTCGAGATCGACCGCGCGAAGGCGCAGGCGCTCGGCGTGTCGTTCACGACGCTCAGCGACACGCTGTCGACCGCGATGGGTTCGACCTACGTGAACGACTTCCCGAACGCGGGCCGCATGCAGCAGGTGATCATCCAGGCCGATGCGCCGGCGCGCATGCAGATCGACAACGTGATGAAGCTGTATGTGCGCAACGCGGCCGGCGGCATGGTGCCGCTGTCCGAAGTGGTTCGCCCGGTATGGGCCGACACGCCGCTGCAGATGGTGCGCTTCAAGGGCTACCCGTCCGCGCGTATCTCGGGCACGGCCGCCCCCGGCCAGTCGAGCGGCGCCGCCATGGCCGAGATGGAGCGTCTCGCCGCGCAACTGCCGCCGGGCTTCGCGGTCGAGTGGACCGGCCAGTCGCTGCAGGAACGCCAGTCGGCGTCGCAAGCGCCGATGCTGATGGCGCTGTCGATGATCGTCGTGTTCCTGGTGCTCGCCGCGCTGTACGAAAGCTGGTCGATCCCGCTGTCGGTGATGCTGGTGGTGCCGCTCGGCCTGATTGGCGCGATCGGTGCGGTGCTGCTGCGTGGCATGCCGAACGACGTGTTCTTCAAGGTCGGGATGATCACCGTGATCGGCTTGTCCGCGAAGAACGCGATCCTGATCGTCGAGTTCGCGAAGCAGTTGCGCGAGGAAGGCAAGGGGCTGATCGAAGCGGCCGTGCAGGCATCGAAGCTGCGCCTGCGCCCGATCCTGATGACCTCGCTCGCATTCGGCCTCGGTGTCGTGCCGCTGATGATCGCGACCGGCGCCAGCGCCGAAACGCAGCACGCGATCGGTACCGGCGTGTTCGGCGGCATGGTGACCGCCACGGTACTGGCCATTTTCTTCGTCCCTGTTTTCTTTGTGTTCGTGATGAGTATCCAGGAGCGTATCGGCGCATGGCGGGCCTCCCGCAAGCAGCCGGCTGCCCCGGCTCACGGACAGGAAGGTTGATGCCATGCGATTGCTTATTCTTCCCCTCGTCCTCGCCCTGTCGGCCTGCTCGCTCGCGCCGACGCTGGTCAAGCCCTCGATGCCGGTGCCGACGGCCTACACGGCCGCCGCAGCCGCCGACCTCAAGGCAAACGCCGCCGATCTCGGCTGGCGCACGATGTTCGGCGATCGCCGCCTGCAGCGCCTGATCGAGATTGCGCTCGAGCACAACCGCGACCTGCGCCTCGCGGCGCTGAACGTCGAGGCTGCCGAAGCGCAGTACGGCATCCAGCGCTCCGCGCGCCTGCCGTCGATCGGCGCCGGCGCGAACTTCACGCGCCAGCGCACGTCGGACGACACGCAGTCGAGTCCGCCGTTGTTCGGCACGACGCAGAACCAGTACGGCGTGAACGTCGGTATCAGCGCGTTCGAGATCGACCTGTTCGGCCGCGTGAAGTCGCAGTCGGATGCGGCCTTCGCGCGTTACCTCGCGACCGATCATGGCCGCCGCGCGGTGCAGATCTCGCTGGTCGGCGGCGTCGCCGACGCGTACTTCGCGGAACGCCTCGCGCTGGAGCAGCGCCAGTTGTCCGAGCGCACGCTCGCCGACTGGCAGCAGTCACTCGATCTCGCGCGCCGCCTGAAGGAAGCACATCAGGCGAGCGGCGTCGACATCGCGCAAGCCGAAGGCCAGGTCGCAAGCGCCACGGCCGATCTCGAGGCGCGCACGCGCGCCGTCGAGCAGGCACGCAATGCGTTGCGCCTGCTGGTCGGCACCGAGCTGCCGAAGGATCTGCCCGATCCGGTGCCGCTTCGGCAGCAACCGGTGATGACGCAACTGCCGGCCGGCCTGCCGTCCGAACTGCTGTTCCGTCGCCCGGATATCCAGCAGGCCGAACAGAATCTCGTCGCCGCGAATGCCGATATCGGCGCCGCGCGCGCCGCGTTCTTCCCGCGCCTGTCGCTGACGTCGTCGATCGGCTTCCTCAGCCCAGCGATGGGCAGCCTGTTCGACGGCGGCCAGCGCACGTGGAGCTTCGCGCCGCAGGTCACGGTGCCGATCTTCCAGGGCGGCCGGCTGCGTTCCGAGCTGCGTCTCGCGGAAGTGCGCAAGTCGAGCGCGGTCGCCGAGTACGAACGCTCGATCCAGACTGCATTCCGTGAAGTGGCCGACGGTCTCGCCGGACGCGAAACCTTCGGCCGCCAGATCGAAGCGCAAACACGCGTGGTCGGCTCGGCCGAACGCCGCACCGACCTGTCGAACCTGCGCTATCGCGCGGGTATCGAGGGACGGCTGGAACTGCTCGATTCGCAGCGGCAGCTCTACTCGGCACGGCAGGCGCTGCTCGACCTGCGTCGCAGCGAGCTCGGCAACGCCGTTGCGCTGTACAAGGCGCTCGGTGGCGGGCTGACGGACAAGGACGTCGCGCCGTCGCAGAGCGTGGTGCAGAACTGAACGAACGGCGCCGTTCCGCCCCGCGCAGCAGCGCGACGGAGCGGCGCGATTCAGCCCGGCAACGGGCTGCCCCGATTGTTCGACATCGCACGGCAAACTCCATGACGAATTCCCTGATACTGATTGCAGAAGACGAGCCCGACATCTCCGAGATCCTCGATGTGTACCTGACCCACGACGGCTTTCGCACCTACCGCGTCGCCGACGGGCAAGCGGTGCTCGACGTGCAACCGCATCTGAAGCCCGACCTGATCCTGCTCGACGTGAAGATGCCGCAGAAGAACGGCTGGGACGTGCTCACCGAACTGCGGCGGCGCGGCAATACGCCCGTCGTCGTCCTCACCGCGTTCGACCGCGACCTCGACCGGCTGCAGGCACTGCATGCCGGCGCGGACGACTACATCGTCAAGCCGTTCAACCCGGCTGAAGTCGTCGCACGGCTGCGCGCGATCCTGCGCCGGTCGGCCGCGCCGCCGACCACGCGCATGCTGCGCGTCGGTGCCCTGGAGATCGACACCGACAGCTATCTGGCCCGCGTGCGAACGGACTCCGCCGAGATACCGATCACGCTGACGCTGACCGAATTCCGGCTGCTCGCACACATGGCGCGATCGCCGAGCCGCGTGTTCACGCGCGGCGAACTGCTCGATGCGTGCATGGCCGACGTGAGCGCGCTGGAGCGCACGGTCGACAGCCACATCTGCAGGCTGCGCAGGAAGCTCGAACAGGCCGGCGCGCCGGGCATGCCCGAAGTGATGCGTGGTGTCGGCTACCGGCTGCGGGGCGTGCAATGACGCTGCCGGCGAGACCCGGCCGGCACATCGGGCAGACGATCGGCCTGGGCGCGACCGTCGCCGTGCTGACCGCCTGTACCGTTGCCTTCCTCCTTGACGTGTTGCGTCACCCGGTCGTGTTGCCGCACGACGCACCGGCCGGCGCCATGATCCGCAATGCGTCCACTTACCTGGTGCTCGCGACGGTGCTGTTCGTGTGCCTGCTGGCAGCCGCGTTCGATCTGCTCCGGCAGATGCGCCGCACGCTCGCGGCGCTCGACGCGATTGCCGACAACACCGGCCGCATCGCCGCCGGCGACATGTCGGTGCGCGTGGTTTCCCGCGACGGCTGCACGGCCGACCTGTCGCGCTTCATCGAGGACTTCAATGCGATGACCTTTCAACTGAAACATAGGACTCCCTCCCGTCCGGCAACCGCCGCCGGAAGCAGCAGTCGCTCGATGCGCACGCCGCTCGCGGAACTCGAATCCCGGCTCGAAGCTATCAAGGCGCTCGCCAACGAAACCGGCACTTCGTCACGCGACGCGCTGCTTCACCAGGTCGACGGCCTGTTCCGGTTCGTCGATGACCTTCAGGTTGCCGAACAGCCCGAGGCGCTGATACTCGACCTGCGCTCGACGGCGCTCGACCGCGAAATCGCCAGCGCCATCGACTCGGTTCGCGAAGCGTTTCGTGAAGCGGGGTTCGCCATCGACCTGACGACCGCCGCGACCGTCGTGACTTGCGACGGCGCGCGCATCCGCCAGGCCGTTCTCGCGCTGCTCGACGACATGCGGCGCCATTCCGCACCGGCGAGGCTGAAGCTCTTCGTCGAGGACCGCCCTGCGGGCGCCGTCGTCCGAATCGAAGACGAAGGCTCGCGACGATTCGTCGAAAACGGGCTCGGCCTGTCCGTCGTGCGCGCGGTTGTCCAGGCCCACGGCGGGCAGATCCGCCAACTCGCATCGCTTGGTGGAGACGCCGTCCTCGAATTCGACATCCCGCGGCACGCGCCGGCGATTCGAGCATTTCCTCGATAGCAACCGACCCATTACGAAACGAATCGGAAAGGATCGGCGAATCGATTCCGGCATTACCCTTCTTGTCGGTTTCGAGCATTACAAAATGCCGTCGATCTTTTCAAAATCATTGCGCTTTATTCGATTTAATTTTGTTTCATATAATCAAAAAAAGTTTGACACTTCGCTTTCGTTCTTGATACCGTCCGATGCAAGCAATCTGACGGATTGCCCACCACGCAATCGATTCCGCCCTACGTTTTTTCGCTTCCGCCGCACCGCAGTGCTCGCCGCCGGTTGATTCTTTCGCGCGCCGGCGCATGCAATTTCCCGATGCATATCATTGGACAGCTGTCATCCGGCAGCGGGCCGAAGGACCGAAACAAATGAGCAGGACAACGAAACTGTTGCTCTAGCAATCCCGCCCGCGTCCAGTCCGGCGCGGCTGCCTCGCAGCGCAGCCTTCCCGTTATCACGTTTTCCGTATTTCGCCCCCGGAGCAAACCCATCTCTCCGGATCGGGCGAAAGGCCCTGTCGCGTCCGCGCCATCCGCATGCACGCGACAGAACACGGCGGTGCATGACCCGCATCGCCGTCGACCGTTGTTGTTCGTGCCGTTCGATGTTCAACCGGAGGGGTAATTCAAATGAATCAGGTTGCAGACAAGAAACAAAAGCACATTCGCATCGTCAAGCTCGCATCCGCCGCCGCAGCCGTCGCGTCGTTCGGCATGGCGACCGCCCATGCCACGCCAGTGGCCGGCTGGACGGAAACGCGCACCAAGGGATTCCTGCCGCTCGTGCAGCAGAACGAAGCCGGTACCGCCGGCGCGCCCGCCGCGAGCACGGCGGCAGCTGCAACGGCCGCCGTCGAACTGGCGCCCGGCGAATCGGTCGACATCGTGCTCGGGCTGAACCTGCGCAACGAGACGCAACTCGACCAATACCTGCGCGACCTGCATACGCCCGGCTCGCCGCACTACAAGCAGTTCCTCACGCCCGCGCAGTTCGCCGCGCAATATGCGCCGACCGACCAGCAGGTCGCGTCCGTCGTCTCGCACCTGCGCAAGGAAGGTTTCGTGAACATCGTGGTCGCACCGAACCGCCTGTTGGTATCCGCGTCCGGCACGGCGGCGACCATCAAGTCCGCGTTCCGCACGACGCTCAAGCGCTTCACGCGCAACGGCCGCAACGTCTATGCGAATACCGACGCCGCGCAAGTGCCGAACGCGATCGGCAATATCGTGGGCGCGGTGCTCGGGCTGCAGAACGTCGAGTTGATGCATACCGGCGCCGGCAGCAAGCCGCAAGGCAACACCAGTAACCTGACGATCCCGGCCGGCGCATCGGCGGTGCCGCACAACCCGACCGAGTTCTCGTCGATCTACGGCGGCGACGGCACGCCGACGGCCTCGCAGACCACGGTCGGCATCATCTCCGAAGGCGACCTGTCACAGACCGTGAGCGACCTCAATACGTTCGCCGCGAACAACGGCCTCGGCACGATCAGCAGTACCATCGTGCAGACGGGCCCGGCAGGCAGTTCGTACACCGATACGTCGGGCACCGTCGAGTGGAACCTCGACAGCCAGTCGATCGTCGGCTCGGCTGGCGGCAGCGTGAAGCAGGTCGTGTTCTATGCCGCACCGTCGATGACGCTCACCGCCATCACGGCCGCGTACAACCGGGTCGTGACCGACAACGTCGCGAAGGTGATCAACGTGTCGCTCGGCGTGTGCGAATCGTCGGCGTACAGCACCGGCTCACAGGCAACCGACGACACCATCTTCAAACAGGCGGTCGCGCAGGGGCAGACCTTCTCCGTTTCGGCCGGCGACCACGGCGCGTACGAATGCGCAAGCGGCACGCCGTCGCGCTCGACCTACACGGTGAGCGAACCGGCCACGTCGCCGTACGTGATCGCGGTAGGCGGCACGACGCTGTTCACGAATACGTCGACCAACGCGTACAACAGCGAGATCGTCTGGAACGACCCGAGCTGGCAACCGGGCACCGTGTGGTCGACAGGCGGCGGGTACAGCAAGTACGAGGCCGCGCCGACGTGGCAGTCGTCAACCCTGACCGGATCGACCAAGCGCGCACTGCCCGACGTCGGCTTCGACGCCGACCTGCGCACCGGCGCGATTCTCGTGGTGAACGGCCAGACGTCCGACACGCTGTGGGGCTCGGGCTACCTGAACAACGAAGGCGGCACGAGCCTCGCCGCGCCGATCTTCACGGGCATCTGGGCGCGGCTGCAGTCGGCCAACAACAATGCGCTGGGTTTCCCCGCCTCGAGCATCTACAAGTACTTCCCGTCGAACGCGGCACTGCTGCACGACGTCACGTCCGGCAACAACGGCAGCGGCACCTACGGCTACAAGGCGAAGGCCGGCTGGGACGCGACGACGGGCTTCGGCAGCGTGAACATCTCGAAGCTGAACGCGTTCATCCAGAGCACGTCGGATTTCGCGCGCTGATGAGCCGATGACCGACCCGGTTCCGGGTGCGCGCGAATGCGTGCGCCCGGGAACGCACGCAACCGCGTAAAAGCCCGCGACAGGTGCAAGCCGTCGCGGGCTTTCTGCATTCCGCGCAATCTCGCGAAGCGAGCATCCGGCGACACGATACGCGCGCCGACCTTGCAATCGTTGCGCCAGCAACTTTCAGATCGATTACCCGTCGGGTGCCCGCCCGCTTACGGACTGCAAGGTACACACACTGTTACACAACACCCCGACACTTCCGCGCGTGTCGTGCGTTTAACTGAATATGACGATTCGTCGCGAGACTTCCACCATGCGAACACGATCTTGCCGCCCGCTCCGGCCGATGCCGTCGGCGCATGCGCGCACGGTCGCGGCACAGTGCCCAAGCCGATCGCACAGCCCGCGTGCCTGCCAACGCTGCCACCACACCGAACGAACCTCATGAACAACAACCGCGCCTACCGGCCCGTCAGGACGCTGATCGCGTCGTCCCTCATCGTGTCGCTGCTCGGCCTGTCGGCCTGCAACAAGAACGGCGACAGCAGCACCGCCGCACCGGCGAGCGATGCGAGCGCGGCCGCCGCGGCGCAGCCGGCCTCGACGCCCGTCGCCTACACGCCGCCGAGCGCCGACCAGCTCTACCAGATGGTCGCGCCGATCGCGCTGTTCCCCGACAAGCTCGTCGCACTGGTGCTTGCAGGTGCAACGTATCCGGACCAGGTGACGGCCGCCAACAACTGGGTCACGCAGAATCCGGCATTGAAGGGGCAGGCACTCGCGAGCGCAGCCGATACGCAGCCGTGGGACCCGTCCGTCAAGGCGCTGACCGCCTTCCCCGCGGTACTGGCGCAAATGGCGTCGAACCCGGCCTGGACCACGTCGCTCGGCCAGGCGTACTACAACGATCCGACCGACGTGATGAACGCGATCCAGGTAATGCGCCAGCGCGCGCAGACGTCCGGTCATCTGCGCTCGGGCGGCCAGATGCGCGTCACGCAAGTCGCGCAGGCCGCGCCGACCGGTTATACGCCGGCCACCGACGCGCCCGTGGTGTACGCCGGGCCGGCGATCGTGCCGCCGCCCGTGCAGGCGATCGAGATCGAGTCCGCGCAGCCGGATGTCGTGTACGTGCCGTCGTACAACCCGACCGTCGTCTACGGCGAGCCGGTGTCGGCCTACCCTGGCTACGTGTACCGTCCGCCCGCATACAGCACCGGCGAAGTCGTTGCGGCCAGCGTGATCACGTTCGGCGTCGGCATCGCCGTCGGCGCCGCGATCTTCGGGCACCACGACTGGGGCTGGCATGCATGGGGCATGAACTGGGGTGCGCCGCGTCCGGAAGGCCCGCGGTGGAACGGCGGCTGGCAGCGCCCGGCCGTGGTGTACAACCACACCACGTACGTGACGAAGTCGACCACCGTGATCAACAACATCACCAACATCCGCAACACGCGCATCACGAACAACTACGGCGGCAACGTCACCACCAACAACACGACGATCGAACGCAACACCGTACAGCCGGGTGCCGAACCGATGCGAGGACAGGCCATCGAGCAGCGCGCGGGCGCCGCGCCGATGACGATGCCGCATTTCGGCGCAAACGACGCGCGCCCCGGCACACGCCCCACGCCTGAAGCATTCGCGCAGAACCGCGCGAGCGCGCCGCATCCCGAGGCAGCGGCGCAGCATCCGCCCGGCGCGATGCACGACGAGCGGCAGCAGGCGATGCAGCAGGAGCGTACCGCGCAGGAAAATCGCATGGCGGCACAGCAACAACAGCAACAACGCGAGGAAACGCAGCAGCACGACGCCGCGCAGCAACAGCAACGCGAAGCGATGCAGCAACGCAATGCGGTGCAACAACAGCAGGAGCGCGCGGCGGCCCAGCAGCGTAACGAAGCCCAGCAGCAGCAACGCTTGGAAGCGCAGCAACGCAGCGAGGCGCAACAGCAACAGCAGCGCGAAGAGGCACAGCAGCAACAGCGCAAGGAAATGCAGCCACACGCCGAAGCGCCGCGGCAGGAACATGCGGCACCGCAACCCCGGCAGCCGGCACCCGAGCACGCGGGGGCTGCGCATCCGCACCCTGCCCAGTCTCACCCGGAGCACGAATCGCACGAACATCGTCCGGAGTAGCCATCCCCCCGCGGCACGGCAGCGCCGCATGCGCGCTGCCGGCCGTCGATGCACGACTCAATCGGCCCAGTTCCGCACGTAGTCGGGCACGGGCACGTTGCCGTCGGCATGCACCGGCGCACCGCGTGTCATCTTCAGCGGCAGGATTCCGGCCCAGGCGACGAGTTCCAGATCTTCCTCCTTGTCGGACGGCAGCGAATCGCTGACTTTCACGGCCGCCTCGTCCATCGAAATCCGCAGCACGCTGGTCGCATTGAGTTCCTTCGCATTGCCCGGCCGCGCTTCATGCCTGCGGCCCAGTGCGATCTTGTCCATCAATGCATCCAGCGCCGCGAGTTTTTCCTCACTGCCATCCACTCCACCGAACTGCCCGTAGATCACCGCGGATCGGTAATTCATCGAATGGTTGAAGGCTGACCTGGCCAGCACGAGACCGTCCAGCAACGTGATCGCGATCGAAGCCTGCGCGCCCGCCGCCAGTGCCTTGATCATCCGGCTGCCGTTGGATCCGTGGATATAGAGGACGTCGCCCCGCCGCCAGTGCGCGGTCGGGATGCAGTGCGTGTTCTGTCCGTCGCCGAACGCGATGTGACAGACGTAGGCCTCGTCCACGATGCGGTGGAGCATCGCGCGATCGTGACTGGCCAGCTCGGGGAGCCGTCGAATGGTTGTACGTGGTGTCGGCGAAATTTCAGTCTGGTCTTTCATATTTATGTACTGCGAAATGAATTGAATCGGTATCGCGCTGCATTCTCGGCCGAACGCGCCGCCGCCGGGCTCGTCGACAGTCGCGCGTCAAATCGATCAAAATACGCGCGTGCAATGCGCCGCGACGATCGCCGGAACGCCTTGCGCTCTGGCCTGTACCGCGAACATGTGAACGATACGATGCGCGTGGCATCTTCAAAAGAACCAGCACAACGCAAATTTCTGGAACCAGCCTATGGATCTCGCGCTGCTCATCTCGTCGCTTTCCCGACAGGACGGCACGACCCGACACAGCCAGCAGGAAGCGCTGTACCGCAGCCTGCGCAGCCTGCTGCTCGACGGGCACCTTCCGCCCGGCACGCGGCTCGTGTCGACGCGCGTGCTCGCGGCCGAGCTGGGCATTGCACGCAATTCGGCGGTCTATGCGTACGAACGCCTGGCGGAAGAAGGCTTCGTGGCCGCCACGCGCAACGGCACGATCACGCGATGGGGCGGATCCGGCAGCGCGAGCACCACGAATGAAGACGGCCCGCCCGCGGTTCAGCTGTCGGCGCGCGTGCACGGGCTGGAGAACGCCGATCCCGAGCCCGAACGCATGCTGCCGTTCGTCCCCGGCCTGCCCTCGCTCGACGAATTCCCTGTTGCGCAGTGGCGTCGTTGCATCGAGCGCGCGTGGAAAACCATCAAGCCTGCCCACCTTGCGTATGGCCCGGCCGAAGGGCTGCCCGAACTCAGGCGTGCGGTCGCCGCATACATCCGCGTATCGCGAGGCGTGCGCTGCGACACGAATCAGGTATTCATCACCGACGGCACGCAAGGCAGCCTCGAGTTGTGCGCGCGCATGCTCGCGAATCCCGGCGAATACGGCTGGCTCGAGAATCCCTGCTACAACGGCGCCCGGACGGCTTTCCAGTCGACCGGCCTGAACCTCGTGCCGATCGAGGTCGATCACGAAGGAATGGCGCCCACGGGCGAACAGTGGCGTACCCAGCCGCCCCGGTTGATCTATACGACGCCATCGCATCAATACCCGCTCGGCGCGCTGATGAGCCCGGAACGGCGAGCAGCGCTCGTCGAGCATGCGCGCGCGTGCGGTGCATGGATCATCGAGGACGATTACGACAGCGAGTTCCGACACGGCGGCCAGCCGTTGCCCGCGATCCAGGGCCTGGATCCCGACGCGCCGGTCTGCTATCTCGGCACGTTCAGCAAGACGATGTTTCCCGCCCTTCGGCTCGGCTTCATGGTGGTACCGCCTGCCCTGGTCGAACGCTTCACGCGAACGCTGCGCGAACTCGTCCATCGCGGACATTCGGCCGACCAGCTCGCGATGGCCGAATTCATCGACACCGGTCTCTTTGCACGGCACCTGCGCAAGATGAGGTCACTCTACGCCGACCGGCGCAGCAGCCTCGAAGCGGCCCTCGCCCGCCATTTCGGCACCGCGTTGAGCGTGCGTGACAGCCCCGGCGGCATGCATCTGTCCGCGGACCTCGCGGCGCCGCTGCACGACACCGACGTCGCGCGCGCCGCGTCCGCGCATGGCCTGCTGCTGCAGCCGCTGAGCAACTATCGCGTCGGCGACGGCCGCGCGTACAACGGCTTCGTGCTCGGCTATTCCGGGCTGGACGACGCGACGATCGAGACGGCAACGACGCAGTTCGCAGCCGTCATCGAACGGCTCGGCCGCACGCGCCGCTGAGCGTCGCTCACAGCTGCGATTCGATCGGAAACAGCCCCAGAAACCAGACTTCCATCCGCCGCGCCGCCGACACTTCCGGTTCGTGATCGATTTCGGTGACCTTCCCGTCCGCATCGGTCTGAATCCACTTGAGCCGCCCTTTCCCGGCCGCATCGGTCCTCGGCTCGACACGCCACGCGATCCGGTCGAGTCGCGACTCCAGATCGTTCGCAACCTGCGATGCGATCGCCGGACTCTCGCAGAAAACACCGATCTCGGTATTGAGGTTCAGCGAGCGCGGATCGAAATTCATCGACCCGATGAAAATGCGCTGGTGGTCGAACACGTAGGTTTTCGCATGCAGCGACGCACGCGACGACCCGATGATGACGTCCTTCGAAATGCTCTTGTCGCCCGATGGCCGCCGCTCGTAGAGCCGCACGCCGGCCGCGACGAGGTCGCTCCGGTAGCGGCGATAGCCGGCATGCACGGCCGCCACGTCGGTCGAGGCGAGCGAATTGGTGAGCACCGTCACGCGCACGCCGCGCGCCGAATACGCGCGCAGCCGCTCGACGAAGTCCTTGCCCGGCACGAAATACGGCGACACGATCAGCAGGTCATGCTGAGGCTGCAACGCAAGTGCACGCAACTTCGGCAACAGGTGCCCGTCGCTGTCCTTCGGCGCATGCGCGATCTTCGACGGATCGTCGTACAGCACCGTCGCGTGCCCCCACGACAGTTCGGTGCCCTGCCCGTGCACGATCCGGTCGAGCCGCTGCCGTGCTTCGAGCACGTACGGATTGTCCTCCATGGCCCTCAGGTAGTCGCGCAGCCGCTCTCGCTCGCGATCGAGCCCGCCCGGCGCCGCATCGTGCCCGACCAGCGTATCGATCGGATACGCATACGGCGAATTCCAGAACGTATCGAATTCGGTCGAGATGTCCTTCACCGCCGGGCCATGGACGACGACATCGAGATCGCCGAACTCCAGCATCGACGAGGCGCCGAAGTACTCGTCGCCGATATTGCGGCCACCGACGATCGCCACCTGGTTGTCCGCGATCAACGCCTTGTTGTGCATGCGCCGGTTGACGCGCGCGAACTCGAACACCGTGCCGATCTTCTTGAACCGGCGCGTCGCCACCGGATTGAACAGCCGGATCTCGATGTTCGGATGCGAGCTGATCTCGAGCAGCTTGCGGTCGTCCGCGTTCGTGCCGAGATCGTCGAGCAGCGCGCGCACGCGCACGCCGCGATCGGCCGCGCGAATGACCGCATCGGCCAGTTCGTGCCCGGTCAGGTCGTCGTGCCAGATGTAGTACTGAAGGTCCAGCGACCGGTCTGCCCGGTCGGCCAGCAGCACGCGTGCGTCCAGCGCGTCGACCGGATCGGTCAGCAAGTGAAACGCGTCCTGTCCGGGATGCTCGGCGGCCTGCTGCCGGAACGCGGCGCCCAGCCGCGTGTGTTCCGTATCGGTGAACGCATGCGTCGGCGCGCGATCGGCCTGCGGCGGAAGGCTGACGCACGCAACGAGCGCCAGCAACGAGAGAATCGCACCCCACGAACGCAGCATGGTCATGATGACCGCCCCCACTCCCGGCGAAGTCTGTTTATTCTGGGCGCCGGATTGAGCGCGGCGCGGGTCGGCAGTCCCGGCGCGCGACGCATAGCGCGCTCGGGCCGTGCCGCGCCACAGCATACTTCGATTGCCATCGGCACTGCACCGTTTCCGCGTTTTCCCGGTGGCGGTGCTGCAACATGTCCGGCCGGCGCGCGACATACCGCCGTCATACGCGGCGGAAGCGCTCGCGGCGAGATTGAAGCGGACACATGCAAGGAAAAACCCGCGACGCACGTTGCCACCGCGGGTTTCCGGCGCGCCACGGCGCGCCGCGGATGAATGCGTTGCTCTTCCGCCCGGTCACGACACGGGCGGCGCACCGCGTCCCGTCACTGCTTGCCGGCCGTCGTTGCGGCCTGTTCGATCAGCCTGGCGACTTCGGCGGGATGCGACATGTAGGCCACATGGCTCGAGTCGAGCGCAACCGTCGTACTCCCCGCGCGCTTGGTCATGAAGCGCTCCAGGTCGGGATTGATCGCGCGGTCCGCCATCGCGACGACGGCCCAGCTCGGCTTGGTCCGCCACGCCGCGTGCTGGATCGGCACGCCGAACGCCTGCGCGGCAGGCGTCACCTGCGAGATCGCCATGAAATTCGCTTCGGCCGCCGGCAGATCGGCGCAGAAGTCCTCATGGAACCTCGCCTGCTCGATATACAGGTGGCCATCCGCGGTCGGCTTGATCGACTTCGAGGCCGGCGGCATCTTCTTGGTCAGGTCGAGCGGGCTTTCTCCCGTATCGGGCTGGAATGCAGCCACATAAACGAGGCCGGCGACCTTGTCGTCGTTGCCAGCTTCCGTCACCACCGCGCCGCCGTAGCTGTGGCCGACCAGGATGCTCGGCCCGTCCTGCGCGTCGATCACCCGTGTCGTCGCCTTGACGTCTTCTTCGAACGACGTCTCCGGCTCCTGCACCACGGACACCCTGTAGCCGTCGCGCGCCAGGATTTTCGATACCGCCTGCCAGCCCGAACCATCGGCGAAAAAGCCGTGGACGAGGACGACATTCTTGACCGGCGCAGCCATCGCGGCAGGAGAACCCAGCGCGGCACCAGAAAGGACCAGCACGGCGGCGGCACGCATTACGGACGAGGTCGTTTTCATTTTCGTGCTCCAACAGGTTGGGGATGACGAACATCGGCCGGCAATCGCGACACCGGCGTTTTCTTCCTACGAAACGCTAGTCCGGCAATCGCACATGGCATGACTGCCATTGCGCGACATCGCTCCGCCGCACTTGCGACAACGTTAGGCGTGCGTCGGCCGCAAGTCCTGTCCTTACCATGGAGAAGTTCTGAAAACCGGCGTGACCGACGGGACCGGACCGTCAGGCGGCGTCGACCGCGTCCTCGCCCAGGACGCCGGCAATGAACGGAGACGAAAGGAACGTCTGCCGAAGCGCCGGCCGGGACCCCAGCGAATCGGCAAGCGCCAGAATCGCGGTCCGGGCGAGCTCGCGGTGCCGCTGCGCGACGACAGGCTGCCCGGAGGCCGCGATCAGCGATGCGGCCGTGGCGTGGACACGCCAGGTCGCCAGCGGAATCTCGTGTTCTTCCACGGCCTCGATCGCCCGCACGATGAATGCATGCGCGGTCGATGGTGCGCCACCGGCCAGCGCCACGCGCGCGTTCACTTCGAGCGCGAGCGCCTGATTCGCGTAGTCGTCGGTCGACAGCGCGAGTGCCAGGTAGTCGCTCGCCTCTTCACGCGCATGCGGCACATCCCCGCGCAAGAGCCAGAGTTCCGCGAGTGCCGCATGCAGCGGAAGGCGGAAACACCAGTCGAGCACGATGCGGTGACTGTTCATTTCGTCGCGCGCCGCGATAAGGGTCCGTGCCGCGCGCTCGCCGTTTCCCGAGCAGACATCGGCCGAGCCCGACAGCAGCCGCCCAAGGCGAACGAGGTAGCTACCGCCGAAACTGTCGCCGATGTGCTCCACCCGTTCACTGGTCGCCAGGACTTCGTCGAAGTCCATCGCATGGAAGTGAATCCACGATCGGCTCAGGCGAAGCATCTGCGCCGGGAAGGAGTCGCCGTTCCTGTCGGCCAGCTCGATCGACGCATCCACGGCGTCCAGCGCCTTGCCCCACTCGCCGCGAAACAAGAGCGCGCGCGGCAGATAGAACTGCCCCTTCTGATACGCAATGCTCAAGTACGGGTTCTGCCCCTCGAGCGACGCGGTCAGCATGTTCAGCCCTTCCGCGATGCATCGATACGATTCGTCGTATTCGGACGACGCCCACTGGATCATCCCGTACTCCATCGACTCGCGCGCCAGCGCAGTACGGTCATGCTGCTGCAGATCCCGGAAGATCCACCGCACCTGACGGACTTCCGGGTCGTTCCATCCGCCGGCCCAGACGCGCCAGAAATGGCAGCTCATCTGAAAGCGCTGTCGCGCGAACGCATCGGGCAGACGCTCCGCGATGCGATACACGCGCTCCGCGACCTTCAGCGCCCGCTCCGCATCGTCCCACGAGAGGCACGTCGCGAGATTCAGCAGCGCCGTCGCGCCAGTCTCCGGCAGTCCATACGCCAAGGCCGTCTCGGCCAATTGCTCGTAGGTGTCGACGCACCGCGCATCGAACGACGCCACGTAGATGGTCGCCAGCTTCTCGAGCAGTTGCAGCTCGACATCGCGCCGCGGTTCCGGCGCGATCCAGTTCACCAGTTCGAGTGCGTGCGACAGCAGCGCGATCGCCTCGCGGTGAGCATGGCGCCGCTCCGAATTCTCCGCGGCGATGCGCAGATACCGGACGGCACACGCCCAGTCCGCGGCCTGTTCGAAATGCATCGCCAGCTCGGCCGCGAGTTCTTCGAGATGCCCGTCGTAAAGACGTTCGAGCGCCTGACCGACAAGCTGGTGTTGCGCCGCGCGCCGTCCCGGCACCTGCCGCTCGTACAACGTTTCGCGATACAGCGCATGCACGAATGCATAGCGCGGCGACTCCGGGCCGCGCACGCGATGCGCGGTGCCCGCCACGCGAATGACCTGGTGCCGACGCGCGAGGTGGTGACACACCTCCTCGACCTGCTCGACCGGATATCCCGCCGCGGAGGCCACGATCGCGGGCGTGAACTCCGCACCCGCGACACTGGCCGCTTCCAGCACGCGCCAGCCCTCGACGCCGAGGTGGTCGAGCTGCGCTTCGATGACCGTCCGCAAGCTTCGCGGAATATCCAGCGCCAGCTTGTCGACCGGCTGCCCCAGGCGCAACCGCCCGTCGCGATCTTCCAGCAGCCCGCGCTCGACGCTGTGTTCGAGCGCAGCGACCATGAACAACGGATTGCCTTCCGTGCGCCGGAACAGCAGGTTCGCGAGCGGTTGCCGCAGCCCGTTGTCCGTCGCCACCTGGCCGAGGTACTCGACGATGTCGCCTTCCGTCAGCCCCGTCAGGCCGATCTCGTCACATAACCGGTGCGCGAAGAGTTCCTCTTTCAGCCGCTTGATCGGATGCTCGTTCAGCAACGCTTCCAGCGGCCGGAACGTGCAGATCAGCAGGATGCGCGCCGCATGATGCCTGCGTGCGAATTCGGAGATCACGTCGACGGTCGCATGATCGACCCACTGAAGATCGTCCATGATCAGAACGACCGGCCGCGACTGCCCGAGTGCTTCCAGTGCCGCGAGCATCTCGCGCAGGATGCGCCCGCTGGTCGCGCCCGTGACGTCGCGCTCGAGCGCGTGACGCTGCTCCCTGCCGACCAGATCCGGGAACTGGACGATGCAGGTCGGTGCGTTGTCGACGAACAGCTGCGTGACCGGCTCGCCGCCGGCCCGGCACAGCTGGTGAATGGCCTTGAACACCGGGAAATACGGTTCCGTGACGCCATACCCCTCGATGCACTGGCCCCACGCGACATGCGGTACCGACTCACGATCGCGAAGCCGGCGGGCGAACGCCAGGCAGAGCGCGGTCTTGCCGATACCCGGCTCGCCGGTGACGAACACCAGTTGCCGCTTGCCAGCGGCGGCGGCATCGTAAGCCTGCTGCAGCTTCAGCAGCTGGGCGTCCCTGCCGATAAGCGCAGGGACGGCCGCGCCGTTGGCGTCACTCGTCGTCGCGGGTCCGGCCGCGCCGATCTTCGCGATGAAGCGATACCCGCGGCGCGCAACCGTTTCGATGAACGTCGGTCGTCTCGCGTCATCGCCAAGCGCCGCCCGGATATCGCGGATATGGCTTGCCAGCACTTCGGGCTGGACATGCGTATTCCGCCAAAGCTGCTCCATCAGCTCGTCGTGCGTGACCAGCCGACCGGCGTTATCCAGCAAGTATTGAAGGATTGAAAAGGCCTTGGGCCGAAGTTGAATCCGCCGCGTTTCCCCGTCAGGCATATTGCGCAGCAACGACTGGTTTGCCGCATCGAGACGAAATGGGGAAAACTCGTGCATTGGCGTTTCGCGGAAAGTGAAGCGTGTGCAGAATTTCGGGCACCTGCGATTTCAGGTGCCGCCACAGGTACGTCTCTCGTCGAAATGGATCGTAGCGCAGTTCAACATGGCCTTCCAGTCGGGGGGGTACTGCCCGCATATGGGCGCCGACCTGAGCTATGGATACGTGAAGGGCAGCGCGATCGACTGTCCGTTCCACAACTGAGAGTGGCGTGGTGACGGGTCCTTCGACGACGACGTCCGCATCTGGGCTAGAAAGACCCGCGTCGACAATCCCGTTCTTTGTGCCGCCGACGGCCCGATCATGCAATTGCGTGAGTGGTACCACCAGTTTTATACGAACGTCGCTGACCTGCATGAATCCAGGCGCCACCGCTCGATCTTCGAGTTCGACGTGGAAAAGCGGATCTGGCATGCGGTACCGGAGCAAGCCAAGACGCGTCTGTTCGACCTATAGCCGGCGCTCGGGCTGCGCGCCTCGCCTGAGACCGGCTAACGAGGCCATCTATCGCCACAACGGACAGCGGAATGCGAACGCGCAACCCGCCGTCTGTCGACCGTCAACTTGACAGGAACCGTTTTGATGTCCACTCTCTTCGCCCCCGTGAGTCTCGGTGACATGGTACTCGCCAACCGAATCGTCATGGCTCCGATGACGCGCAGCCGTGCAGGGGCCGGCGACGTTCCGCATGAATTGCACGCCACCTCTTACGCACAGCGTGCGAGCACCGGGTTGATAATCGCGAAGGTACGCATCCGAGCAAGCACGGCAAGGGCCACTGCAGAACGCCGGCATCCATACGCCCGAGCAAATCACCGGCTGGCGAACCGTCACCGATGCCGTTCATCTTGTCGGTGGAAAGATCGTTCTGCAGCTGATGCACGTCGGCCGGATCGCGCCCCGTTACAATAAGGATACAGATGCAGAAACAGTTGCACCGTCAAGCATCCGTGCCGACGTGCAACTCTACTCGGACTCAAACGGCATGGTCGACGTAGAGACGCCGCGCGAACTCGAGACAGCCGAAATCCCGGGCGTGATCGCGGAGTACAGACAAGCTGCACTCAACGCGGTATCCGCGGGTTTCGATGGTGTTGAACTGCATTGCACCAGTGGGTACCTGCCAATGCAGTTTCTGTCCACTGGAACCAATCGACGTCGCGATGGCTATGGTGGTGCGTTGCATGGCCGTCTGCGCTTCGTGGTCGAAACGCCCGAAGAGATTGCGTCGACTATCGGCAGCGGCAAGGTCGGGTTCCGCATTTGTCCGGGACACCCGTTCAACGATACTCACGACGAGAATCCTGCGCAGACATATGCCGCGCTTCTCGACGCGGTATCGCCGTTGCGGCTCGCATACCTTCATGTCATCCGTTCGCCGATTGTCGGACTCGATGCATATGCACTCGGCCGGCGTCATTTTTCCGGGCCGCTGACTGTCAACGTTGAATTCGACCGAACACGGGCGCAACAAGCGCTGACCGACGGCATCGGGGAAGCGGTGTCCTTCGGCCGCGCATTTATCGCAAACCCGGATCTCGTGCGTCGGTTCTTTGACGATGCGCCGCTGGCGGACTTCAATCCGCAGACGGTCTACACGCCAGGCGCCGTCGGCTACACTGACTATCCGCCGTTGGTACCGCGTTCCGCGATGTAACCGCATTTTAGGTTTCACACCTCATCGTAGGCCTCGCGCACGAGATCATGGATAGGTCACGTTTTCCGGCGAATCTGCTTGTGTGCGTCGCGCCTCTTGCTCCATCAGCGCGAGCGGTGTACGTCTCGCCTTAACGACATGGGCGCCCATCAATGTCGCGGCGCCGTCGACATCACGTCTGGCAATCGCCTCGATCAAATATCTCATGGAGCGGAATTCGCAGAC